>DCHI01000067.1:4168-13457 GCA_002314795.1 Bacteroidales bacterium UBA1756 | reverse complement strand
GGAGGGGTTTGGAAAATTTTTTTTAGACGGCAGCTGTAGGAGGTAGGAAGTAGGAAGTAGGAAGTAGGAAGTAGGAAGTAGGAAGTAGGAAGTAAGAAGTAGGAAGTAGGAAGTAAGAAGTAGGAAGTAGGAAGTAAGAAGTAGGAAGTAGGAAGAAAAGGAGTTGTAAGAGATATATAGTAAAAAAGAAAAATATTAGCTGTAAGTCAATGAAACGCAATTTATTACGAATCACCTTGTTAACTCTAACGATATTTTTTGCATCGTGTGAGCAGATTTCAACACCCTTAAAAGCAGGAGCTGACGGGAAGACGTCGCAAGCAGCCCAACAGCAGAATTACCAGCGTTTAGAGATTCCTGAACACTCGTCGGAAGAGGACGTGGTGGAACACATCGGCTACACCACTTCATACAACCACACCACTTTAGTTCCCAACTGGGTGGCCTACGAGCTGACGCAGGCCGAAGCCGCCGGCGAGCTTCCTCGCGATGACGCTTTTGCCCAAGATCCTGACGTCCACGGCAGGCAGGCGGAACTTTCGGACTACAAAGGGTCAGGCTGGGACCGCGGACATATGGCACCGGCGGCGGATATGAAATGGAGTGCGGATGCTATGCGCGAAAGTTTCCTGCTTTCGAATATGTGCCCGCAAGACCACGCCCTGAACGCTGGTTCGTGGGAAAAGACTGAAAAGATGGGACGGCGTCTTGCCGAACAGTACGGGAAGGTTTACATCGTTTGCGGCCCCATTTTTGGTGGCAACCAGTTTGGAACCATTGGCGCCAACCGTGTCAGCGTACCGGACGCATTTTTCAAGGCCTTCCTCATTGAAAGCAACGGTGAATACGCGGCCATCGGTTTTATGATGGAAAACATATCAGACAAACAGGATTTCAAAAGTTCCACTATGCCCGTTGACGATCTGGAGAAAATCATCGGACGCGACTTGTTTCCCAACCTTCCCGACTCGATTGAGAATGTCATTGAAGCAAAAATTGTTAAAAAATACTGGGGAATTTAGGCACAAAACGACGCAAAATTTCAACTTGTTACTTTCAATTTTCGGTTGTAAATTTGCCGCCGCTTTTTACACGAACAAAATTAGTATTAACAAATATCATAACAAAAAATGGAAAAGAGCAAATTAGGCCTTGACTTTCAAAAAGTTAAACACGCGAAACAGTTGGCTGGCAGTATTGCCGACGACGTTCAAAAATTCGTCAACCAATACACAACCGTTGCCGTAGAACGCACACTCTGCCGTCTTATCGGCATTGACGGAATTGATGCCAACGACGTACCGCTTCCCAACGTAGTCGTCAACCAACTTCAGGAAAAGGGAGTTTTGAAAGAAGGTGTCCTTTTCTACATCGGCAACGCCATTTTGGAAACCGGGAAAAAGCCGCAGGAGATTGCAGAAGCCATCGCAGCTGGCTCACTTGACATCACACAGTTGAAAGTCAACGCGAAAGATGCCATCACGAAAGCCATCCAACCCTACATTGACGAATGTATCACCCGCATCAAGGGGAATGTGGCAAGACGCAACGAATATCTGAACACGATTGGCGAAGGAAGCAAACCTTACATTTATGTAATTGTAGCCACTGGAAACATTTACGAAGACGTTGTCCAGGCACAAGCTGCTGCACGTCAAGGTGCTGACATCATTGCGGTTATCCGTACCACCGGCCAAAGTTTGCTCGACTACGTTCCTTACGGAGCCACCACCGAAGGTTTCGGAGGCACGTTCGCCACACAAGAGAATTTCAGAATTATGCGTAAAGCCCTTGACGAAGTGGGCGAAGAAGTCGGACGCTACATCCGCCTTTGCAACTACTGCTCAGGACTCTGTATGCCGGAAATCGCTGCTATGGGCGCTTTGGAACGCCTCGATGTTATGTTGAACGACGCTCTGTACGGAATTCTTTTCCGCGACATCAACCCGCAAAGAACCCTCATCGACCAGTATTTCTCCCGCGTAATCAACGGTTTTGCCGGTGTCATCATCAACACGGGCGAAGACAACTATCTTACCACCGCTGACGCATTCGACCAAGCGCATACCGTTTTGGCTTCCGACCTCATCAACGAACAATTGGCACTTCTCGCCGGTATGCCGGAAGAACAGATGGGTCTCGGTCACGCATTCGAAATGGACCCGCAACTTGAAAACGGATTCCTTTACGAACTTGCTCAGGCACAGATGATTCGCGAAATATTCCCGAAAGCGACTTTGAAATATATGCCGCCTACAAAATTTATGACGGGTAACATTTTCAAAGGTGAAATTCAGGACGCGCTCTTCAACGAAATCTCTATCTGGACCGGCCAAGGCATTCAGTTGCTCGGTATGATTACGGAAGCCATCCACACTCCGTTTATGTCCGACCGCTACCTCGCCATCGAAAATGCCAAATACATCTTCTCCAATATGAAGAGTATCGGTGATGAAGTCGAGTTCAAAGAGGGCGGCATCGTTCGTCAACGCGCTGCCAAAGTATTGGATGACGCCATCGCTTTGTTGGAAGAAATGGTAAAAGAAGGTCTGTTCGAAGCCCTCAGCAAAGGTATTTTCGCCGACATCAAGCGCAGCAAAACTGGCGGAAAAGGACTTGCCGGCGTCACGGCTAAGGGTGAAAACTATTTCAATCCTTTCATCGACATTATGAAGGGGGGGAAGTAAGAAGTAAGAAGTAGGAAGTAGGAAGTAGGAAGTAGGAAGTAAGAAGTAAGAAGTAAAAAGTAGGAAGTAAGAAGTAGGAAGTAGGAAGTACTATTAACTATTTAGTTAGGAAGGTACGAATTGGGCCTAAGGGCTGGAACCTCATCAATGAAAAAGAAGAAGAAGGATTACCGTGCCGTGTCGCTGTCCGAATTGACGTGGAAGCGTTTTCGGAAGGAATCGCAAGGGATGGTTTCTCTTGTCTTTATACTATTGGTAATTATCACAGCTATATGCGGTTACTTATTTACACCGGACCATTCGCCCTACTGCAATCATCAACAATTGGAAATTGCGATTCGGCCACCCGGATTCAGCGTCCAACTTTTGCAAGTAAAGCCACCGCAGTCCGTTCCACAATACGGACTGCTTCATCGAATGCTATACGGTCAACCGACTCAGTTCCAGACGATTCCAATTTCACAGTACCGAACAACAACCGACTCGGTGTATGTTAAACTCTTTGAGGACGCAAGCGACACCGAAATAGGTTATGCCAAAACAGAGTTGAGCGAGGACGCCCCGATTATCCGTCAACGGTTTCTATTGGGGACGGACCGCTACGGGCGTGACGTGCTCAGCCAGCTACTGATTGGCACAAGAATCAGTCTGGCCGTTGGCGGGATTTCCGTATTCATTGCCTTGGTCATCGGGCTGCTTATCGGCTCCATTGCCGGATATTTCCGCGGCTGGATAGACGATGTGCTGATGTGGTTCATCAACGTCGTTTGGTCAATTCCGACGCTGCTGTTAGTCATTGCCATCAGTTTTGCATTGGGCAAAGGATTCTGGCAAATTTTTATGGCCATCGGACTCACGATGTGGGTAGATGTGGCGAGGGTGGTTCGTGGACAGATGATTAGTTTGCGAGAGAAAGAATTTGTCGAGGCGGGCAAGGCACTGGGGTACAGCAGTTTTCACATTATTTGGAAACATCTTTTACCCAATGTATCCGGGACGGTCATCGTCATTGCGGCATCCAACTTTTCATCCGCGATTTTGATGGAAGCGGGGCTCAGTTTCTTAGGCATTGGCGTACAACCCCCGACACCTTCGTGGGGAATGATGATGAAGGAGAATTACGCCTATATCGTTCTTGACAATGCCTATTTAGCCATCATTCCTGGCATAGCGATTATGCTTTTGGTTCTTGCTTTTATGTTGATTGGCAATGCATTGCGAAATGCTATGAATGTTCGAAATTAAATTTAAAGAAAATTGCAAATACACGAAGGCACCAAGAATCTTCCCCGATTTCACAACGCGGTAGTGACAGTCGGATCGTTCGACGGCGTTCACTTAGGGCACCGAAGAATCTTTGAATACGTCAGAGAAGGCGCGAAACGCCACAGCGGGGAGTCCGTTGTCATCACCTTCTGGCCGCACCCGCAAACGGTACTACATCCCGAACGGCCATTCTTTCTCATCAATACGGAAGAAGAAAATGCGGAATGGATTGAGGAAGAAGGGATTGACCACCTCATTGTAGTTCCTTTCACCAAAGAATTTGCCCAATGCTCCTTCCAAGATTTTTTGATTTTTTTAATAAAAGAAATTGGGATAAAAGCCATCGTGATGGGTCCGGACCACAACTTCGGTCACAACCGGGAAGGCAATCGGGAGACGATGCGTGAAATCTGTTCGAAATATTCCGTAGAAATCATCATAATTCCCGAATTGATTTTGGAAGAGAACAAAGTGCGTTCCTCTGAAATCAGACAATGTATTGGAAATAAAGATTTTACGAAAGCCGAAAAGCTCTTGGGACATCCATTGAAAAAAAACAAGCAACAGTGCCTCAACTGAAAAAAAAATCGTACTTTTGCGCCCTAATTTTTGCATATAATATAAAAATAACAAATCAATAATAAAGAAAGAAAGAATATGGCAGCAATTGGCAAAATCCGCAAACACGGAGTCGCATTAATGATCATTATCGGTATCGCTCTTCTCGCCTTCATCGTCGGCGACTTGACGCAAATCATCCCGTCCATCACCAACCGTAACCTCTTGGCTAAGATAGGAAACGAATCCATCCGTATGGACGGAAGAGAAAATACCTACACTTCCTATTTTGAACAGAACAGAGCCCTCATCACATACGCGAACAACATCACTAGCACAGATGACGAATTAGACCAATACATCCACGACTTCACTTGGGAACAAATCAAACAAGAAGTCCTTCTCAACAAACAAATCTCCAAACTCGGTATCACTTTCCACGACGAAATGGTAGAAAACATCAATGCCGACCTCATTGGAAGTCTCTCCACTCAATCAACACAAAGAAGCACGGCACAACAATATCTCATTATCGTTTGCCAACGCCTTCTCCAAAACAGCGGTACAACCGTTGATGCTTTGATGGACGCATTGAACAACATCAACGACTACAGAGGAACCGATCTCTACAATATGTATAAAGCCATTGAAAGAATGGCCGTCTTGGAAGCAAAAAATATGGCTTATTTCACCCTCTGCGGAAGTTCCACCTATTTTTCAACTCCTTTGCTGAAACAAGTCGGTTCTGAAAATGTCGCTACAATGCAACTCGCATTGGTAAATCCTTCCGTCCCCGCTTTCAACGACATTCAAGTTACCGTTGACGAAAAAGAGGCAAAGGCATTCTTTAAAGAACATCAAAATCGTTATTTCGTTAAAGAAAATGCACGCGACATCGATTTCGCCATCTTCCCGATTATCGCAACCGCACAAGACAGAAAAGATATTGAAGATTCTGTAAGAACCATTTTCGACCGCTTTACCGCTGCTACCTCCATCAACGATTTCGTTAAAGCTGAAAGAAAAATCGAAAAGAACAGAAAATTCGCTGCCGGCGAAGCTTATTTCTGGTCATACAACGATCAAACCGCTTCACACCTTCAATTAGATACCTTAATGTATTTGAAACACGGTGAATCCGCACTCCAACACTACGGAGTAGAAGACAAAGAAGCCAAATACGCTCTTCCGAGCAAGTTGGATACCATCATTTACCATTCAGCTGCCGGCACTTACATCGCTCCTTATTTGGACGGTAATTTCTGGTACTTCGGTAAAATCCGCGACGTCGCTTACCGTCCGGACTCCATCCAAACCACTTTCTTGACCATTCCTTTCAAATATGGTCAGAACAATGTCACTATGGAAAAAGAAGCTGCTAAAGTTCTCGCTGACAGCTTGGCTCACGCAGTTACCACCACCACTTCCATTTTCGAACTCCTTCCCAAATACAAAAATGAAAGAATCTTCCAAGCCGACAGCACCTATTGGTTTGAAGATATGCCCGACACCCTTTACACAAAGTTAATTAACACCGGAATCGGTCAGGTTTATGTACACGAAGCAATGGACTGCTACCTGGTTATGCAAGTCCTCAACAAGACGCAAGCCAACGAAAAGAGACAATACGTTCTCTATCCTGTACCGGTCGAAGCTTCTAAAAACACCATTGAAAGTCTTCGTATGTCAGCCAACGAATTGGCTTCCGCTTGTGACAATGTTGAAAAGTTAGACTCATTGGCACAAAGCAAGGGCGCCTTCCTCATTCCTCAAACGGACATCAAAAATATGCAAGGCACCATTATGACGGGTATGCAAGAAATGCTGATGTGCCGCGAAGCCATCAGCTGGGCATTTGACAAAGAAACTGAAGTCAACACCGTTTCCCGTACCGCTTTCGAAGGCAGATTCGCATACACAGGATACAATCAACCGAAACAACTTGGAGCTCAAGTTTTCATCGTTGCCGGTTTGAAACGCGTCAAAGAAGCTGGCAAAGGCGAATTTGAAAACGTGAAGGATCAGATTATGGAAGAGTTGAAGATGGAAAAGAAAATCGCTGCCATCGACGAAAAACTCACCAAGGAACTGGCAAGCAGCTCCGTTGCTGCACTCTCTGGAAAATATGGTTTCCAATCACGCGACAGCTTGAAAATCTCCTTCGCACAAAATATGCCTTACGGTATTGACAACGCCCTCATCGGAAAAATGTCAACGATGGAAGCCAACGGCAAACCCGCCGTCGTTAGCTGCAAAAACGCTATCTGCATCGCCACGATTTACAGCACCGAAGCCGGCAAACCTTCCGACGCTCTCGGAATGGAAAGAAACATTCTCAGAGAAGTCACCATCGGAAGAGGTTCCAACGAAGCTACCATCGCAATGGGTGATTTGGAAAAATCAGTTAAAATCGTTGACAACAGACACGTATTCTACAAAGGAAACTAATATTCCTAAAGTCTCGTAAGAATATCTTTTATGAGCGGAAAAAAATTATTTATCACAATAAAATGGGGAGCCTTGCTTGGAGCAGGGCTTTCTCTCATTAAGTTAGTATCTTATTATGCCTCCACCTTAGATGCCGGCTATCCGTTCGGAGCCATCTCCGACCTACTGATGGTGGCAGCCTTCGTCGGAGCCATCTATATGGCAATTAAGGAAATCCGGGACAAAGTACAGGACGGCGTCATCCGCTTTGCACCGGCATTCGGCCACGGAATCGTCGTCGTTGTTTTCGCCTACCTGGTGATGATTGCCTACCTTCTGTGCCACTATACTTTCATTGAAACCGACGGCGTTGAAAAGAACAACCAGAGAAACATCCAATTGGCGTACGAACGCCTCGAGAAAGACACAATTACTCGTTCAGAACTCATCAAGTACTGCGAAGATGTCAAGACCATCATCAAAGCGGAACGCGCTCAAATGACCATCGATAGCGTTTGTGCTGCGCCCCTTGACAGTGCCCTCGACATTCTTCTCATCGCGTACGAAAGACAGTTGGTCGATAAGCCCCACGCTTCGGACGACCCCGCTTTCCAATTGGACTCCTTCAATGTTCACGCCAACACACTGCTTTACCAATGTACAGAAGCCATCCTGACGAATGCGAATGAGACGAATAAGGAGTGTTTGGCTCAACTTCCCCTCCTGTTAGAAAACAGCGGACAAACCATCAACGGACTCAATCCGCTCGTGGCACGCTTCGAAGCCATCAAACCCACCATTCCCCAAAGCGACAGCCCCGTTATGGCGGCATTTGCCTACTCACTTTCCATCTTGCTCTACGGCCTTCTGCTAAACATTTTCGTTGCTCTATTTTTGTATAGAAATGAAAAAAGAAAATGCTCATTAGAAGACGAAGAACCGGAGGAGCAACCGTCTGAAACAAACCAAGAAGAAACAAATAACGAAACAAAATAAACGATAAAATGAATCTATCCGTAATCGTTCCCTTGTACAACGAAGAAGAGTCACTGCCCGAATTGGCAGCGTGGATTGAACGCGTAACCAATGCAAACTCACTTTCATACGAAATCATTATGGTTGATGACGGTTCCATCGATCGCTCCTGGGAAGTGGTTGAAGAACTTCACGCCAAAAACGCCAACGTGAAAGGGATTAAGTTCCGTCGCAACTATGGAAAATCAGCCGCTTTGAACACCGCGTTCCAAGCTTGTCAGGGCGACGTGGTCATCACGATGGATGCCGACTTGCAAGACAGTCCGGACGAAATTCCGGAACTTTATAGAATGATTACGGAAGAGAAGTACGATGTCGTTTCCGGTTGGAAGAAAAAAAGATACGACAACGTTCTTTTGAAAAACATTCCGTCCAAGTTATTCAATCGCACTACCCAGCGCGTGTCGGGAATCAAGTTGCACGATTTCAACTGTGGGTTGAAGGCCTATCGGAAAGATGTTGTGAAAAACATCACGATTTACAGCGAGATGCACCGTTACATTCCCGTGATTGCAAAATGGGCCGGTTTCAAGAGAATTGGAGAAAAGGTGGTGATTCACCAAAAACGCAAGTATGGAGTTTCCAAATTCGGCTGGAATCGATTTGTGAACGGTTACCTTGACTTGATGACACTCAACTTCACCAACAAGTTCAAAAAACAACCGATGCACTTTTTCGGACTTTGGGGAAGCGTTTCATTTCTGATAGGAATTTTGATTGTCATTGCTCTCATCATCAAGAAATTAGCGCTCCAATATAGTGGCGAAATCTTCCGACAGGTGACAGACCAGCCTTTGTTCTACCTCGCGTTGCTCGCCGTGGTCATCGGGTGCCAGTTATTCTTGGCCGGTTTCCTCGGAGAACTGATTTCCGGCATTGATCCTAAAAGAGACAAATACTTGATTGAAAAAACGATAGAATAGTAACAACTATGTCAGACTACTTATATCGCGACGTCAACAAGGTCACGACGAACATTTTACAAAAGATGCGTGACAATGGCGAGAAAATCGCTATGTTGACTTCTTACGACTACTCCTTAGCTAAACTGTTGGATTTAGCAAAAATAGACATCATTTTGGTTGGAGACTCTGCCGCCAACGTGATGGCTGGTTATCGGACCACCCTACCCATCACGCTCGATGCGATGATATATCACGCTTCCTCCGTTGTCCGCGCCGTCGAACGCGCTTTTGTCGTGGTAGATATGCCGTTTGGCACGTACCAAGGCAACTCCAAAGAAGCACTTCACTCTGCCATACGCATTATGAAGGAATCGGGAGCCGACGCCGTAAAAATGGAAGGTGGCGAAGAAA
>DCHI01000067.1:0-4092 GCA_002314795.1 Bacteroidales bacterium UBA1756 | reverse complement strand
CAATCTATCAACAAATTCGGAACTTACGCTGTCCGTGCCACGGAAGAGGCGGAAGCGGAAAAACTCCTTCACGACGCTCAAGAGTTGGAAAAATACGGTTGCTTTGCCATCGTCTTGGAAAAGATTCCTGCCGATGTTGCCAAACGTGTCACCGAAGCCGTCAGCATACCAACCATCGGGATTGGTGCCGGAAACAGCACCAGCGGACAAGTCCTCGTCCTGCACGATATGTTGGGCATCACCCAGCAATTTTCACCTCGGTTTTTAAGAAGATACCACAACCTCAGTGAAGAAATCATCCGCGCCGTCGGGAACTACATCGAGGATGTCAAAAACGTTGATTTCCCCAACGAAAAGGAACAGTACTAATGGATATTGCCAAACGGATTCTCTACGAAGACAACCATCTTATTATTGTCAATAAGATGGCCGGTGAAATCGTTCAAGGAGACAAAACCGGGGATGTCCCGCTGGTCGAGACCGTCAAGGAATATCTTAAAATCACCTACAACAAACCAGGCAATGTCTTTTGCGGACTCGTTCACCGGATTGACCGTCCCGTGAGTGGCGCCGTCATCTTCGCCAAAACGTCCAAAGCGCTTTCGCGAATGAACGAAATCGTGAAGGAACGGAAAATCACCAAAATTTATTGGGCTTTGGTAGAACAATCCCCGCACGTTCCGGAGCAGCGGCTGACCGACTACCTGCAACGAAACGAAAAAGCAAACAAGACGTACGTTTCGCACACCGAAAAGCCCGGTTTTGTAAAAGCGGAACTATCATACAAAATCCTCCGCCAATTGACGAACTACACCTTGTTGGAGGTGGAATTATATACCGGACGCCATCACCAAATCAGGGCACAGTTGGCGGCCAACGGCACCATCATCAAAGGCGACTTGAAATATGGGGCAAAACGCTCCAACAAAGACGGCTCCATTTCATTGCACTCCTACAAAGTAGAGTTTGAACATCCGGTGAGCCACAAATGGGTTTCCGTCACCGCTCCCCTATCGGGCGAAATGGCGTGTTTGCTCGGTTAATTTGGTTGAAAAAAGGAAGCAATTGATTGCCGAGCTGTTGGATGTGGACGTTAAGGACCTGTTGTGGTCGACGAAACATCCCGCCTATTGAGAAAAATTAAAAGAATGCCGAAAGTTTTTCGGGGATGTCACACGATATGAAACAAACTTGGTGTAACTTTGCGGGCGAAAAAAGAGAATTATAAATGAAATTTCTTCTACTAAATTAGAATTAAAAAAGGTAGCTGCACACTTTTTAAAAATAAAAAATGCAAAAAAATCACATAAAAGGTAGACAATATACACCTTTAAGAGTATTTTCTTGCAATAATAATAATAATAATGGATAAGATACAAGACTTGCTGCAACAATGGTCAGCACTACAACCTCTCTCTGACCGCGATAGAGTAATGCTCAACCGTAGGTTTACCATTGATTTCAACTATAACAGTAATCATTTGGAAGGAAATACCTTGACATACGGACAGACAGAAATTCTTTTGCTGTTTGGCAAGATTGTAGGTGAAGCAGAAGTGAAAGATGTACAAGAGATGACAGCAAGCAATGTCGGTTTGAAAATGATGATAGAAGAAGCGATGCTAAAAGACATACCTCTGACACAGAACTTCATCCGCACCCTCCACCAAACCCTTCTTCGTGAAGATTACACCGTGTATCGCAACCTACCAGGCGGACAGCAGACAAGTTATGTGATTCATTCTGGCCAGTATAAGACACGTCCAAACAGTGTCATAACCCGCTACGGAGATAGGTTCGAGTATGCATCGCCTGAAGAGACACCAGCTTTTATGGCTGATCTTGTGGATTGGTATAACGAAGCAGAACAGTCGGGGAAGCTCACACCAATTGAACTTGCCGCAATGTTTCATTACCGTTATATCCGCATTCATCCGTTTGAAGATGGCAATGGACGCATCGCCCGTCTGATGGTTAATTATATCCTTACACGCCACGGCTACCCTATGATTGTAGTCCGAAGCAGAAAAAAGAACGCGTACATAGAGGCATTGCACAAAACAGATTTAACCGTCGGCTCAACCCCATCAGATGGTGCTCGTGCATCAAAGCGAGATATCCAACAGTTTCTGACTTATTTTAGAAAGCTATTTGTTGAAGAACTAACATACAATATCCGTTTTCTGACGGAACGCGGAGAAAATGTCTGGTGGTTTGATGGCGAGAGAGTAAATTTCAAAAGTGATTCTACAAGTAAAATCCTCAACTTGATGTATGCTATACCTGAGATTACCATTCAAAAACTCGCAGACGAAGTAGGCATAAGTGTAGCAGCTACAAATAAACAAATTAAGCAACTTACACAAAAGGGCTACATACAGAGAACAGAAAAGGACGGGACCTGGCGACTTGTCATTACACCTTCAATATAATCCCGCCCCCTAACTCACTCCTTATTAAAAAACACGAAGGTACCGTCCTCAATACTGTCGGCGACGATAACGCCCTGTTTTTCAACATTTCCTTCCAAAATAAATTTTGAAAGCTCGTTAAGAATCTTTTTCTGCAACACCCGCTTCAACGGACGCGCCCCGTACAAAGGTTCGTAGCCCAATTCAACAAGTTGGTCGATGGCATACTTTGTGAATTCCACCGTGATATTCTGCTGCTCAAGGAGTTCGTTGAGATGGTGAATCTGCATCTTGACAATGTCGCGAATCTCCCGTTTGGAAAGCGGTTCAAACATCACGATTTCATCAATACGATTGAGAAATTCTGGACGTAACGTTTTCTTTAACAAAGCATTCACTTCCGCCTTCGTCCGTTCAAACACCTCTTCGTCAGAAAGCCCGTTCGACTCGGCGTAATTTCCCTGAATGATGTCGGAACCGAGATTGGACGTCATAATAATGATGCTGTTTTTGAAATCGGCAACACGTCCCTTGTTATCGGTCAGACGGCCATCGTCAAGAACCTGGAGGAGAATGTTGAAGACATCGGGGTGGGCTTTTTCGATTTCATCAAAAAGAATGACGGCGTAGGGACGGCGACGGACTTTGTCAGTCAACTCGCCACCTTCGTCGTAGCCGACGTAACCAGGAGGCGCCCCGATAAGACGGGAAACCGTATGTTTTTCTTGGAACTCACTCATATCGAAACGGATGATTGCCTCTTCCGTATTGAACAAATACTCGGCAAGCGCCTTCGCCAGCTCGGTTTTCCCCACGCCGGTAGTTCCCATAAAGATGAACGAACCGATGGGGCGTTTGCTATCCTGAAGTCCGGCACGGCTACGACGGATGGCATCCGCAACGGCAGTAATGGCCTCGTTCTGTCCGACGACACGGCGATGAAGCTCCTCCTCTAAATGCAACAGTTTGGATTTCTCACTCTGCATCATCTTGCTGACCGGAATTCCCGTCCAACGAGAGACGACATCGGCGATGTCATCCTCCCCTACTACTTCGTCAATCATAGCTTTATCTCCCTGAACGATAGCAAGTTCCTCCTGAAGCTGCTTAATTTCGTTTTCGGTATTTTTAATCAAACCGTAACGGAGTTCCGCGACACGGCCATAGTTGCCCTGACGTTCCTCATTGGTAGCTTCCAACTTGTAATCTTCAATCAGTTTCTTGTTGTACTGAATCTTATCAACGATGTCCTTTTCAGCTTGCCATTTGGCAGAAAGCGCGTTTCTTTGCTCATTCAATTCAGAAATTGTCTTGCTCAAAGCCAAAACCTTTTCTTCTGACTTTTCGCGTTTGATGGCCTCCCGTTCAATTTCCAACTGTCTGATTTTCCGCTCGATTTCGTCCAACGCTTCGGGTTTGGAGTTGATTTCCAATTTCAGTTTCGCCGCGGCCTCGTCAATCAGGTCGATGGCTTTGTCGGGAAGGAAACGCTCGGTGATGTAACGGTTCGAGAGTTCCACCGCAGCGATGATAGCATCGTCCTGGATGCGCACCTTGTGGTGATTCTCGTAGCTCTCCTTCAGTCCGCGCAGGATGCTGATGCTCTCCATCGTACCCGGTTCGTCCACCATCACGCTCTGAAAACGGCGTTCCAAGGCCTTGTCCTTCTCAAAGTACTTCT
>DCHI01000002.1:7207-8393 GCA_002314795.1 Bacteroidales bacterium UBA1756 | reverse complement strand
AGACCTTTGAAAAGATTATCAAAGATAATTATGTGTATGTTGATAAGACAGACCTGATTTACAAATTGGCTTCGGAAGGGACTGTCTATTTCCTCAGTCGCCCGCGGCGGTTCGGCAAGTCGCTGCTGATTTCCACATTGGAACAGTATTTCTTGGGTAAGAAAGCGTTGTTCGAGGGGCTGAAAATTGCAGAGTTGGAGACGGAATGGAAAGAGTATCCGGTTATTCGGCTGGATTTCAATGGAAAAATGTACGAGAATGTAGATTCCTTGAAGTCAGTCATTGACAGAGAAATCAGACAATATGAGCAAAGGTATGGGATTGCGCCCTCCGATGAGCCATTGGACAATCGTTTTGATTATCTTATCCGTTGTGCCAATGAACGGACGGGGATGCCGGTAGTGGTGCTGATAGACGAATATGACAAACCCATACTGGAGGCCATCACCAACGAGGAGTTAGCCGACCAGTTCCGCAAAATTCTCAAGGGGTTCTACGGCGTGCTGAAGTCTAACGACGAGTACCTGAGGTTTGTGCTGCTCACAGGTGTTACCAAGTTTTCCAAGGTAAGCATCTTCAGCGACCTTAACCAGCTGAAAGACATCAGTATGTGGTATGATTATTCCACCTTGTGCGGAATTTCAGAAAAAGAATTGGAAGATAATTTCAAAGAGGATATACAACAGTTGGCAGCTAAAAACAGTGTCGCTTATTCGGATATGTTGGATAAATTACGTCTGCACTATGATGGCTATCATTTTCACGAAAATGCGGTTGGTGTATATAATCCGTTCAGTGTGTTAAATGTGTTTGACAGTCAGGATGTCAAGGACTATTGGTTCCAGACGGGCACTCCCACGTTCCTGATGGAGCTGCTGAAACAGTCGCACTACGACATCACTGATTTGGAGGGCGTCCGTATGGATGCCACCGACATCACCAACTACCGCGCCGAGTCCAATAACCCGGTGCCCATCATCTACCAGGCGGGCTACCTGACCATCAAGGGGTACGACAATCTGTTCCGAGAATATATATTAGGATACCCGAACCTTGAAGTGCGTGACGGCTTTTTGAAATTCATCGCGCCATTGTATGTCCCGCCGGTCGATAGAAGTGGTTTCTCCATACGCGAATTTACGTTGGATTTGATGCACGGGAACGTGAACGGTTTTATGACGCGCCT
>DCHI01000002.1:935-7106 GCA_002314795.1 Bacteroidales bacterium UBA1756 | reverse complement strand
TGGCGGGTTCCTACATCACGGTGGAGCAGCACACCTCGAAAGGCAGAATCGGCGCGGTGGTGGAAACCGCTTCCCACATCTACATCTTTGAGTTCAAGTTGGACAAAACGGTGGAAGAGGCACTCGCCCAGATTGAGGAACGCCGCTACGCTGACCGCTACCTTTCCGACCCGCGTCCGATAGTGAAAATCGGCGCCAACTTCAGCACCGCCACGCACCAGTTGGAAGGGTGGGGGATTAATTAGTGAGCGGTGATCAGTGATTGGTGAACTGATAGTTGGAAACTAAGAAACGAAGGAATGAAGAAATTAAGATTGTCAGTCGGTAGCAGAATCCTTGTCAGCCAGTAGGGGCTGCACTGAAAAAGTAAGAAGTAAGAAGTAGGAAGTAGGGACGTCACAGTGTGGCGTGATACCGCGCCAGCCTCGGATAGGCTGCACATCGGTACCCCCGTACAAGTCCGATAGAGCGCAGTACGGGGCGAGGCCGTAGGAACGTCACATAGGCGTCCCGCACGGCAGCACGGGTTGGCTGAGCGTGCGAGGAAAATCGTCCCTCACTCCACTACATAAATCCGGGGCACGCGTTTTGAGATGGCGGTCAGCAAATGGTACGGAATCTTCCCGATGGAAGCGGCAATGTCGTCAATGCGGTTATCGTCGCCATAAACAATGACTTCGTCACCTTCGGCGGCATCTACGTCCGTGAGGTCAATCATCGCCATATCCATACAGATCTTGCCTATAATCGGAACGTGACGTCCCTTCACGATGACGTGCCCCACGCCCTTACCCAACTCGGGCGGAAAGCCGTCCGCATAGCCCAACGGGATGATCCCCACCTTCGTGGGCTGCTGCGCCGAAAAAGTCCGATTGTAACCGACCGTTTCGCCAACACCAATCGTCCGAACGTGCGTGATGAGTGTCTTCAATGTGGCAACGTGTTGCAAATGAGTCTGATCCGATGGGACCGAGGTGAAACCGTACAGCCCGATTCCTACGCGCACCATATCAAAATGCGCCTCCGGAAACCGCGAAATTCCCGCCGTATTGGCAATGTGCCGAAGAATAGGGTAGGGGAAATGTGACGTGATTTCTTCTGTAATTTCTTTGAAATAAGTGATTTGCGAGTGCGTGAATGCGTCCTCCGTCGGATCTTCTGCCGCCGCCAAATGTGAAAAAATGGAGGCCACTTTCAGTTTGGAATTGCGCTGAATGCGTGCCACCAATTCGGGAATGTCCTCTTTGCGAAAACCTATCCGGTGCATTCCCGTATCTATCTTTAAGTGAATCTTAAATTCTTCTATTTCAGGATGATGTGAAAGCGCTTTTTCAAATTCTGTGAATGAATAAAAGTTGAAAAGTTCGGGTTCCAAACCATATTGTATCATCATTTCGAAACTTTCTCCTTCGGCTCCTAAAACGATGATGGGGAGTTTGATGTTCTTTTTGCGAAAGTTCACGCCTTCGTCGGTGTATGCAACTGCCAAATAGTCAATGTTGTGGTACTGCAATTCGTTGATGAGTTCGACGTCCCCGAGTCCGTAGCATTGCGCTTTGACCATCGCCACGACTTTCGTCTTCGGTGAAATCAGACTACGATAGTAGTTGAGGTTGTTGACTACGGCCGGCAGACTGACGTTGAGAATGGTCCGGTGCGAGCGGAGTTGCAAAACATCAACCACCTGCTCAAATCCGTAAGTTCGTGCCCCTTTTACCAAAATCGCCTCGTTTTGAAAGTCAATGTGATTCATCGCCTTCAAAAGTTCTGACGTCTCTTTGAAAAAGTGGGTCTCCGTGATGTCAAATTGGGCGCGGTGAAGGAAAAAGTCCGGGCCGACGGCAATGAATTTGGTGACTCCGTTGCTCTTGAGAAGTTGGTTGAGTGCGGAGTAATCCTCCTCCTTCAATGTCCCCACTTGGGCGAAATCGGAAAGTATGACGGTTTTCCTTTCGTAGCGAATTTGCGATTTGGTGAAGTCCAACGCCACTCGTAACGAATTGTAGTCCAAGCTGTAAGTATCGTTGATAACGACGGATTGGTTGACAGCTTCTTTCACCTCCATTCGCATATAAACGGCAGTGAGTCGTGACAATTTCCGATTGATTTCGGCCGTGGAGAATCCGAGGTGGAGCAGAAAAACGATGCAGTGAAGTGCATTTTCAACCGAGGCACTGTCTGCGAACGGAATGATGAACTCGTGGCTCCCGATGGTGACGGTCGTCTGGCTTCGTTCGCAATTTTCAGCGTAAATCCGATAGGTCGCTCGCTCGTTTCTTCCCCACGAAAGCAGCTTCTTGGAAATAAACTGCTTTCGTTGAAAAGCATTGGAAACAAGTTCGTTATCATTATTATAGATGATGACATCGGCATTTCGGAACAATTGGATTTTTTCTTCCAATTTCTCTTTTTCATCTATGAAAAACTGCGCGTGGGCACTCCCGATATTGGTGAGAATGCCGATGGTGGGACGGATGATGTCCGCAATTTTGCACATCTCTTTCGGACGGGAAATGCCGGCTTCAAAAATCGCTAAGTTGTGCGAAGTGGCCATCTGCCATACGGAAAACGGAACGCCAATTTGTGAATTGTAGCTGTTTGGGCTGGCGACGATGCGAAAATCTTCCGCCAACATTTGCGTAAGCCACTCTTTTACAATGGTTTTTCCGTTGCTCCCCGTAATTCCGACAACCGGAATGTTGAACAGTGTGCGGTGATATTTTGCCAACTTTTGCAGTGCTTCCACACTATCGTTGACACAAATAAAATTGCAATCGTTGAATGGAGTCCAACGATTGCAATTTTCGGTAATCACGAAATTGCGTACGCCTTTGCTAATCAGGTCGGGAATGTAGTCGTGTCCGTCGTTCTTGTCCGTTTTAATGGCAAAGAAGAGCGTGTTGGACGGGCTTAACAGTCGGCGGCTGTCGTATAGTAGTTCCGCGATAGTGAGTTGAGGTTGAGAGATTTGTGAGCAGTTGGCGTCAAGTAGATTGGCAATTTCTTGAATGGTAATCATTTTCAAATCGATTTATTCTCCCATTCCGTGGCAGTTTTTGTACTTTTTGCCACTTCCGCAGGGACAGGGGTCGTTTCGTCCGACTTTCTTTTCAACGTGAATCGGTGCGGCCCCCTTGCTTCCTGGGCGGACGCCACCTTCGCTGCGGCTGGTCTGAAGTTTCTTGGCATCCGACTCGGGCAGTTGCATAGGACGAAGGTGTGACAAGTCAAGTTCGGGAAGCGTACAACTGCACAGGAAGGAGACGATTTCACGGTTGATGCGGTCTAATAATTTGTCAAACAGGTTGAAAGATTCCAATTTGTAAATCAAAAGAGGATCTTTTTGTTCGTACGAAGCATTCTGAACCGACTGTTTCAAGTCGTCCAATTCGCGAAGATGTTCCTTCCACGCATTGTCAATCACTGCGATGGTGATTCCCTTTTCAACGGACAGTGAGATTTCCTGTTTGTTTTCATAGCATCTTTTGAAAGGAATGGCCACGCCCAACTGTCTGTTTTTGCAGATGAAAGGCAGGCCGAGCGTTTGGTCTCCAACGGCGGAATAGATGGTTTCGATGGCAGGATATGCTTTTTCTGCCAACTGCTCCATCTTCATTTTATATTCATTGTAAACAAATTCGTAGAGTTCGTCCACGAGTTTTTCGGGACGGCCTTCCAAGAAATCGCTTTCGGAGAAGGGGGACTCGCAACCGAAGAGGGTAATCATATCGGTGACGAAATCGTCGTAACTCTTTGAATTCCAGTTTTCTTCTACCACACCCGTGCAAACGTCTTCTATCATTTGCGAAAGGTCGATGGAAAGGCGGTCTCCGAAAAGAGCGTTGCGGCGTTTGCGATAAATCGTGTCACGCTGGCTGTTCATTACGTCGTCGTATTCCAAAAGGTGCTTACGTGTGCCGAAGTGATTTTCTTCCACTTTTTTCTGTGCCCGTTCAATGGACTTGGTAATCATACTGTGCTGGATGACCTCGCCGTCTTGCAAACCGATGCTGTCCATCACCTTGGCGATTTTGTCAGAGCCGAACAGACGCATCAGATTGTCTTCGAGGGAAACGTAGAATTGGGAGCTGCCCGGGTCGCCTTGACGGCCGGCACGACCACGCAACTGGCGGTCTACACGGCGGGAGTCGTGACGCTCGGTGCCGAGAATGGCCAAACCGCCCATATCTTTGACGCCAGGTCCTAACTTGATATCGGTACCACGGCCTGCCATATTGGTAGAAATGGTGACAGCGCCCGGTTGTCCGGCGGCGGCAACAATGTCGGCTTCCTTCTTGTGAAGCTTGGCATTCAATACGTTGTGTGCAATGTGACGACGGGTGAGAATGGCTGAAAGAAGTTCGGAATCTTCTACGGAGGTGGTACCTACCAGAACCGGACGGTTCTGCTCGTGAAGTTCTAAAATCTTATCGACAACGGCAGCCAACTTCTCACGTTTGGTCTTATAAACCATATCTTCCGCGTCCACACGGGCAATCGGACGGTTGGTCGGGATGACGACGACGTCCAATTTGTAAATGTTCCAGAATTCTCCCGCTTCCGTTTCAGCCGTACCGGTCATACCGGCTAACTTCTTGTACATACGGAAGTAGTTTTGTAACGTGATGGTTGCGTACGTCTGCGTTGCAGCTTCCACCTTGACACCTTCCTTAGCTTCGATGGCCTGGTGAAGACCCTCGGAATAACGGCGGCCTTCCATAATACGTCCCGTCTGTTCATCTACGATTTTGACTTTGTTGTCAATGATGACGTATTCGTCATCCAAACGGAACATCGTGTAAGCGCGTAAAAGTTGCTGTACGGTGTGAATGCGTTCGGACGCCATCGAAAAATTCCGGTAGATTTCCGCTTTGCGTTCCGCTTTTTCGCGCGGGTCCAGATTTTCATTCTCCAGCATACTCAGTTCCGTGCTGATTTCCGGCATAATGAACAACTTGGCTTCCTCGGTGTTCGTGGAAATGGCCTCAATACCTTTTTCCATAATGGTAACGGAATTGAGCTTTTCTTCAATAACGAAATGCAAACCGAATTTACCGAAGTTGATGTCGGCTAATTCGGTCAGACGGAAGTCGTTGGTTGTAACTACGTCGGCCCCTTGCATCGCTTTCAGCATTGCGCTGAAGAAACCCTTGACTTCGGTTCCGGGGGCGTTGTTCACCTTGTCTTGCAAGGTAGAAATCATCATCTCCTTGTATTCAGCAAACGGCTTGATGGGACGTTCCAAAGCCGTCGTGATCATTGGATCCAAATAGGCGATGTCTTGGTATGCGAGAACGATGTTTGCCAACGTTTTGGCAAATTTGATGTGGTCTTCCGCAATGATTTCTTCGCTCAGCTGACGTTGGCAGTCTTCTAACAATTGAGCCAAATCCTTGCGTGCGCTGGCGGCGCTTTTTTTCAGATTTTCGGTTTCTTTCCGCTGGTGTTCTTCGTCCAACGTGGGAATGCTGTCGGCTAATTTGTTAAAGTCTTCGACACGCTTGCTGAACTTGTGGATTTTTTCATTGATTTCATCATCAAACGGAGTCAAGTCGTTGTCAATGATGAACATATTGCGGTTTTGTTCCGCCATATAAAACGCTTCCGTACGAAGCAAAATATTCTTGATATTGGGTTCGCTCAAGAACTTGATGAGACGTTGGTTCTTGGGAAGGGCTCTGTGGCAACGGAGAAGCAGTTGAGCACCAAACTCTTGCGGTTTGATATCGGGATTTTTTGAAACCAATTCGCGAGCCACGGGGAGCATCTTGCTAACCAATTCTTCCTGGGCTTTGTACAATCGTTCCACGTTGGGTTTGTATTTGTCGAACTCTTGCTGATCCCCGCGCGGAGTAGGACCGGAGATAATCAACGGGGTACGGGCGTCGTCAATGAGGACGGAGTCCACCTCATCCACAATAGCGTAATTGTGAGGACGTTGCACCAATTCTGATACGTTGCGGGCCATATTGTCACGAAGGTAGTCGAAACCGAATTCATTGTTGGTCCCGTATGTAACGTCCGCGAGGTAGGCCTGACGACGTTCCTCGGAGTTGGGCTCGTGCTTGTCGATGCAGTCAACAGTGAGTCCGTGAAATTCGTACAGAAGTCCCATCCACTCGCTGTCACGCTTGGCCAAGTAGTCGTTGACGGTGACGACGTGCACGCCTT
>DCHI01000002.1:0-854 GCA_002314795.1 Bacteroidales bacterium UBA1756 | reverse complement strand
AGCGATTTTTCCTTGGTGCATAACCGTACCGCCGATGAGCTGTACGTCGTAGTGACACATATCCCAGGTAATCATATTGCCGCCGGCCGACCACGCGTGCTGGTAGATGGCTTTGTCCCCTTCAATAGTGACGCATTCGCGGCGGGCGGCGATGTCGCGGTCGCGCTGCGTGGCGGTAACAACTACGGTCTCGTTTTCTTTAAACCGGCGAGCCGTCTCTTTCATTACGGCAAAAGCTTCTGGAAGAATCAGATCCAAAATATCTTGCGTTTTTTGGTAGGAATCCTTTTCCAAATGTTCCATTTCTTTGTAAAGTTTCTCCTTTTCAGAAATGGCCATTCCGTAATTGGTATCTAAAATTTGCTTTATTTCGGCAATTCGGGTTTCATCTTCGTTGACGGCATCGTGAATGAGCTGTTTGAATTCAATGGTTTTTTCACGGAGTTCGTCATTGGTGAGATCCTTAATGGTTTCGTATGCCTCTAACACGAGGTCTTTAATCGGAATCAGTTGTTTTAAATCTCTATCTGATTTAGTACCAAATAGTTTTGCTAAAAAATTTGCCATATAATAATACTTAGTATAGTTTCAAAAACAAGCGGCAAAGGTACGACAAAATTTGATAGGTGATTGTTCATTTTTTTAGATTAAAAATTCAGTTTGGAAAGCTCGAAAAGTTAAAGTTATCTTGCTTTTTAAACAACGAAAAAGATTTTTTGAACTTGATTTTTACGATGGAATATGTCGTACTTTTGTCGCTCAAAATTTTCAAAACTATTTTATCAATTTTATTTATGAAAAAACTCGGTTTAATTATGGTCGTTGCGCTTGTAAGAGGCACAGAACAAATTGTA
>DCHI01000039.1 GCA_002314795.1 Bacteroidales bacterium UBA1756 | reverse complement strand
TGCAAATCTAAGGTATTTAGGAGGGAAGAAACACCGCCCATTCCCCTCCTGTTTAGGAGGGGATAAAGGGGTGGTAATATAGACATCAAAGATACATTATGAAGAAGAATAAATAAGATACATCCACCCCCTTCCCCCTCCTTGAAAGGAGGGGAATTATCGTGCTTTCGCATTTTATCTAACTTACTATCAAATAATTGAATATTATCAACCAAAAGAAAACACACTGAGAAGAAACTCCCCGACCATTCCCCGCTGTTTAGGAGGGAAAAACACCGACCATTCCCCTCCTATTTAGGAGGGGATAAAGGGGTGGTAATATAGACATCAAAGATACATTATGATACTCATTGATAACTACAAAATAAAAGAATACCGCATACCGAATCTTCCTGTAAATGAGGGACTCAGAAATTTTGCCAGACAGAATCGCCACGCTGGGAATCTTGCTGAAGTAGCATTTTGGCTGCAGGTTCATAAAAAAATGTTTTACGGAATTGATTTTGACAGACAAAAAATAATAGGAAACTATATCGTGGACTTTTACGTCAGAAGACTGAGTTTGGCTATTGAGATTGATGGAGCATCGCATAATGAGAAAACAGAATATGATGGACGAAGGGATGCTTATTTGAATTCATTGGGAATTAAAGTGTTCCATACGACGGATTTTGATGTATTACACAATATGTCCATTGTGCTGGATGAAATGAAACACTATATCATAAATAGTTATGAACATGAAGAAGAATAAATAAGATACATCCACCCCCTTCCCCCTCCTTGAAAGGAGGGGAACTATCACGCTTTCGCATTTTATAGACATTAACTAATTGATTAAGAACTAATTGACATTTTCCCAAAAAAAATTCATTTTGATGATAGATTTGTTTTTTTCGCTCCCTATCTCTATTTGTCAGTGCAATTATTATTAAACCTTAAAAACATTAATATTATGAAAAAGTTAAATGCAATTCTCTCTGTGGTTTTGATGGCAGGTCTTCTATTCGCAGTAACTCCTGCTTATTGTCAAGTCACCAAAGAAGAAAAGGCCGAAGCTAAGGCGCAAGCAAAAACACAAAAGACTACGGAAAAGAACCTTTTCAGCAAATCGCCCAAGGAAGTACAGAAAGAAGCGAAAAAATTGGAAAAGGATGGTTGGAAATCTATGAATCTTCCTATCGCTAAACAGTTGGAAACCAGTTGGATGAAGATGTATGAAATTGATGCTGTTTCTGGCTACAACCGTTATATCACCGCTACCGAAGAAGCTATTGGAAACTCCTTTGCCGCTGCACAAATGCAAACCGACAATCTTTGTAAGGTGCGTATCGCCGGCCAAATTCAAACTTTCGTGATGTCCGAAGCTAAAGCCGAGTTGGCCAATCAGTCACTGAGTGCCAAGGAAGCCGCCTCCATTACCAAAGTGTTGGAAAAAAGTACCAATATGGTTTCTCAAAAATTGGGTCGTATGACCAAAACGATGGAAATCTATAAAATAGTGAATAACAATTATATGGTCCGTGTTATTATGGTTTACGATATGAATAAAATTATGGATATGGTGAAAGCCGAAGCCGTTCAGGAACTTCAAAAGGACTTGGACAACTGGACGCCGACGTATGAAAAAGTGATTGACTCCGCATTAGAAAATGCCAAGGCAAAAATTGTTCCCGAACAATAATTTTTAATGAAATAGATGCAGACGGCGGTTGGAAAAGACCGCCGTTTTTGTAACCGATTTTTACTTTTCGTCTTCAAAAAAATGCAAGTTATGAGAAAAATTGCTGTTTTCTGCTCTCTTTTATTGGCCTGGAGTTTTACGGTGGCGCAGGTTACGGATGATTTTGAGGACTTTGCTCCGCAGACTTCCTTTGACTCCTTTCAGCAGAATATGGAGCAGCGGTTTGCAAACTATCAAGATTCCATAAATCGCCGTTTTGCTAAAGAATTGGAACGACAATGGGTTGAATATGAACGATTTGATGGCGAAACGCGTACGCAGAAACCGAAGCCGTCTCACTTGCCGGTTGCCCCGCTTCAAAAGCAGCACACTTCGGACGAACTTCCGGCCGGAACCATTCACGAACCGACTCCCGTGGAACCTGATGTAGTTGCTCCTTCCGAATCTGCCGTCCCCGTTCCCGATAATTCGCAACTTACTGAATCTGCGTTGGTTACACTTGCTCCGTTGTCCTTTTTTTCGCAACAGTTGACGTGCGTTTGCCCCCGTCAGTATGTCGATCTACAGTTAAAGGACCTGACCGAAAAGTCTATCTCCACTTTTTGGAAATCGCTTTCCTGTGCCGGATTAGAGCAGTTCGTGCAACAATGTCGCAGCCAGCAACAGCAATTGCAACTCAATGACTGGGGTTTATTTGAATTGGTGAAATCGTATAGCCAACAAATTTTTGGCGGGCGATACGCCGAGCAAACCGTATTTACTGTTTTTATACTCAATCAGTTAGAATACAACGTCCGCATTGGTCGAGTGGATAATCAATTGGTCTGTTTGATTCCGTCACTCTGCAAGATTTATGCCGTTTCGTATATGAAAGGAGAAAGCTCCTTGCTGTACGTTTTCTCCCTCTATCCGACGCCATCCCACGAAGGTTCGATTTTTACCTACACGTTTCGTTTTCCGAAAGCGAAATCTTCTTTTGACCTCAACATTAGAAAACCGCTCCTTTTAGCCGATGAGTCTGCGGAAAAAGTTTTTTCTGCAAAATTTTGTGGCGAGAAGATTTCGCTGCCTGTCAACCAAAGCATTATTCGTTTTTATGACAATTATCCCCAGGTGGATTTGCTGATTTATGCGAATGCGGAACCGGACTTGCAGTGGGTGCGTCGAATTGAAAAAGAGTTGGGTCCTGCTTTGGAGGGAAAATCGGAGTACGAAAAAGTTTCATTGTTGCTATCGTTTCTTCATAAATCTTTTTTATATAAAACTGATAATGAACAGTTTGGAAGGGAGAAATTCTTTTTTTGTGAAGAAAATTTCTACTATGATGGCAATGATTGTGAAGACCGTTCCGTCTTGTTTTCTTTTTTGGTTCGCAAATTGGTCGGCTTGGACGTCATCTTGTTGGATTACCCCGACCACATCGCTACGGCCGTCCATTTTAACGATGATTCCGTCGCGGGTGACTATTACCTTTGCCAAGGCAAAAAATTTGTGGTGTGCGACCCTACTTACGTGGGCGCTTCCGTGGGAGAGACGATGCCGCAGTTCAAAAATGTCAAGCCCGTGTTGATTCCTCTTTCTAAATAGTGCATTTGCTGATTTTTAAACAAACTTTTATTGTAAGTTTGCGTGTTTTTTGAAAAATGTGTTTTAATTTCTAAAAATACTTTTAATTTATTGAAAATTAAATACTTATAAATTATTTATGAAAGATTTTATCCGATTTGCTTTTGCCTCCCTTTTGCTTGTTTCGTTACTATGTCCGTTGAAAGGACAGTCGCCCGAACAAATCGTCCGTCAGGTGGAAACCAATCGGAGTGAATTCTATTATGGGCACGGCTATGCCGACGACTACGACCAGGCGGTGCAGAAAGCCAAGGCGCAGTTGCTGCAGGATATTTCGGCTTATGTGAAAGTGGACTTGTTTGGCAGTGTTTCGACGGAAAGCGGTGTGTCGATGGAGGAACGCATCCGTACCTACACCAATATGACGCAACTGCGTGATGTGACGACGGTGGCGGTGACGACGGAACCTGATAATTTCCACGTTTTCTGCTACTTGACTCGCACGGCGGTACAACGGATGTTTGAGGAACGGAAACAGAAAATGCTGAACTATTTTGAGGAGGGTCGCCGCGCCGAAAACAAGTTGAAACTGACGGATGCGTTGCAGTCGTACTATTGGGCCTCCCTGATTTTGCGCACGCTCCCCGATGACAATCAAATACAGTTTACAGACGCTGATGGACAGCAGCAGAATTTGCAAAAGTGGCTGAATAGCCGGATTCGCCACATCGTTGACGAGGTGAAGTTTGAGGTGGCGGACGTTACCGTAGAAGACGATTGGAACGTGGTGGATGTGAAGGTGACGTACGAAGGCAAGCCGGTTGCAAACTGCGACTACAAATATTGGACGGGACTTTCGTATTCGCCCATCACCCGTGCCAAAAACGGTCGCGGTGTCGCCGAATTCAAGGAGGTTCCGAAGTCGATTAATTTTTTTGTGGAGTATGCGTTTGAAACGGAGGCGCAAAATTTGGATGCGGAACTACGTGATATTGTGCAAGGTACGGACAAGCCCGCTTATAAAAACACGCACACTGCCGCTCTTCCTACTCTTCCGTTTTCTGCTGTTCCGCAAAGTGCTGTGCTGCAAGAGCCCGAATTGCCTTGCGCTACGGGAAGTGTGTATTATTCGGAGATGTCGTCTGCCCGTCGTGACTCTTGTATGGATGTGATGAAGCAGGTGCAAAGCGCGGTTCGTAGTAAAAATACGGCTTCGGTGCAGTTCCTGTTTACGGATGAGGGTTTTGCGATGTTTGACCAGATGATGAAAAACGGCAACGCCATTTTGACGCGCACGCCCCAGTTGTCGTTCGTGCAAACCCAGGACGACATCATCTGCCGTAGTCTTCCTATGAGTTTCAAATTTCCCAGGAGCGGGAAAACCATTTTGGAAAATGTGACTTTCCGTTTGGATAATAAAACATTGAAAATTAAATCTTTATCTTTTGGTTTAGGGCAAGATGCTCAGAATGACATTATGGATACGGCCAAAAAGTGGGACGACCGTTCCCGTGCGGCGTTAGTCCGTTTCTTAGAAGATTATCAGACTGCCTACTCATTGAAGCGTGCTGACTTTTTGGAAAGCATTTTTTCAGATGACGCGCTCATCATTGTCGGTACCAAATTGAAAGCCGCTCCCAATATTGACAACTGTATTCGTTTGAACGACAAAGATTTATATCAATATACGAGAAGCACGAAGGAGCAATACATCCGTGCGCTCCGCCGTGTGTTCGCATCTGCCGAATTTGTCAATCTCCAATTAAAAGACAATGAGATTGTAAAAAGCGCGGGGCAGGAAATCTACGGAATCCAGGTGCGGCAGTTGTACGCCTCTAACAGTTATGCTGACCAGGGTTATCTGTTTTTGATTGTAGATTTGCGAAATGCGGATAATCCCGTCATTCACGTACGGACGTGGCAGCCCGACAAGGATCCGAACTTCGGGCTATTTGATATGAGTAAGTTCTCCGGATTATGAGATTTTTTTATCAACCTATCATAAAATAAAGAAAATAATGTATTCTTAACTTCTTCATTTCTTCGTTTCTTAGTTCATTTAAGACTTTGGATTTAAGACTTTTGACTTTCAACTCACCGATTATCAATCACTCTTCATTTCTTCGTTTCTTCATTTCTTAGTTCATTTAAGACTTTGGATTTTAGACTTTAGACTTTAGACTCACCGCTCACAGTTCACCGCTCACAGTTCACAGTTCACCGTTCACAGCTCACAACTCACAGCTCACCGCTCACAGTTCACCGTTCACAGCTCACAACTCACAGCTCACAGTTCACCGTTCACAACTCACCGCTCACCGCTCACCGTTCACCGCTCACCGTTCACAGCTCACCGTTCACAGCTCACAACTCACCGCTCACCGTTCACAGCTCACAGCTCACCGTTCACAGCTCACAGCTCACCGCTCACCGTTCACAACTCACCGCTCACCGTTCACAGCTCACAACTCACCGTTCACACCTCACACCTCACCGCTCACCGCTCACCGTTCACAGCTCACAGCTCACCGCTCACCGTTCACAGCTCACCGTTCACAGCTCACAACTCACCGCTCACCGTTCACAGCTCACCGCTCACCGCTCACCGTTCACAGCTCACAGCTCACCGCTCACCGTTCACCGCTCACAGCTCACAGCTCACAACTCACAGCTCACCGTTCACAACTCACCGCTCACCGTTCACCGCTCTGTACACAGCGAAAACATTATAAAAATAGCATTTCTCGCTAAATATAAAGGTATTTATTGTATTTTTGCGCCTGAAATAATAAAAATATATGCTAATTGGAAGAAAAAAAGAACAAGCTACTTTGCAAGCACTGTTAGACAAGGAAGAATCACAATTCTGTGTGGTCTATGGACGGCGGCGTGTCGGCAAAACCTACCTCATTCGTGAAACATTCCATTACCAGTTTGCCTTTCAGCATACCGGCGTGGCCAACGGTACTTACCGCGAGCAGTTGGCTGCATTCCGCGATTCGTTGCGCCAGAGCGGCTTGCGAAACTGCACCCTACCCAAAAACTGGTTCGAGGCATTTGACCGCTTGCGTGAACTCCTCGAAACGGCGCCTCCCGGAAAAAAGGTGCTATTTATTGACGAGTTTCCGTGGATGGATACAGCTAAGTCAAATATTGTTGGCGCATTGGAACATTTCTGGAACGGCTGGGCTACTGCTCGCCAGCAAAAAGACATCGTGCTCATTGTTTGTGGTAGTTCTACCTCCTGGATGGTGAAAAAGCTGCTTCAGAACAAGGGAGGATTGCGTGGACGATTGACAGAACAAATCAAATTGGCTCCTTTCACGTTGAACGAATGTGAGCAGTATGTAAACGCAGCTAATCTGGTGTTTTCTCGCAATGATATTTTGGAACTTTATATGATTTTGGGCGGAATCCCGTACTACTGGAGTTTCCTGAAACCTAATCTTAGCGTTCCGCAAAATGTGGACGAACTCTTTTTCGCGGAGAATGCCAAACTCAAAGACGAGTTCGCGGCGCTTTACCATCTTCTATTTCAACATCCTCAAAATTATATTGAGATTATCCGCACTTTGAGCACCAAAAAATCGGGTATGAACCGAAATGAAATCCTAAAAAATAGCCATTTAGAAGATGGCGGCACTTTCTCTTCTGTGCTTCAGGATTTGGAACAGTGCGGATTCATCCGTGCCTATCGTACGTACGGCAAGAAAGAAAATGGTATGGTTTACCAACTTATTGACAATTTCACGTTGTTTTATTATCACTGTATTCAAAAAAATGCTTTTGATGATGAGCATTATTGGAGCCATACATATCTTACGAATGAACATAATGTGTGGTGTGGATTAGCGTTTGAACGGGTCTGTTTGCAACACATCTCACAACTCAAAATGGCGCTCGGAATTTCCGGCATCGTTTCTCACGCGTGCGCCTGGCAAGTAGTTGCTTCGAATGAACATCCGGGTGCACAAATCGACCTGCTCATCGTCCGAAGCGACAACGTGGTCAATGTGTGTGAAATGAAATTTTCAAAAACCCCATTTGTCATTACACAAAATATTTCCAATGATTTACAAAACAAAATTGCAGTTTTCAAGGAAGTTGTCCCCAAACGGACTGCCCTCCATCTTACAATGGTTACAATATGTGGCATTGCACAAAATGCTTACCGCGGAATAGTCCAAAGCGAAGTGACAATGGATGAACTTTTCGTTTCTTAGTTCATTTAAGACTTTGGATTTTAGACTTTAGACTCATCACTCACCGTTCACCGTTCACCACTCACTAATCTTAACTTCTTCATTTCTTAGTTCATTTAAGACTTTGGATTTTAGACTTTAGACTCACAACTCACAACTCACCGTTCACCGCTCACAACTCACAACTCACCATTCACCAATCACTATTAGTATGAAAAAACTCTTCCTCCTTACCCTCCTCCTCACCCTGTTCATCGGGGCGTTGTCCGCCCAGAATATTTCGGTGAAGAAATTCTACAGCGATCCGACGGACCTGTCGGCGCGGGCCAATCCCGTAAAAGACGAGAACGCCCGCAACTGCGCCCTGTTGAAAATCATCACTACGGAGACCGGTTTCACTTTTCAGCCTGACGCGATGGGCATTTGCAAGGAGGTAGAGTACCGGACGGCGGAAATCTGGGTGTGGTTGGCACCGGGTTCGCGCCGGCTCACCATCGCGCACCCGCAGTTGGGACAGCTCCGCAACTACGAATATCCCGAAGCCATCGAGTCCTCCACCGTCTATGTGATGGAACTCACCACGGCCAAAATCACGACTACCGTGGAGGAACAGAACAAGGAAAACTGGTTAGCGCTCACCCTTACTCCCGAAGACGCGGCCGTGAAAATTGATGGCAAATTGGAGGTGATTCAAAACGGACAACTGCAAAAAATGTACGCGGTCGGCGAACATTCGTACGAGGTTTTTACGGAATTGTATTACCCAAAAATGGGTAAATTCAAAATTCTTCCGGATGAAACGACCACGCTCCATCTCGCCTTAAAACCGAATTTCGGTTTTATAGAAGTAACCTCCGAGCCCGAAAACGGTGCGTCGGTGTATGTAAACGGTAAGTTTGTCGGAACTACGCCTTATACTTCCGACAGATTGGAAAGCAAGTCTTACACCGTGCAGATAGTCAAGGAGATGTGGCAGGACGCCACGCAACAGGTGACGGTTCACGATAATCAAATGGATACTGTCCATTTTATGCTCCTTCCGAACTTCGCCGAACCTGTTTTCACCTGTTCCGATTCCCTTGCCGAAATCTGGATTAACGGGGAGAAAAAAGGTACGGGGCGTTGGACGGGGCGGCTGGCCGCCGGTGCTTACAAGGTGGAAGCCCGTAAGAATTATTATCATTCTACTTTCCGATCTGTTGTTTTAAAAAATAATGATAATCAGACGATTACAATTGACGCACCCACGTCCATCTATGGGAAGGTGAATATTTCTACCACTCCTTTTGGTGCCGACATTCTGTTAGACGGAACCAAAGTTGGTACCACGCCGCAACTGCTGAACGACGTGCCGATTGGTCCGCACAAGGTGACTTTACGGAAGCAAGGGTTCGTCTCCGTGGCTCGCACCGTTACGGTGAAAGAGGACGAAACGGTTGAGGTTACGGCGGAACTGCCTACGGGTGGCAGCGTGTCGTTGAAAAGTAACCCCGCCGGCGCCACGATGTACGTGGATGACGAAAATATGGGTACGGCGCCGGTAACCACGACGCTTTCGTTTGGCACGCACACCGTGAAAGCCGTGAAAGACGGAGTGGAGAGGAGAGAAGTGATTAACGTTGCGAGGGACGGCCAAAGCGAGTGGACACTGAGCGTGGTAAAGCCAGACTTGGAAAAGACGAATCCCTCCCCGTTTCAGTCGTGGCACTCTTTTTTCACCCTCAGTTTCGATTTCGCTCCGCAGCCGCAGTATGCCGGCACATTCCGTTTTGGAGCAGCCGGAAAATGGGGATGGAACATCGCTTTCACGACAAATTTTAATTTCAAATCCTTTTCTGCTGCTTTCCTTACGGAAGGAAGTTATGTTTTTGAGGATAAAAAAACAGCTCGCTTAGGTGCAACTGCCGGCGTTGTGTGGCACCCTGCCAAACCCATTCTGCTTGTTTTGAATGCCGGTTACGGTTACCGAGGCGTTTGCTATCGGCCGAAGGACGACGTAAACTATTATAATTACAAGCCTCATACATTCAACGGCTTGGAAGCGTCTTTTGGCTTGATTGTAAATGCTGGCGGATTCCTCGTCTCAGCGGATGTAGCCACCATCAATTTCAAATATCTTGAGGTGCGTGTTGGCTTGGGCGGTTTGTTCGGTAATAAACGGTAAATGAATTATTTAAAACTACAGAAGTTGATGAATATGGGACAAAAAATACAACACGGAGTCACGTTAATAATGCTGTTTTTTAGCATCAGCATCCTTTTAGTATCGTGTGAAAAAGATCCGGCATTGGGCTCTTATACAATTTATGGAGATGGTACGGCAACGTTAGGTATTGTCATTTATGATGCTGTAACGGACTATGATGGAAATACTTACAATGCGGTACAGATTGGCGACCAGTACTGGATGAAGGAGAATCTGAAAACCACCCATTATGCCGATGGGACGGCCATTGCCTTGGGAAATGCTTCTTCATCCCTTGCAGGTGACGGAGGTTATCGCTTTATGCCCAATAATGATAGCAGTACGGTTTCTTCGTACGGCTATTTGTACAATTGGAAGGCGGTAATGCACGGAGCTGCGTCATCCGAAAGTGCACCGAGCGGGGTACAAGGCATTTGTCCGAACGGATGGCACGTGCCGAGTCGTGAGGAATGGCTGCAGTTGATTGACTATGTAACGGACAGGGAAGAATACCATTGTAACAATTCTTCCACCTCCATTGGAAAGTCCTTGGCTGCTACGACGGACTGGCATAGTTCGGAGTGGATTTGTGCCGTAGGATACCAGTTGAGCAGCAACAATGCGACGGCGTTTTCAGCACTTCCCGCGGGTGTTTTCTTTTCCTGCAGTTTGAATTTCAGCGAGTCCGCCGACTTCTGGAGTTGCACCGAAAGTGGCACAGGTAGAGCGTATTACGGCCTTCTGCAATACAATACCTCGGATATGACGTGTCCCTATAGTAGCGAGACGTATGCGTATTCTGTCCGTTGCCTCCGGAATTAGGTTTGTAAAGTTATTAAGGTTTATAAAGTTTGTAAAGTGGCGTCCAAACCGAAACGTAGTGCCGTCACATTGTGGCGTCCAGATCGAAATGTAGGGACGTCACATTGTGGCGTCCCGTATGTAATGAATGAACCATTATTTCCGTCCGAAGTCGGCGGGAATTTCTCCCCACGCTTTGGTATTCCATTTGACAATGGGGTTGGAGAAATTGTTGACTTTCAACCAGTTTTCTGCCCTATTAAGCAAATTAAAAAGAAGTTCGTTCTCTTTGGTGGGGAGGACGATGCTCTTGTGTTTTTTGTGCCGCACCCACGAAATCGCCGTGATGCTGTCCGTATAGATGGGAATCTTTTTTCCTTGTTTTTGCAAAAGTGCCAATCCGTGAACCAAGGCTAAGAACTCGCCTATATTGTTGGTGCCGCCTTGAAACGGTCCCTGGTGAAAAATCACTTCGCCGGTTCGCGTATCGACTCCACGGTACTCCATCACTCGCGTCACCATATTGCAGGCCGCATCTACGCAAATGCTGTCTAATACGGGTTTCTCGTCGGTACTGCTTATAAAAGATGGCTTTTCTGCAGGAATGATGGGATGGCTTTGGTAGTAGGCGTGAAATCCTTCAGCAAAGTACTTTTCGGCATCTGCCTTCGATTCAAAACTTTTGTACTTCGCATTCGGAAATTCCATCACCTGCAGTTTCGCATCCGTCCAATTATCATAAACACCGGGCGTTCTTCCATTCCATACAACGTAATATTTCTTTCCAGGCATAGTTTTTTCAGATTATCTTTTTATTAAAATTATTTATATTATTTTGATACACAATACGATATGTATTATCTTCCGTTAAAAAAAATAATGTAATTTTGCACTCGTTTTGCAGACGCAAAGGTAATATCATTTTTTGAAAATCATCTAATCAAAATGAAAAATAGAGTCCACATCCTTCAATTTTTTTGCATTCTTTTTATTTCCAATATCTTGCTTGTGAGTTGCCACCACGATGCGCTTAAGGATACCCATATTTCGGTGAAACCCAAGGATGGTTTCAGTGACACGCACGTGTTTGAAAATGCGGTGTGGACTTTCCCGAAAGTGGATGACGGCATTGATAAGGAGATTCATTTCAAGGGAACTTTCCCCGATGTTGAAGAGGCGTACAAATTAACCGTCAATGTGGATTTTTACGACGATATTGAGGTGGAGTCGGTTCCGTTTGTCATCACGACGACCTCTCCCGACGGAAATAGCGTCCAAAGCACGAATGTTACGATGGAGTTCACGGATGATGAAACGGTGACGGACTTAGCCGAGGAGAACGGGCGAATGCTCAAACGTGCCACGAAACTTATCTACCCCTCGAAGGAGTTTCGCGAAGAGGGAACCTACACTTTTACGGTCTATTCCAAATATTCGAAAATGTCTTTGCACGGGATAAAATCCGTCACCATCGCTGGCCAAAAGACAGAAAAATAACCGACGATGAAATCCAAGTTTTTTCTTTTCTGGACCCTCTGTGCGGTATGTCTTTCCCTAATTAGCGGCTGCTCCGGTTACGAACATCAAACGATACCTTCTGTCAATGTCAATTTCACCATTTATCCCGACAATGTCAATTATCAAGCACTGAACTTGATAGGTGGTCACGAGTATTTTACAGGTGGTGTGAAGGGTATTATTGTCTATCGTGTTGACCAGAGCACGTTTGTGGCGTACGACCGTGCTTGTCCTCACGATTGGGGAATCGATGATTCTCGTTTGGTGGTGGATGAGAGTGGAATTCTCATTCGTCACGATACTTGCGGAAGTGTATTTAACATACTGGACGGCTCCGTAATATCAGGGCCGTCCAGATTTCCACTCAAATTTTACAAAACCCGTTACAATGGGTTAAAATTGAGGATCTACAATTAATCGTTTACAATTGAGGAACCAAAGCGCTAACTAACTTCACCATATTGGGTTCTGCTTTTTCGGCAGCGTGAAGTACGTCTTCGTGAGATGCTTTTTCCACTTGTCCCACGACGCCCAAGTCCGTGATGACGGAGAGTGCGAAAACTTCCATACCGAGGAAGCGAGCCACGATGGCTTCCGGAACGGTGGACATACCTACGGCGTCGGCGCCCATCGTATGGAACATTCTGTATTCGGCCGGAGTTTCGTAGCAAGGTCCCGTAACGCCCATATACACACCTTGTTGCAATTTGATGTTCAGTTCAGCACCAATTTTCTTTGCCAATTTAATCCAACGTTTTGAGTAGGCCTCGCTCATATCGGGGAAACGCGGTCCGAGTTCGTCGATGTTGGGACCCATCAACGGATTGTTCCCCATCATATTGATGTGATCGTTGATAATCATAATGTCGGCGACATCGAATGTGGGATTCATACCGCCGGCTGCGTTGGAAAGTAACAACTTCTTGATTCCCATTTGGTTCATAACGAAAATGGGGAAGGTGAGCGTTTTCATCGGATGGCCTTCGTAATAGTGAAAACGACCGTTCATCACCATCACCTGGGTGCCGTTCAACTTACCGAAAATCAAAGTCCCTTTGTGTCCAGCAACGGTGGACACTGGGAAATTCGGAATATCCTTATATGAAATCTCGTGTTCGATCTTAATGTCTTTAACTAATCCGCCCAAACCTGAGCCCAATACGATGGCGACTTCTGGTTTGGCTGAAATTCTTTGCTCCAAATACTGAGCACTTTCTTTAATCTTTTCCAGCATATTAGTATGATTTAATGTTTATGTTTCAACAACTTACGGTATCGTTTGTAAATTGTTTAAAAAGAGCGCAAAAGTACAATTTTTTTGTGAAAAAATAAAAATCGATTTTATATATTCCTCTCAATAAATGTGGAAATCATTTGATTAAAATCATTTTCTTGAGAAAAAAGAAATTCTGTTCGCACCGGGACTACAAAAAACGAGTGCGGTTTTACAATGGAAAGAAGAGATGGGTTTTGCAAGCGAGTCCAATCTTTTTCAGTAGTCATTACAACGGAAAACTCCTTTTCATCTGCAATTTTTTTGCACAGATTTTCAATTTCCTTTGATGTGAATTGATGATGGTCTCCAAATTCAATGAGTTCTATTTCAGAAAATTGCGAAGATAAATGATGCAGTAACGGTTTGGGATTGGCAATTCCCGAAAGCAAAAAAACTTTCCGAATATCAGAGAGAGAATGTTTCGTCGCTTCTTTGGTAACGGCCACCGGTGAGTCGTAGGCCAAGGTTGTAAAAAAGCACGATTGCTTCGGTAAGAGTCGCAATTTGTTTTGTACAACCTTTGCTTGTGAAATGCTGAGGTCCGACGGGCATTTCGTGACAATCACGATGTCGGCGGGGCGTGCGGCGCAAGGGAATTCACGAAGATTTCCTGCGGGGAGTGGAAAGTCTGACGGATAAGGATTGGAAAAATCTGTCAGGAGCACATTGAGTCCGCAGCGTACTTGCAAATGCTGGTAGGCATCGTCCAAAAGGATGATTTCCGGTGGCGTCTCCGTTTTCAGCAATTTTTGGATGCCTTCAGCCCGTTTTTCGCAAACGGCAACCTGTATGTTCGGAAATTTTGTGTGCAACTGCGCTGGCTCATCGCCAAAGTTCGCGGCGGTAACCGGCACTTCGGAATACATTGATGTAATGAAACCGGTCGTAGCGCGTTTGTACCCTCGGCTCAAAGTTGCAACTTTGTAATGGTCTTGCAATAGACGCACCAAATATTCCACCATTGGCGTTTTCCCCGTTCCTCCGACTGCTAAGTTGCCTATGCAAATCGTTGGCACCATTGGAGAATAACGTTTGTTGCTATTTTTGTAATATAAATTGCGGCGTATCAGTCCAATAGCGCCATAAATAGCACCAAATGGAAATAGCAATATTTGGCGTAATTTTTTCAAAATTAGAATTGATTTATCCAATCGGCCACCTCGTAGGAGGAAATCATATTCATACATTTAAAATGACCGCGGGGGCATTTTGCGTGTCCCAATTTGGAACAGGGGCGGCAGCAGAGAGACGGAATTTCAAAGATGCGGGCTTTGGGGGCGTCCGGAGCTATGTACGGATACATTCCCAACTCGGGAACCGTATTCCCCCACAGCGAAGCAATCGGTTTGCGAAGAGCCGCCGAAATGTGCATCAGTCCGGTGTCGCCGCAAAGAACGCAATCACTCTGGGCAATGATGGAAGCAGTCGTGTTGAGTGAACATTTTCCACACAGGTTCAGCGCCTTGCCTTGTAGCTGTTCCACTATTTTTTCAGCGACCACCGCATCGTTTTTGTCCCCTAACAAAACCATCGGCTTATAGAGTTGGCTCCCGATTTCGATGATTTTTTCAACGGGAATGCGTTTGGTGGCGTGGGCTGCACCGACGGCAACAGCAATGTAACCATTCTCAAAACCGGCCGGAAAATCCTGTGTATCAAATGCGTCTTCGTCTGGAATAAAGTAGTCCAATCCTTTGTCGTCATTTACAATATTTAACGCTTTTGCCGCTTTGAAATAGCGGTCCACGATATGGACGGCGGGCAGGAAATTGATCTTTGCACGGACTAAAACCAATTTTTTAGCATTGAGTTTCGGGAAAGAGCAGTGTGGAACTCTCAGTTTGTGCAAGATGCGTTTTGAACGCATATTGTGCTGTAAATCAATGATGTAACTGAAATTTTCTAATTTCAATTCCTTGACTGTCGATTTCAAATCTCCTATGTAGTTATGCACAACATCAACGTAGGGATTGCTTTTCAGCAAAATCTCATTTGACTTTTTAACTAAGAAATGGACTTCTGCGTTGGGAATCTGCTGTTTGACGGCTCGAATAATTGGAGTCGTGAGGACGATGTCCCCGATGGAACTAAAACGGATAATTAAAATCTTTTGTCGCGACGGAGGTTGTGTCTCATTCATTTTTTACCAATCGTTTTCTTCTTTATGGGCTAACTCCTTTCCAAAATGCGTTTTTACGGGATTCGCATAAATTCGGAGTAAATAACTTTTCATTTTATCGGCGGGAATATCTTCCATAATAGATTGTTTTTCAATATATTGTAGAAAATTTTCCTTTTGTTCTTTTGTATAGAAAGATGCAAATTCCTGGCATTGTTCTAATACGTCGTATGCAATGTAATTCGTATGGAAAAGGTGGTAGTTGGCATAGATTTGTTTATCGATGATTTTTGCCACCTCATTCAATTTGTCATTCTTTCGTAAATCGGCGGGAATGGTATCCAGTTCGTCGTCAATGGGTTGGCCGATGACCAAGTTAACGGCGCCTTTCCAGCCGAAAATTCCTTGTTTAACACTATTTAAGTCCTCTCCAGGTTTTTTGACGTATTTTTCTTTTTCAGAAAGTGCCAGTTCGCGGGCTTTCAAATTGTCGCACGGCTCATACTCGTATGAAATTGTAAGCGGCGTGATGTGCATCTCTTTCAGAACTTCGATTACATCGCGAGAATCGTCAAAATAGGTCAGCATTTTGATGAGACCTTGTTGCGTTTTATCGAGGCCATCTTTAGTTCTTCCGTTGCGTTGGGCAATCCAAACGGATTCTTTTTCTTCGGAAAGACTGTAATGGATGTATTCAGATAACAGTTTGGAATCCAACAACTTTTCGCGTATCGAGCCGCTTCGTTTTACCAAGAACATCTTATTGAGTTTGGCGATATTCAGCAGGAGAGGGGAGGAGACCAAATTGTCACCGATTGCGATTTTGGATGTATCTCGATTATTTTTAAAAAGATAAAGTTGTAAATAACTCGAATCCATAATGATGTCACGATGGTTGGCGATGAAAAGGTAGGATTTGGATTCGTCAATGTTTTCCAACCCTGAATATTCCACGTGACTGGTCGTTTTATCGGAAAAATATTTCAGAAATCGCCCGGGAACGGCCTTTTGAAAAGCGTATAGATTTTCGTAACTTTTGCACTCTTCTTTCAAATCCTCAACGGTAACACCCATATTGATACGGGCGACGGCTTTGTTAAAGGTTTCATCTGCAAAGATTTCCCTTCTAACAACAATTGCTTCTCTTTTATTAAAGTGTCGAATGGATTGAAATTTATCTTCCATAAAATCCGTTAAAAAATGGGCTGCAAAGATACATTAAAAAATGTTAACGTTTCTATTGTTTTGCAATATAGCCGATAGGAAAATAGGGAATGCCATATTTGGCGATATCATTCGGATTGTAGATGTTGCGTCCGTCAAAAATGACCGCATTTCGCATCAGGTCTTTCATCTTTCTGAAATCCATAATTTTAAATTCGGACCATTCTGTGACAACAAACAGTGCGTCAGCGTTTTCCAAAGTTTCGTAAAGATTTTGGCAGTAGGTGACTGTATCGCCGATACGACGTTTGCATTCGTCCATAGCCACGGGATCGTAGGCGCGGATGGAGCAACCGGCTTTGCGAAGAAGGTCAATCAGGACCAACGAGGGGGCTTCGCGCATATCGTCGGTGTTGGGTTTGAAAGAGAGCCCTAACATTGCGACGGTTTTCCCAGCCACATTCCCTTTGAAATGTGCATAGAACTTATTGAATAAGACGGACTTTTGTCGTTCGTTAATCTGTTCAACGGCTTTGAGAAGATCGAGGGAACAGCCGTTTTGGTCTGCCGTATGAATCAACGCTTTCACATCTTTGGGAAAGCAGGAGCCCCCGTAGCCGATGCCGGCCAGCAGGAATTTGTTTCCGATTCGTGTATCGCTGCCGATGCCCTGGCGCACCATATTGACGTCCGCGCCCACCACTTCGCACAGGTTGGCGATGTCGTTCATAAAACTGATTCGGGTAGCGAGCATTGCGTTGGCGGCGTACTTGATCATTTCAGCCGAAGCGATGTCGGTAACGATGATGGGGCGTCCGTTCATCACGAAGGGACGATAAATCGTTTGCAAAAGCTCTTCGGCACGTTTGGAATCCACGCCGACGACAATGCGGTCCGGGTTCATAAAGTCACCGATGGCGTCACCTTCTTTCAAAAATTCCGGATTGGAAGCCACGTCAAAGGGAATATCCACGCCCCTGCGTTGCAGTTCTTCTCGGATGGCGTGTCTCACTTTCTGAGCGGTGCCAACGGGAACGGTACTTTTCGTCACGAGCAGGATGTAATGATTCATTGACTTTCCGACGGTGCGTGCTACTTCGAGTACGTATTGAAGGTCGGCGCTGCCGTCTTCGTCCGGAGGCGTTCCCACGGCGGAAAAGACGACATCCACGCCATCAATAATCGACTCTAAAGAGGTGGAAAAAGTGAGGCGGTTTTTTTTGATGTTTTTCTTCAGCAATTCTTCCAAGCCGGGCTCGTAAATGGGGGACTCGGCGCGTTGAAGCCGTGCGATTTTTTTTTCGTCAATATCGACGCAACAAACGTCACAACCCACTTCTGCCAAGCACGTTCCAGTAACTAACCCCACATAGCCGGAGCCAACGATTGCAATTTTCATCTTTTTCAAATTTTAAAGCGGCAAAAGTACGACTTAATTTTCAATTTTCTTAATTTAGATTTTGAATTAGAAATTCATCTTCCCCAAGTTTTGTGAACATTAGACTGTTTTAAATTTTATGAAAAAAAAAGGAATATGAGTAGAGAATGGAAAAATATATTCTATCTTTGCACCCATCAAATCTTTTCAACAAACCCATTTAAAATCAATAGTTTATGAAATCGGAAATTGCTCTTGTCACCGGTCGCGCTAACACGAAACTGGCAGAGAAAATTGCGAAACATTTAGGTATCGACCTTTTGGATGAGGAAATCGTTCAATTTGCAGATGGCGAAATCCAGGCCTACTACAACGAAACCATTCGTGGTAAGCACGTTTTTATCATCCAGCCCACCTTCTCACCCGCAGAAAACATTTTAGAATTGCTCATCTTGATTGATGCCGCAAAACGTGCTTCTGCTGCTGAAATTATCGCGGTCGTCCCGTATTTCGGATATTCCCGTCAAGACAGAAAAGACAAACCGAGAACCTCTATCGGTTCCAAATTGATGGCTAACCTTCTGACGGCTGCTGGTATCAACCGTCTGATTACTATGGATTTGCACGCTGACCAAATCCAGGGATTTTTCGAAGTCCCCGTTGATCACCTTTACGCATCAACCGTATTCCTTCCTTTCATTCGCAGTTTGAACTGGGACAATCTCTGTATCGTTTCCCCCGACACCGGCGGTACCAAGCGTGCTTCCGTCTTTGCAAAAGTTTTGGATTGTGATTTCGCTATTGGTTTCAAACAGCGTATCAAAGCCAACGAAGTGGGCTCCCTCCAAATTATTGGTAATGTGGAAGGCAAGAACGTCATTTTGTTGGACGACATCATTGATACCGGCGGTACCATCTGCAAGGCAGCTGCCCGCGTGAAGGAACTGGGTGCTCAGAAAGTTTACGTTATGTGTACGCACGCGCTTCTTTCTGGCAATGCCCTCGATAAATTGGAAGAGTCTTGTGTGGACAAATTCGTTATCACTGATACCATCCCGATGAAACGTCCTTCTGACAAATTCATCGTTCTCAGTGTGGCTGACCTGATTGGCGATGTCATTAAAAGTGTCATTGACAAGACTTCCATCGCTTCTCATTTTGAAGTTGGAAATATCTAATATTCAAAGTTATAGAATGAAAAAAAGCCGACGGAAACGCCGGCTTTTTTTCATTCTATACTCAAACAAAAGGTGGAAAAAATCCCAACTTCCTGTTTTCCGCATTGGGACAC
>DCHI01000060.1 GCA_002314795.1 Bacteroidales bacterium UBA1756 | reverse complement strand
TAGTTATCGTAACAGAGTGGCCATCTCCATCGAAGTTGCCTTTGAAAGGAGTCAGTTGCGCACCTATCGGTTGCCATCCGCTGCCAACAGAAATATCTGCCGTCAATTTGAACCATTTGCCCGCGTATGTAACACCCTGATTCACATTGTTGCGTACGCAAGCCAACTCGGTGGCAGTTGCTATGAGATAGGGATCCGCTTCCGTTCCTGAGCCAGAAGCCCAACAATCGGTGACAGCGTATATGTCTATCTGTTTATAATCTTGCACTCCATTGCTCACCGTTAGCGTTACCGAACCGGTATTCTGAATAGAGGCCGCATTTCCACTAATGGAAACAACCGATAAATCGCTGCTATTCCATAGAGCAGAATTGAGCAAACTTACAACAAAAGAATTTCCCACTCCCACCACATTATCGCCATTGGCGAGCATAACTGGAGAAGCAGCCATCAAGACCGCAACATCTGTTGCAAAATTCACATTATCAGAAGGATTGGGAACAGGATAAATCCCCGTTTGTGCAATCCAGTAACTACTTGAAGGATAAGCACTTTGACCAACTAAGTCCACCGTCGTTTTCGCGTATGCGGCATTCTCCGTCGTTCCGTACTGATAAGTAGCCGTACACATCTGCTTGTCCCAGTAACAATTGCTCGGATTGCCGTACGCACTTCCCATAATTGCACCTACGTTGTTCGTCGTGCTCGCCCTAACGTCACCCACGTTCAAACAGTACTGAACGAAGGAGGATGGTGTTCCCGACTGGTAGCCGACGATACCTCCGATGGTATTGGAACCGGACACTTTGCCGGCATTGAGGCAGTAACGGACATAGCCGTAACTGTCGTAATTGTAACCGGCAATACCACCCACGTATGCATTCGAGCCCAACGTTCCAACGCGGCCACTGTTGACACAGTACTCGACATTCAGCGGTGAGCTGCTGCTCCCTGACGGGTACATATAACCGACGATACCGCCCAGATTGTTGGATGTGGCGCGAATCGTTCCGACATTCACACTATTGCGAATAGCTATATTGCCATTATAACTCAGATACGCCGAACCACAGATACCACCCACACAACCGTATGCACTTACGAGACCGAAATTCTTACATCCCGAAATCTTTCCGTATGAATAGACTTGTCCGACAACACCTCCAACATAAAGAGTGTTCGTTGCTGTCACCGTGGCATAATTCATACAATCTGAAACCATTGCGACTGTTGATGACGAGCCGTAATTAGCATAGCCGACGATGCCGCCGACACCATAGTCTGTGTAATTCCACTGACTCGTGTTATATACAGACGACGAGACCGTCCCTTTATTGACGCACCGAGAAACCGTGCTACCCGCAATCATATACCCAACGATACCACCCGTCGCATTGGAAGAACCCGTCACGGAAGCAGAACTGGCACAATCTGAAATCTGCGTGTTTTCCGCATAACCAACCACACCGCCCACATACTGCGTACCTGAAATAGAACCGGCGACAGTAACACTGTGAATATTAGCGCCGTTGGTATGTCCAAAGAGCCCGCGATAGGCGCCCGAAACGGTACTCGGGATTGTAATCACAAACTTGTCGCCATCAAAATCACCCTGAAAATAATGGGTGGCATCGCTGCCGATCGGGGTCCAAGCGGAAGAAAGGGTGATGTCACTTCGGAGAATGAAATACTTGCCAGTATAGGTGGCTCCGGACGCAACCGTACTTTGCAAAGCCAGCAAGTCCGTCTCCGTTGCAATCTGGTACGGGTCGCCTTGGGAACCATCGCCGCCGCTCCATTGTACCGCATCAATAGCATCCACTGAATTAACTGTAACGTACTCTCTTTCAGCACGCAAAGTGGCCGTTCCACAAAGAAGAACGGCCAATAAAATGAACAATCTATTTTTCATATTGTAAAAGTTTTCTATCTAAAAGCACGAACAACATCCATTCCGTTTGCATAAACTAAAAGAATAATCAGCAGCACAAAGCCCACGGTATTGGCATATCCGATAAACTTATCGCTGGGCTTGCGCCGTGTAATCATTTCCACCAAAATAAACAGAATATATCCGCCGTCCAAAGCCGGAATCGGGAGGAAGTTCATAAAAGCAAGAATGATGGAAAGGAAAGCCGTCATATTCCAGAAAATTTCCCAATTCCACACTTTCGGGAAAATGCTGCCGATGGTTCCAAATCCACCCAACTGTGAAGCACCTTCCTTCGTGAACACCAGTTTGAAAGATTTCACATAATCTACCAATTTTTGAAAACCCTTCTCTATTCCATTAGGAATGGAACTCCAAAATCCGTACTCAACTTTCTTTGTTCCGAGCAATTCTATATATGAAACAGGAGCTACGCCCAACATTCCGTCTTCACCCAACTGGACAAGAAATGTATCGGGCTGATGACCGCGATAAAGCGCGAGATCAACCTGTTTCCCGGCGTGTTCGGCTAACGATGAACGAAAAGCGAAAAAGGACGGGAGCGCCGTATCGTTGATGGCGACCAAACTATCTCCCTTTTTCAAATCGAATTTTTCTGCCACGGACCCGTCTAAAACTGAATCAATGATAAATGGGAAATCAAATTGACAGAAGGCCTGATTACCGGAGGCAAGGACTTTTTGAGCGAAGTCGTCTGAAAGATAGACCGTGTCCTTGTTTCCGTCGCGGAGGACTTCCACACGTTGGGCACCATTCACGAGAAGAGCGGTGGCGAGGTCGCCTAATTTTTCGTAGGATACACCATCCACTGTCAAAATTTTATCTCCATTTTGAAAACCCTCGTTCAGAGCGGTTTCAGAGAAATAAAGTCCGTATTTTGCATTATCTATCGGGATAAACTCGTCTCCCCAAGTGAAAAGAATGGCCACATACAGAATCAACGCAGTGATGAAGTTGACCAAGACGCCACCGATGATGATGAACAGACGCTGCCAAGCCGGCTTGGAACGGAATTCCCACGGCTGAGGTTCCGCTGGAAGTTCACCAGGCTTCGTCGTTTCATCCACCATACCCGAAATAGAGCAGTAGCCACCTAATGGAAGCCAACCAATTCCCCATTCCGTATTTTCGGGATGCTGTTCAAATTCCTCAGGCGATTTGGTGGAAAAGAAACTGAAATGCCACTTCCCGTCAAATTTTTTAGCCCTTAAAATAGAAAAACCCGGATTGAAAAACATATAGAATTTTTCAACTCTTGTTTTAAAAATTCTTGCAAAACAATAGTGACCGAACTCGTGTACGATCACCAAGATGGACAAACTAAGAATGAGTCCGATAATCTGTGTCGTGATTCCCATTAGTTATTTATTAAATGATTGTAATATAGACGTTTTTATTTCATTATCAATGTAAAGATACTCTTCTACCGACGTAGGCGCGGAATAGTTGGCACGCGCCATCGATTGTTCAATCAGCCGCGGAATATCGTAGAAACCGATGCGGTCGTGAAGGAACAGAGAGACGGCGGCTTCGTTAGCTGCATTCATCACACAGGGCTTGCAACCGCCCTCGTTGGACGCGGCAAATGCCAAGTCCAAACACGGAAAAACCTCACGGTCCGGTTCTTCGAAAGTCAGATTCGGATAGTCCGCGAAATTCAACCGCGGGAAGTTGTTCGGCAAACGGTCCGGATAGGTAAGTGCGTACTGAATAGGCAGTTTCATATCGGGAACGCCCAACTGCGCCTTGACAGCTCCGTCCGCATATTCCACCATCGAATGAACAACGGACTGCGGATGTACTAAAACCTGGATTTTGTCCAAAGAAACATTGAAAAGCCACTTGGCTTCAATCACTTCCAATCCCTTGTTCATCAGGGTGGCACTATCAATGGTGATTTTGCTACCCATCGTCCAATTCGGATGCTTCAGTGCCTGCTCCTTCGTAACATTCTGAAGCTCACTGCGTTTTTTACCACGGAAAGGGCCTCCGGATGCCGTGATGATGATTTTATGAATAGGATTCTGGAACTCCCCTACCATCGATTGGAAGATGGCGGAATGCTCCGAATCAACGGGATACAGGATGGCGCCATTGGCGGCAGCGGCCTTCGTCATCAGCTCACCCGCCACGACCAACGTCTCCTTATTGGCCAACGCAATCTGCTTGCCCATCTCAATGGCCCGATAGACGGGCGCAAGTCCGGCGACGCCGACAATGGCGGACAAAACCACATCGACACAGTCCATTCGGGCCACGTCGTTCAAAGCATCGGCGCCGGCATACACCTTCACGTCATCGTCCCAGAGGGCTGATTTCACGTACTCATATTCCGACTCCTTGCCAATCACCACAACGTTGGGCTGGAACTCCTTGGCCTGCCGAATCAGCAAGTCGGCATTGGAATGCGCTGTCAAAACTTCCACTTGGAACAAATCCGGGAATTGCCGTACTACCTCCAACGCCTGTGTGCCAATGGAACCCGTTGAACCAAGAATTGCTATATTTTTCAAAATGAGTCTTTCTTTAGTTGAATTATTCTACACTTTTCGTCTCGAGCTCATCCTTTTTTTTCGGGAAGAAGATGGAAGCAAGAATGCTAACCAGCAAAATTCCGACGATGACGCCCAACGAAACACCCGTGCCAATTTCTATTTCCTGATGAATCAATGGTTCCAAAAACGGAAGAATCATTTTCACACCAACAAAAGCCAAAAGTATCGCGACACCAATTTTCAGATAATAGAACTTATCCATCACACTTTCAAGCATAAAGAATAAAGAACGAAGTCCTAAAATGGCGAAAATGTTGGAAAAGAACACGATAAACGGATCTTGTGTCACGGAAAAGATAGCCGGAATGGAATCGAAAGCGAAGACCACATCGGAAAACTCGATGATGAGCAGAACGATGAACAACGGCGTCATCAGCCAGCGGCCATCCACCTTTGCGAAGAAGTCGTGACCGTGGAACTCGGAAGTAGAGAGCTTCCGTTTGGATGTGAATTTCACAACCGGATGATGCGCCACATCCATCGTTTCCTTCTTATTTCGTTCCATAAACATTTTGATGCCCGTATAAATCAGCACGCCACCGAACAGAAGCAGAATCCGATGGAATCGCTGAATGAGTGCGGACGCCGCAAAAATGAAAATGAATCGCAAAACGATGGCCCCGATGATTCCAAAGAACAGGACTCGATGATAATAGAGCTTATCCACACCGAAAGCCATAAAAATCATAATCATCACAAAAATGTTATCCAACGAAAGCATTTTTTCAATCAGATAACCCGTGATGTACTCCAAGGAGAGCGTCTTCCGGTACATCTTCACCCCTTCGTCAAAGGCCCGCTGTTCGTCCATTCCGTCCAAAACGGAGAAGTCGATTCCGTGACCGTGGCGCACGTTCAGCTCTTCCAACTGCGCCATCGTTTCGGGACCGTGAATCAATTCGCCTTTAAAAAAGATAAATCCATAAAAAAGCAGAGCGGTGCCAATCCAGACACAAGTCCAAGTGGCCGCTTCTTTAAATCCGATGACGTGGTCTTTCTTGTGAAAAACGCCTAAGTCCAACGAAAGCAGGACGATTACGAGCAATAAGAAGCCCAGAAAGAATATAATTTCGTGCATTGTCTTCTTCGGTTAATGTACTAAAAACGAGCTGGCAAAAGTACACTTTATTTTCCAATCGTTTTGTTGACTTGAAAATAATTTTGAAAATCGGGATATGACTTTTCAACACACTCAATATCTGATAGTTGAATATCATTTTGCAACGACAACAAGGCAAAAGCCATTACCATTCGATGGTCTCCTGCCGTATCCAGACATACCCTATCAGCCACTGTTTTTCGAGAGGATGAACCGCGCACACACAGACAGTTCTCATCTCCCACAAAAATAGAGACAAAAGGAGACAATGAACGGACCAGGCAATCCAACCTACGCGACTCTTTAACGTTCAGATTTTCAATATTTTCCATTATTATATCAAAAGACAAAAGAATGGCTGAAACGGCCAAAACAGGAACCAAATCGGGATGATTGGCCATATCCCATTGGATACGTTTTTCCGTGTGTTTCCAATTCGTCATTTTAGAAATCTTAACACCAACCGGAAGTTGTTCTGAAGCCACACCAAGATTTTTAAAAAGCTCCGAAACACAGCTATCCCCTTGCAAGGAATCAAGTTTCAAATTATTAAGAGTCAAAGAATTGACTTTGTCAGAAGCTGCGACAAAAGTGTACCAAAAAGCGGCCGTACTCCAGTCTGCCTCACGAGAAAGTTCTTTCCCGAAAGCCAGGTCGGCAAGAACGTTTCGTGTCATTGCGATATAAGACGCTGAAGGTGGCGTCTCCGGCACCGTTTCCAACTCGCGCAGGCCGATGCGTTCCCCTATCAGCAGCAAGGCAGAGGCGAACTGACTGCTTTGGGAACAATCAACCGTCAAATGCTCCGAATGCAACTCTTTTCCAACAATCAGCCAGCCGTCATCCGAGCGTTGAATAGAAGCCCCAATCGAACGCAATGCCTCCACTAACGGCTCAATCGGACGTTGCAAAAGGCGGGGCGTGCCCGTCAAAAACCAACGGCCGGAAGTAACGGAAAGAAGTGCCATCAGGAAACGATAAGCCGCCCCGCAGTCACGGACATCGATGCGTGCCGTTTCCATTGACTTCGTTTGTATCAGACAAAGGCATTGGTGCACCACGCGCACGTCACGCGCATCGCCCGACCGAGGTTCCGGCCACGTTCCCAAATAGAGAAAAGAAGCAATCATCTGCCTGATTAACAAACTTTTAGAATCATTCAGACAAACTGCTTCACCATCTTTTACAACAAACATCCCCAAATCTCTCGTTTCTTAATTTCTTCGTTTCTTAATTTCTTCGTTTCTTAACTTCTTAGTTTCCCCGTTCACCCATCACTACTCACCACTCACTGATCACCACTCACTGTTCACTACTCACTAATCAATCATTTCCGTGTTCATAACCGACAGGTTCGACGTGAATGGTAGAATCAATGCCGTAATCGTCTCTGATAACTTGTTCGATACGGGTAGCGACTTCGTGTCCCTCGTTAATGGACATATTGCCGTCCAACCGGATATGGAAGGTCAATTCCTGATGTGTAACGTAGTTATGTATGTGAAAATGATGAAGTTGCAAATCACCGTCGGCAACTGTTCTGGCCTTGACCGCGATTTCGTCCATCAGTTCCTGCGAAGGAGACTCGCCCAAAAAAGAGTTGATAGTGTCCTTGGCGATTTCGTAGGTTGCATAAAAAAGCATCAGGGCGACAATGAGCCCGAGGGCGCCGTCAATCCACCAGAAATACTGGGCACAGAAGATACCGGCGAGCACAACCACGGACGAAAGTGCGTCGGTACGGTGGTGCCATCCGTCAGCTTTGACACTTACGTTATTCGTTTTGCGAGCCAGGGAGAAAGCGTACTGAGCAAGCCCCTCCTTAGCCACAATGGAGATAATCGTGACGACGATGGCGATGGTTCCGAAATGGGTTTCCTGGCGAGTTTGAAGTCGCTGGACGGAATCGGCGGCGAACTGATAAGCGATGATGCCCAACATCAGAGCGATGACGAGGGCGGCAATCTGCTCCCAGCGTCCGTGACCGAACGGGTGATCCTTGTCGGGCTTACGACGGGAAAGGCGAGCCGCAATCAAAACGACGATAGAGCTAAGCGAGTCGGAGAGTGTGTGCCAGGCGTCGGCCATCAGAGCGATGGAGCCGGTAACAATTCCGGCCCATAACTTCAGTGCGAAGAGAACCGTATTCAATAAGACAGACACGCCACCCTCTTTGTAGGCGGCTTTGGCTTTTTGTTCAGTTGAAACCTTCATTTTCCTTCAATAAAAACGGGCGCAAAAGTACACCAAAAAAGGGGATTGTTATAATATAAATAAAAAAAATTATAGCGCAATGCGCTACGAAAGAGGATTTTTTGTATTTTTGCGCTCAAATTTATACCTTATGGCGAAAAAGAAAATTTTATATATCGCTCCAGAGATATATCCTTATTTACCAGAAAGTTACATTTCTTCTTTATGCAGATTTCTTCCTCAAGGAATTCAAGAGCGGGACAACGAAATTCGCACTTTTATGCCCAAGTTCGGAACAATCAACGAACGCAAGAACCAGCTGCACGAAGTCATTCGTCTTTCCGGTCAGAACATCATCGTTGACAACATCGACCGCACGCTGATTATCAAAGTTGCTTCATTGCAAGTAGTTAGAATGCAAGTCTATTTCATTGACAGTGAAGACTATTTCAGAAGAAAGCACATCTTTACTGGTGCCGACGGGAAATTCTTTGCAGACAACGACGAAAGAATGATTTTCTTTGCCAAAGGCGTCATCGAAACCGTAAAGAAATTAGGCTGGGAACCCGACATCATCCACTGCCACGGATTTATAGCCTCCCTCGTTCCCATTTTCATCAAGACTTATTACAAAGACAGCCCGCTGTTTCAAAACTCACGATTGGTTTATTCCGTATATAACGACCATTTTCCGGACCCGTTGGACGAACACATTGGCAAAAAACTCATCGGTACGGGAATCGACGAACAGTTCGTCAAACACCTTGATGAACCGAATTATAGTTCTCTCGTGAAATTAGCTGCCGACTACAGCGACGCCGTCGTGCTTGGTCACGAAGACATCGCACCGGAGGTCATCGAATACCTCCAAGACTATCAGCGTCCCGTATTCACCCATCCACAAACCGAAACATACGTGGACGAATACAACGCATTTTATGACACCATAATGGAAAAAGCTCCCATAACTTTTTAATTGACAATGAAAAAATATTTCCTGTTCGTTGTTATCACGGTAGGAATCTTTTTGTGTGGTTGCAAAAAAGAAATCGACGAAATTGGTTTGAACCTCCAAGAAGGATTGTTGAATGCGACCTACATTGAAATTCCCATTACTGCTCACTCCTGTCTTGACGACTCCATTTATACTAAAAATCTGATTTACACGCTCGTTGGAGACATACAAGATCCTGTTTTTGGAAAAACGAACGCCGGATTCTGTGCCCAGTTCGCTTTGCAAGGGAGCAACACCTCTTTCACCGGCGCCGTGCTCGATTCCGTTGTATTGGCGATGCAATACGCTGGTTACTATGGAGATACACTCTGTGGATTGCAAATGGGAGTTTACGAATTGACTGAAAAGTTGGACAAAGACTCGTATTACAGCTGCGACAATCAACCGGCTCACCACGGACAGAACTTGGTCTATTCGTCTTCCAGCATTCTTCCCCAGCCCAACACCAAAGTTTTCGTTGACTCGGTGACTAACGCCGCACATATGCGCGTCCGTCTGTCCAACAGCTTCGGCAACAAACTTTTACAACTTCCGACAAGTACACTGGCTACTACCGAAGCATTTCAAGAAGAATTCTACGGTCTCGTCATCAAAGCCACTTCCAACGGAACCGGAAACCTCTGCTACATAAGTCCAACCGCAGCTATGAGTGGAATTATGGTTTACTACAAGGTGAACGGAGAATCTAAAAAATACACGTTCCCCGTAACAACTGCTTGTACCCGATACAATTTCTTCACCCACGACTACACGTCGGCATCTCAAGATTTCCAACGTCAGGTAATTCAAGGGGACACAACCCTCGGTGAAGAAACGCTTTACGTGCAAGCGACCGGCGGCGTTAAAACCCACGTGGACCTCACTCCTGTAGCGCAATGGATGAAAGGGAAACACATCGTCATCAACAAAGCGGAACTCATTATGACGAACGTCCGTCCTAACGATGGTTACTTTGAACAACCTAACGGACTTGGCATTCAACGGGTACTGTCAGGGGGCGCAACCACCTACGTTCCTGACGATGCGACCTACACCTCCACAAGTTACTTTGGCGGCACTTACGATAGCGACAGCAAGCAATACAGTTTCCGCTTAACTTACTATCTACAAGAAATATTGAAATATGGAGGAACTACAGATAAAGGTTTAAACATCGTAGTGAGCGGTGCTGCAATCCGAGGAAACCGACTCGTTTTCAGAGGCACGCAAGCGAATTACGAAGACCATCTGAAAATGGCCATCTATTACACGGAATATTAGATTACAAAGAATTATTACGATTGAGCTTTTTTGCTCAGCATAAAATAAAAAGATATGTGTGGAATCGTAGCATACACGGGGTGCAAGGAAGCGTACCCCATTTTAATAAAAGGACTTAAACGTTTAGAATATCGCGGGTACGACAGTGCCGGTGTTTCTTTAGCCCAAAACGGAACACTTTCCACATACAAACAGAAAGGGAGTGTTGATCAATTGGACGAATTTTGTATGAGCAAAGACCGCTCCGGAAAAACGGGAATCGGTCACACGCGTTGGGCCACACACGGAGAACCCAGCACGACGAACGCTCACCCACATCTGTCATCCGACGGGCGAATCTCGATTATCCACAATGGCATCATCGAAAATTACGTCTATCTTCGTGAAGAATTAACGAAACGCGGCTATCAGTTTCAAAGCGAAACCGATACCGAAGTTCTCGCCCACTTGATTGAAGACATTTACAAAAACGAGGGATGCTCCCTTGAGGAAGCTGTCCGCATCGCACTCAAAAACGTGGTCGGGGCATACGCACTCGCCATTCTTTCAGCAGACGAACCCGACCAACTCATCCTGGCAAAAAAAGGGAGTCCACTTCTTATCGGAATCGGGAACAACGAATATTTCATTGGTTCCGACGGTTCTCCCATCGTAGAATACACGCGCAAAGTCGTTTATCTTGAAGATGGTGACGTGGCCGTTGTCAGTCCGCAAAAAGGTTTGACAATCAAGAATATAGACGATGAGACGACCAAACGTCCCTATCTTCAGAAATTGGAACTCAATTTGGAGCAGTTGGAAAAGGGCGGCTTTGAGCATTTTATGCTGAAAGAAATTTTTGAGCAACCCCGTGCCATCAAAGACAGTATGCGCGGTCGTTTGAACGTGAAAAAAGACATCGTGGAATTGGGTGGCATCCGGGAATATGAACAAAAGATGCTGAACGCACGCCGCATCATCATCGTGGCTTGCGGAACCTCCTGGCACGCGGGAACCGTCGGTGAATACCTTTTCGAGTCCATCGTCCGCATTCCCGTTGAAGTGGAATATGCTTCCGAATTTCGTTACAGAAATCCTCTCATCTATGAAGATGACATCGTCATTGCCATTTCGCAATCGGGAGAGACAGCCGACACGATTGCCGCCGTCGAATTAGCCAAAAGCAAAGGAGCCACGGTCATTGGAATCTGCAACGTGGTCAGTTCCACGCTGGCACGCATAACGCACGCCGGCTCATACACCCACGCGGGTCCTGAAATCGGCGTCGCTTCTACCAAAGCATTCACGGCTCAAGTCACCGTCCTCACACTGATGGCCCTGAGTCTCGGCCGTAAAAAGGGCACCATTCCGCTTTCGGAATACCACAAGATTATCAGTCACTTGGAACTGATTCCGCAACAGGTGGAAGAGACTTTGAAACTCAACGATGACATCAAGGCAATCGCCAAGTTTTTTGTAGAAAAAAGAAATGCCATCTACCTCGGACGCGGCATCAATTTCCCCGTCGCACTCGAAGGCGCCCTGAAACTCAAAGAGATTTCATACATCCACGCGGAAGGTTATCCGTCAGCCGAAATGAAACACGGCCCCATCGCCCTCATTGATGAAGAGATGCCCGTTGTCGTACTTGCCACAGAACAAGACACTTACGAAAAAACCGTCAGCAATATTGACGAAGTCATTTCCAGAAAAGGAAGAATCATTTCCATCGTAACCAAAGGAGATTCCGTCGTCAAGAACAAATCAACCTACTGCATAGAAATTCCTGAGACGTTGGAGATTCTGACTCCCCTACTCTCCTGCGTGCCGTTGCAGTTGTTAGCTTACCACGTGGCCGTTCTTCGCGGATGCAATGTCGACAAACCCAGAAACTTAGCAAAATCCGTTTCGGTTGAATAAAATAGTGACTCCCTCAAAAAAGTCAATCGGAGACCATAAATTTCTTATTCCTAATTGATGATGAAAAAAGCGATTTTCATTATAATAATATGTATGGGACTGTCCACCGCAGCATTCGCCCAGAAGAAGGGATACGACATCAAGGTTCAATTCGAAACGGGCACATCATTAGACGGAACTACCTGTTATTTAACAGGTTTCTACGGTGATGAGGTCAACATTCTTGATAGTGTACGCATCAAAAAAGGGATAGCCCGATTCAAAAAATCCGCACTCCTTCCCGACGGCTATTACGAAATCGGCATCAAAGGATATTCAAAAACAACACTGTCCTGTATCGTCGTTGAAAAAAATCGCAAGTTTCTCATCAGCAATGATACCATCATCAATTCCATAGAGAATCAGATTTATAGAAACTTTTTGCTATATAAAAGTACCATTTCTAATTCATCTGATGAAATGAATACCTACGTGAATGCACTACAAAGTACTTCACCGAATTCACTCGTTTGCAAATACATAGGTTTAGAAAATTTCGGTTTGGATTCCTGCGACAGTTCAGAAACACGCTATCTGCGGCAGCCAGAATTCAATCAACTCATTTCAACCAAATTAATGTCCGGAGACATTGCTGCTATTGACCAGACATTGAATCGGTTCGGTGGCGCCAGCGAAATCAGTCAATATTATCTTGGGAAAATGATGAAGTATTACAATATGGACAACAACGCTCCCTACGACGAAGTGCTTGTCCATTTGTACGATAACTACTACGTTCCCAACAACTTGCACTTGTTTTCTGAAACCTACGAACGCACATTAAGAAAGGCTGTGGAGCGGAAACGTCGCGTCCTCATCGGAACGGAAATTCCTGCTTTGGAGGCCCCGAATGCGGAAGGGAAACGAGAATCCACGAAGGATCTTCAAAGAAAGTTTACCGTCATCTGGTTTTGGGACTCCGACTGCGAAGACTGCCAGGTGGAAACGCCGGAACTCCACAAATTCTACGTTGAAAACAGCGAAACCTACGATTTCGACGTCTTTGCGTATTGTCTGAACGACGACGTGGAACGCTGGAAAAAATTCACCCAGGAGTGGGGACTGACCTGGACGAACACTTGCTCCGGAACGGGAGACAGCAACTACGATTTCATCGATTACTTCAATTTGGTCACCACGCCGGGATGCGTACTGATTGACGAAAACAATAAAATAATTATGCGTCAATTTACGTTAGAGCAACTTGAAAATTTCTTTCAAAACAACTATCAAAACAGAGAATAATGAAAAAACTCGTATTGATTTTAATCATTGCCTGCACACTGATTCCTACCGGTTTGCAAGCGCAAAAGAAAACCACAAGCACCAAAGGTCACAACATCGTTTTCAACATTGAAGGTGCGAAAGACGAAAAGGTTTTTCTCGCGGTCTATTTCCGTGAAAAACTTATCTTGAAAGATTCCGCCAATGTCACGATGACGAAAAATGGCCCCCAATACATTTTTAAAGGAGACGAACCTTATCAGGGCGGTCTTTATAAATTGGTAAGTCAAAAACATTACCCCTACTTGGATTTTATTATGGACGGCAGCCAGAATTTTTCTGTCAGCTGCGACACCACCGGCCTCGTTGAAAAAGTGGTTTTCACGGACTCCCCGCAAAACGACGAAGTCCTTGCCTTTCAGCGAAAAACCGTTACAGCACAGAAGCAGATGAACGAACTACACTCCGCTTACGATGCTGCCAAAAAAGATAATAACCAAGCCGACGTTGACAAATATACCGAAGAAATCAAGAATCTCAACAAAGAGATGAAAGACTATATCTGGGACTTAATCAACAGACATCCAGACTATTTGTTTTCAAAGATGCAACGCGGCTATCAGGAAATTGACATTCCGGACGCACCGGTTGATGCCAACGGAAAAATCGATTCAACTTTCCAATTCCGTTACTTCCTTACCCATTACTGGGATAACATTGATTTGGGGGACAGCCGTCTGCTATTCACCCCGATGTTGGAACCCAAACTCAAAGAATATTTCAACAAAATGATGAAATATCAGGAACCCGACACCATCAACCACTACATCGACCTGATTCTTCCCAAAACCGAAAAAGACACTTTGATGTATCACTTTTTCGTAGATTGGTTGACTTACAACTTTGAAACCAGCAAAATCTTAGGTCACGACGGCGTTTTCGTACACATCGTCAACACAAACCATTTAAAGGGGAAATGCAAATGGATTGACGAAGACCTTTTGAAAAAATATGAAAAGAGAGCGAAACATTTGGAACCTTTACTCATTGGAAAACAGTCAGTTGAACTGATTATCCCCGATACGTCAATGACCGATGACTTCTCCAAATGGCACTCATCCTACCGTATGCCGAAACCTTACGTCATTTTATGGTTTTACGATCCCGATTGCCCGACCTGTAAAAAAGAGTCGAAGAAACTCCGTGCCGTCTATGACTCATTGGAGAACCTCGGGAAACGCAACTTTGACGTGTATGCCATCGCAAACGACGCTGACACAGCAAGATGGAAAAAATACGTTAAAGAAAACAACTATCCGTGGTTAAACGTAGGCGGCAACAAAGCCAACGTAGATTATCTGGAAGTTTACAACATTTATGAAGCAGGCAATCCGGCGATGTTTATTTTAAATGAAAAGAGAGAAATCATCCTCAATAGAAGAATTGAGATGAATTCAATCCCCGAATTTTTGGAACAATACGAAAAGAGAAAAAATAAATAGTCTGATAACTCATCAAACAGCGATATGATCAAACCAAGCATTCCGAAAGGCACCCGCGACTTCTCCCCTATCGAGATGATGCGCAGAAACTATATTTTTCAAACCATCCGCAGCGTCTTTGAAAAACACGCTTACCTGCCCATAGAAACCCCGTCAATGGAAAATCTTTCTACCTTGATGGGAAAATATGGTGAAGAGGGTGACCGTCTTCTTTTCAAGATTTTAAATTCCGGTGATTTCACGCAGGGAGTGGATATGAACGAAACGTCATCCACCCGCTTGGCCACTCATATTTGTGAAAAAGGGCTTCGTTACGACCTGACCGTTCCCTTTGCCCGTTACGTGGTCCAGCACCAAAGCGAAATCATCTTCCCTTTCAAACGTTACCAGATGCAACCGGTTTGGCGTGCCGACCGTCCTCAGAAGGGACGTTACCGCGAATTCTATCAGTGCGATGCGGACGTGGTAGGAACCAACTCCTTGCTGAACGAAGCCGAACTGATGCAGATTACGTCTGAAGTCTTCGAAAAATTCGGAATTGACGTCGTCATCAAGGTAAACAACAGAAAAATCCTTTCGGGAATCGCTGACGTGTTGGGCGAAGCGGACAAAATCACCGACATCTGCACTGCCATCGACAAACTTGACAAAATAGGAAAAGAGAACGTCTGCAACGAACTTTTGGAAAGAGGCATTTCACAGGAAGCAATCGAAAAGTTGCAGCCATTCTTTGACTTTTCAGGAACCAACGAAGAAAAATTAGACAAGTTGGCCACTATCTTTGCCGGCAGCGAAATCGGGACGAAAGGTGTGGCCGAAATCCGAGAAATGTTGGATTACGCGGCCGTCTTGGAAATCAAAGCCAACATAGAACTTGACATCACGTTGGCCCGCGGCCTGAACTACTACACGGGAGCCATCTTTGAAGTTAAGGCGCTCAACGTCAGCATCGGCAGTATTTCCGGCGGAGGCCGCTACGACAACCTGACGGGAATCTTCGGTTTGAAAAACGTTTCCGGCGTTGGCATTTCATACGGAGCAGAACGTATCTACGATGTGCTCAACGAGTTGCAACTTTTCCCGAAATCATTGGAAAATCCCATTAAAGTTCTCATCATCAATTTTGGAAACGAGGAAGAACGTTATGCACTCGGCGCATTACAAGCCATCCGCAAGGCAGGAATCGTGGGTGAAATTTTTCCTGACAAAGCGAAAATCGGCAAGCAAATGACTTTCGCCAACAACAAGGGAATTCCCTACGTCATTATGGCAGGGGAAGATGAAATCAAAGAGAACGTCTTCACGCTGAAGAATATGGAAAGCGGCGAACAGGAAAAACTTTCCATCGATAAAATCGTTGAAATTCTAAAGAAATAATCTTCTAACGGGGAGGCATATAAATAACGTACGCGTGATAGCGATTCATCACATTGTGCGTATAACGAATGGTATGCTTCCCCGGATAGTATCCGCTTCGGACGACCGGATCGGAATAAAATTTTCTATCTGACTTCAGAGCCAGATAGGGTTCTACGTCCAACCACACATCCGGATTCCCACCATATTTCCGACAAAGTTTTCGGGCATCGTGAATATGTCCAGAGCCCGCATTATAGGAGGCGGCGACAAAAAACATACGTTCATTAGCATCTTCTATATCCTTGAACTCCCGATCGATAGAGGCAATCAAGCAAATGCCCGCATACAACTGAGACTGAATGGAAGAGGTACTATCGACACCGAAGGCTTCCCCGGTCGTCGGCATCATCTGCATAATGCCAAAACTGCCTCCAGCGCCAGTAGAGCCCGTCTGGAAACGAGATTCCTGGAAAATGATGGAGGAGACAAAACGCCAGTCCAAATTTCTCGCACGAGCATATTTTTTAATGATGGCATCATACGAAGAGATGCGTCCGCTCCTACGATCCGAAGCACCGGAGAGAAGATATTTTGTCCGAGGCAAAAAATACTTATTGCACAAAGATTTATAAGCCGGAGTGGATTTATAGCGCGCTAACCACTCGTTAATTTTCTGATTGAGAGAGTCGTTTGCTGGATTCAAAGCCCAACGGCGTTGGTACTCAGGGCCAATACGAGCCGATATGGTCAGCTCGGGATAAGAAGGAAGCAGTGCCAAAACGGTATGATAGTCAGATACCAGATAATTAATTTTTTTATTACGAAGGAGTCCCAAAAACTCATCGACGCACATATCGCTGCTTTGGACAAGTTCCCAATCGGCAGCATCACCCAAAGTATTCATCAGCAACTGTCCAGGGAAGTGAGCAGGAAGATAGAGAATTTTTTGATAGCCCTCCACATCGCCATCACGACAAATCAGAACCGGAAAAGAGAAGGAGTGGGCAACGGAATAATCCACGCACATCGTGTCGGCCATTTCACTATCGAGGTCAACGGCCATAATGTCATATTTTCCAGAAGAGATTCCTTGTTTCGCCTCGGAAGCGTCTGTACTATAAGTAAATACGGGAGTTAGCCCCAAAGAGTCGCACATAATGCACAGCAATTCGTACTGGAAACCGACGGGCGTTCCTTTATATAAAAAGTAGTCAGAAGGTGTACAATGCAACAGAATATTCACTCTGTTAGACGTATTTTCCTCGAAGGAAATTTCAGCAAGGTTGTGCCGTTTGACTTCGCGGATGCCAAACACCAAAAGGGCGGCCATAAGGACTATGGACGCCGACAGGAGGAAAACCCAACTAAGTCTCTTACGGAACCGCAAGTTTACTGAATTGGTGAAACCAAGATGACCTGATCAACCGTTTCGTCTGGAACCAACTTAACGCGGCCAGTTCCATAATAAGAAACGTGATGAGGAATCGTGTCAATATGCTCGTCTTCGTGGGTAATGTATTCGTAGTAGGTGGTATCGCAAGTAACGACGACATCTAACAAAGCTTCATATTTGAAAGTATGTGAGAAGATTCCGTTGAAATCGGTGCGGCCTTCTGCTTTGGCAAAATCGGCGTAATTATCTTCAAGGCCAACACGAACGTAAGCGTTCGGAAGAGCCTCGGCTGTATCAACACCGGTCGTTGTCGTATGAACGCGAAGGAGCAACTCGCATACGGGTTCTTTCTTACATTGAGTGCAAATTAACAAAACGGTGGTCACTGCCAACGCATAAAATAAAACTGCTATCTTTTTCATAGAAACACGTTTTCGTTAAACAAGGCGCAAAAGTACAACAAAAAATTGAAAAAAGTCAATAAAATAATCGTACTTTTGCAACCTAATTTTTTTAATAGTGGAAAATTGTAGAAAGTTCATCATTTTCGGGTTGGGGAATGCCGAAAATCAATATACAGGAACACGACACAACATTGGTTTTGAAGTAGTTAACGCGATTGCTACGAAATTGGGAGTCACGTTTCGCACCGACCGGCACGCCTACATTGCGGAAGGGAAATACAAGGGACGCACGCTCATTTTAGCAATGCCTACTACCTATATGAACCTCAGTGGGAAAGCGGTGCGCTACTGGATGGACCACGAGAATGTACCTGAAGAGAATATCTTGGTCATCTGCGACGACCTGGACCTGCAACCCGGGTGGCTTCGTATGCGAGCCAAAGGAAGCGGCGGATCTCACAACGGACTCAACCACATCATTGAAACCTTAGGCAACAGCGATTTTCCTCGGCTTCGTTTCGGAATCGGGCACGACTTCGCACAAGGTTACCAGATTGACTATGTTTTGGGGAAATTTTCGTCCGAAGAGATGAAGACTTCCATCCAGCCCGCCATTGATACGGCAGCCCAAATGGTGTTATCTTTTACGACGGCTGGCATACAACAAACAATGAATCAGTTCAATACAAAAAAACAGAGCAAAGCTCCAGAAGAAAAAAGTAATGAACAGTAAGGCCTTTATCACCATTCTCATTCTGTTCGCATTGCTCGGACACGTTTTCGCAGGCAGTCCGGACTCCTTGGTCCGAAGCAGGAACACAATCGCCCTTTCGCAAAGCCGTCACGGAGACGACCTGGACGAGTACTTGCAATACGGCGTTCACATTGGAACCGACCTCAACCTCACTTCGAAGTGGCTATCCGACTATGACTATATGAAAACACATTTTTCCGGAATGTTCGGATTCTACGTACGTGGCGGATACCATTATATTTTTGGAGAAACCGGCATCGAATACATTTTTCACAAATGCTACTATTCGATTAGCGGTCCGAATGAGACCGACGTCAATGGGGAAACCGTGGAGAGCCGATATTTGCAAATTCCGTTCAAAGTGGTGGGACAGTTGCGTGTCGGTGAATTATGTGCTTTCCTCCCCTACACCGGAATCATCTACAAACCACTCATTCACTGTTCCAAAAATGACATCGGATATGGAAGAGACAACCTGACCCGACATCAGTGTCTGTTTACAGCGGGACTTGACTTTCGCATCAAGTTCGTCACGATCGGAGCCGGATACCAGATTAACCTAAAACCCTATTTTTCAAACGTAACGTCCATTAAACAACAGTACCTCAACATCACATTGGGCGTACAGTTATAAAAACATCTGCCGGAATTATGTTCAAGAAAAGCATCTTCTTTTTCATACTCGTTTCTTTGTGCCTGACGCGCTTGGCCGCTCAGGAGGAAGAGAAGCAGGAAGAGGACTTGTTTCACAAAACCATTGATTCGGCGATGGCCATTTCTCCCGCCTATTTGCCCACCTACTATACCGAATTAGGCACCGTTTTTTTCAAGTCCATCAACTTTAAGCCGATTGACACGACGATGAACCTCATCGCACAGTATGATCCGCTTTTGAGCACCGACAATCTGTATCAGACGCTCGGCATCCACGGGCAAGCGCACAAACCGATGAATTTTACTTACAAAAAGGATCCCGGTTTTTCTCTCTTTTCTATTCCCTACCCGCTATATTTCAAAGAACAGGGCGACCTGAAGTACTACAAGTTGAAAACCAGTTACACGAACCTGGCATTCGAGTACGGAATTGCCAACGAATACACATTTCAAGCGACACACGCCCAAAACATCAAGGACAAAGTCAACTACGCATTCAATTTGCGCGGATTTTCCAACGACGGCTATTACACCCACCAAAAAGCCAGCGACATCGTTTTCGACGCCCTCGTCCACTACGAAATCCCTTCCCACATTTATGGTTTCAAACTGAGCTACATCATCAACTATTTCAATTTGGAAGAGAACGGCGGACTGCTGGATATGGAGGAATACGTCAATCAACTCAAACTGGAAGACCTCAAAGGGTACAATATGAAACTGTACAATGCCACTTCGAAGCTGCTGACTCACGACCTTCTTTTCCAACAATATGTAAACATCATTTCACAAAATAAAAAGAAGGGAAAAGAGAGCTACTGGGGCACCATCACGCACAGTTTCCAATTCAAGCACCAGAGAACCAATTACAACGATTTCAACTTAGACAGCAGCTATTACCGGACAAACTATTTCATTTCCGATACCACCGCAGACACGATGCGCTACTACACGATTTCAAACACGCTTCAATGGTCTTCATTCAAACCGCTCCAAGACGATAACGACAAGAAATACTTCCTTCATTTTACCGGCGGACTCACGCACGAATACGCCCGCTACCAAGCCGGTAGCTACACGGGCAACGCTTTCATTCCGTTCGCCCAAGTTCACGTCCGTCTCTTCTCAAGAATGGACATTCACGCAAAAATCAATTACACCTTAGGGGGCTATCACAACAACGACTTGAATGCCAACGCGGCCGTCATCTGGGCCATCAACCGACCGCACAACCATTATTTAGGTGCTGACATCGACTACTACTTCCAAACGCCTGATTATATGTACTCCCATTTCTTCTCAAACTCGATGTATTGGAATATCAACTGGGCAAAAAAACAAAACATTCTGCGCTTTTCAGCTTATTGGGAAAGAGAGGGATACAAGGCCGAGGTCAACTATTTCCTTCTCCACAACTTTGCTATCATTGATTCCACTTGGACACCACAATTAGTTGACAAGTACGCCAATATCATTCAGTTGCACTTGTCCGCGCCCGTCTATATCAAAGGGTTCGGCGCGAAAGCGAACGTTTACCTGCAATATTCAAACAATCCGGCATTCCACGTTCCCATTTTTGCTGGAAAATTAGATGCTTTCTACCGTTTGAACATTTTCAAAAACAAGGCGAAATTCCAAGTGGGATTCAGTCTGGCATACAACACCAGTTATTATGCCGACACCTATTGTCCGATGCTGAAAACCTTCTGCACGCAAGAAGATGTCAAAGTCGGAAACTATCTCTACTTTGACCCGCACATCGCTTTGCAGGTGCAAAGAATCAGCATCTATTTCAAAGTCACCCACGCACTTTGCGGGCTACTCCGATACAACTACTTCACAACGCCTGACTACCCTATGCAAAACCGTCGGTTCATCATCGGCATCACCTGGCGCTTTTTTGACTAAACCGACACGATGAAAAAAACGATTGGAGAGAAGTTTTCTTATACAGGAATAAGTTACGGACTGCTACTGCTGACCGCGGGAACTCTTCCGTTTACGCGCTTTCTGATGCTCCCCATCGCCATTCTTTGGCTGCTGCTGCTGATTGTTGACAACCGTTGGAAGGAACATTTTGGTACAATCAGAAACGAGGGACTTCTTTGGCCATTCGGAATCACGATCTCGTTTTTCCTTCTTTGCCTCATTGGAACAATCTATTCTGACGATGTTTCCAAAGCCATTTCGGATTGGGAATGCAAACTATGGTTTTTGGCGGCGCCTCTCTGCATTCTTCCTTTGGCCGGAAAAATCAACTCAAAAAAATTAAAAATTGTAGCGCTCGTTTTTTGTTTGGCAACGACTGCCACGGCAATCGGAAATATTGTCATATCCTCTGCCAATTTTGCACGGACAGGTGATGTCGGAGAGCTGTTTTACATCAACGCCACGCACTTCAAAACACATCCCTCCTATTTGTCAATGTACTGCACTTTGGGCTGGGTTTTGTCCATTCTTTTATTATTAAATAATTGGAAAGATTACAACAACATTCTGAAAATCTGTTTAATAACATCTATTTTTCTTCTTCCGGTTGAAATCTTTTTCCTGCAATCAAAGGCGGGACTGCTCCTATTCGGAATTATTTTTATCTGTATGCTGCTGCACACAATCAACCATCGCAAAAGAAGAGTTTGGATTTCCATTCTCGTGATGGTTCTATGTACGGCGATAGGAGTTGGTGCCATCAAAAGCACGCGGCTGCCTATGAACCGGATTTCCGAATCCATCTATCGCTTACAGACAAGCAGCAAAAGCAATCCCGACGACGGGACGAGCCAGCGAGTAGCGGTTTGGCAGACGGCCTGCGAAATCACGGTGAAAAATCTCCCTTTCGGAACGGGCACGGGGGACGCGACAGAGGTTTTATGTCAGGCCTATGAAGAAAAAGGATATACTTATATTTTGGATAAAAAGCTGAACTGCCATAATCAGTACCTTCAGTATTCTGTCAGTTTAGGAATTGCGGGAATAGCACCACTCTTGCTTTTCATTGGCTACTTGGCAGTTGCCGGTATCCGGAAAAAAAGTTTCATTCTTGTGCTTTATAGCTTCATCATCGGAACCAATATGCTGGTGGAGTCGATGTTGGAAACACGAGCGGGTTCCAACTTCATTCCGGTGATGGCGTTGCTTCTGCTGCTCTATGCAAATGCTAAGCAGAAAGCGGAAGAAGATCCGGACTGTAATCAGAAAGCGTGTTCATCAATTTCTGACGGGCGAAGTGAATGCGACTCTTAACCGTCCCGATGGAAAGATTCAGAATATCAGCAATTTCATAATATTTGAAGCCATCCATAAACATTTCAAAAGCGACACGCTGCGGTTCTTTCATCGTAGAAATCGCTTTGGAGATTTCATTCACGTAGAGGTGCATATCAGTCGCATCACACGGAGTATTAGGCACTTGGTTCAAGCAATAGCCATCCTCGCTTTCATCGGTGAACACCTTGCTGCGGCATTTTCTTCGATAGCCATTGATGAACGTGTTACGCATAATGGTGAATACCCAGGCCTTGAGGTTGGTATCCTCTGAAAAACGGTCTGCATATTGCATCACTTTCAAGTAAGTATCCTGCAGTAAGTCATTTGCATCTTCCTGATTCGTAGTCAATGAGTAAGCGTATTGGCGGAGACGATCTTCAAATTCCAATACTCGATGAATGATTTGTTTTGTTTCCATAGACTTTAATTTTAAAGACGGGTGCAGATTTACAAATATTGTGCCAAAGTAAATCCGCATTGGATTTTCTTTCACAAAAAAATCGCTATATGACGCAAACAATCATCCAACGTTCCGGAATGCCGTCAAAATAAAAGACGGGGCTTCCCCATTTATCTTTCATTTTCAACGTGTTACCATCCAAATAATAGAGTTTTTCACCCCACTGATCCTTTTGACGGACCGTATTTCCGTCAAAATAGTACAATTTTTCGCCCCACTGGTCCTTCACACGAACCGTATTCCCGTCCATATAGGCGAGGGCTTGTCCCCATTTGTCTTTCATACGAATGGTCTTTCCATCAAAGAAATACAGCTTTTCGCCCCATTGGTCTTTGAGATGAACCGTATTGTTTTCATCCACATAATACAATTTGGTTCCCCATTTATCTTTCTGATAAACAGTTGTTTGTGCCATTGTCCCCATCATTATAGAGAAACAGAACAGCAAAAGAAATAAAAACTTACGATTCATCTTAGAAATTTTCAAAAAAAACCGAGGCCCGCTCGGACGAACCTCGGTATCGGTAGTTTAAAATGAAGAAAATTATTTCTTGACGACTTTGATGGAACGGCCATTCACGCGGACGAAATAGATACCGGCAGGTTGTTCCTTCATATTGATTTCGATGCGATTGTCGATAGCGACAGCTTCGGTTTGAACGGCGCGGCCATTCATATCAAAAACAGCGACTTCGGCATTGTTAGCGCCTTCTACCACAACGTAATCAGTTACAGGATTGGGATATACGGAGACAGAAAGTTGTTCGTTGTCAGCGACTGCGGTAGGGCTTGTCGTTGCACCGGCAGCGATGGCTGTATTAGGTGTATTTTCGTACGCGCAGGAAATCCACTGTGCGCTATAACCAGCAGTTTCAGAGCCAGTAACTTTCACTTTTGCCCAGCCATAATGGACATTGGAACCAAATTTAAGACGGAAGCCAACATAAATCTCTTGGTTAAGCGGAACGACGGGCTCGCCGTAGAACGGGACGAGATAGGCATCACCTTGAGCTTCCCAATTGGCAGAAGCGCCAATGGACGTGCCAGCGGTCAATGCGTGAACATTATCCCATCCTTCAGTTTCCAGCGTACCGGACGTCCAAACATTGTTTCCGCCCTCCGTCCAAGAAAACATAATGGTTGTATTTGTAAAATCGGCATACTGATTGGCACCAAAAGTAATGTAATACTCGATTGTACCATCATTATTGAAATCAAGTCCATACGCCTGACTCCCTTCGTAATCGCCATTGCCAATAGTTCCTTGCACGATGGTGGCCTGAGCCGTCATTCCTACAAAAACGAGCAAAGTTAAAGTTGCTAAAAGTTTAGAAAATAAAGATTTCTTCATAATAGATAAATTAAATTGATAAAAAACAACGTCATTTATACTGCAACTCAAAAAAAATGTTGCTTCATTCCTGATTTTTTTTCATAAAAAGATTCAAAAAAAGTTATCTGCCCAAGTGGAAAAATTTCGTATCTTTGCACGTTTTTTTGCGGCAAGTCAAAAAAGCAAACAGATGATTGAACTTAATTCAATTCTTATTGTTGAATAATTTTTGAGAAAAATATATAAAAAACATAAAAGCATTATGAGCAAGCAAATCAAATTCTGTCTCGTCTATAGAGATATGTGGCAATCCTCCGGGAAATACCAACCTCGTTTGGATCAATTAATTAGAGTGGCTCCCGCCATCATTGATATGGGCTGTTTTGCCCGCGTTGAAACCAACGGAGGCGCCTTTGAGCAAGTCAACTTGTTGTACGGCGAAAACCCGAACAAGGCCGTGCGGGCTTGGACGAAACCGTTGCGTGAAGCCGGAATCCAGTGCCAGATGTTGGAACGCGCGCTGAACGGACTGCGTATGGATCCCGTTCCTGCCGATGTACGCCAACTGATGTTCAAAGTAAAAAAAGCGCAAGGCGTTGACGTAGCTCGTTCTTTCTGCGGACTGAATGACCCTCGCAACCTCGAGCTGTCAGTCAAATATGCCAAAGAGGCCGGAATGATTTCGCAGGTGGCACTGAGCATCACCCACTCCGAAATTCACACCGTAGATTATTATATGGGAATTGTGGATCAGGTAGTAGCCTTCGGAGCGGATGAAATCGCACTGAAAGATATGGCGGGCGTAGGGCGTCCGGCAACGTTGGGCCGCCTCGTAAAAGCCATCAAGGACAAATATCCGCACATCATCGTTCAATATCACGGTCACACCGGCCCCGGATTTTCCGTCGCCTCCACGATGGAAGTTGCCAAAGCTGGCGCCGACATCATTGATGTGGCCGTAGAACCACTCTCTTGGGGAATGGTTCACCCGGATGTCATCACCATTCAGGCGATGTTGAAAGATGCGGGCTTCGATGTTCCGGAAATCAATATGAACGCCTATATGGAAGTCCGTCGTCTCACCCAAGAATTTATGGACGACTTCCTCGGATACTGGATTGACCCGAAAAACAGAATCTGCACCTCCCTACTCGTTGGCTGCGGCCTTCCGGGAGGAATGATGGGTTCAATGATGGCCGACCTCAAAGGCGTACACAAAGCCATCAATATGTCACTGAAATCCAGCGGACAAAAAGAACTTTCCGAAGACGAACTTTTGGTAAAATTATTCGATGAAGTCGCCTACGTGTGGCCCAAAGTCGGCAATCCGCCGTTGGTCACTCCGTTCAGCCAATACGTCAAGAACATCGCCCTTATGAACATTATGCAGATGGCACAGGGCAAGGAGCGTTTCAGCGCGATGGACCCGAAACAGTGGGATATGATTTTAGGCAAAGCCGGCACACTTCCGGGCACGCTCGCTCCGGAAATCGTCTCCCTCGCCAAAGAAAAAGGGTACGAATTTTTCACCGATACGCCGCAAGACCACTATCCGGACGAACTGCCGAAATATCGTAAACTGATGCAAGAGCAAGGTTGGGACTGCGGTCCGGACGACGAAGAACTCTTCGAATATGCGATGCACGAACGTCAATACATTGATTTCAAGAGCGGTGCTGCCAAGAAAAACTTCGAGCGCGATTTGGAAGCGAAGAAACAAGCATCCAACGTCAAAGTCATCGTCAAGGAAATCAAACTTCCGGAAGTCAACCGAGCCGAGCTGATTGCCTCCGTTCAAGCGAAGAATCCGGATGCCAAACCCGTCATTGCAACGGCTGACGGAACTGTTCTCTGGGAAGTCCCTGTCACGGGTCAAGGGATGAACCCGCCAATGGGAACGGCCTACAAGGAAGGCGACATCATCTGCTACGTGGAGGCATACTATGGACAAGACGAAATCAATGCACTCTATAGCGGAAAACTTTTACAAGTAGTTGTCAGCCAAGGCGAAAAGGTAAGAAAAGGTGACGTTATCGCCTTCATCAATTAACAAAAAAAGAGACATCGTTTTATGGAAGAAAAAAGAAAATGCCTCATCATCGGCTCCGGCCCGGCAGGTTACACAGCAGGAATTTATACCTCTCGCGCAGGCCTCTCCCCATTGTTAATCGAAGGAATGACACCTGGCGGCCAACTGACCATCACCACGGAAGTTGAAAACTTCCCCGGCTACCCCAAAGGGATGTCTGGGCCCAACATTATGGACGACATTCGGGAGCAAGCACTTCACTGCGGAACCGAAATCCGAAGTGGCCTGGTGACCGAAGTTGACTTTTCGCAACGTCCATTCCGTTGCACCGTTGACGATGCCGATGTCATTTATGCTGACACCGTCATCATTGCGACGGGAGCGACAGCACGCTGGCTTGAGATTGAGGGAGAAAAGACCTACCGCGGCTTTGGCGTATCCGCTTGCGCCACCTGCGACGGCAACTTTTTCCGCAACAAAGACGTGGCCGTCATTGGAGGTGGCGACACCGCATTGGAAGAGGCCACCTACCTTGCCAAATTGTGCAAGAAGGTCTATTTAGTACACCGCCGCGACGAGTTCCGCGCTTCCAAAGCGATGCAGAACCGCGTATTCAACACGCCCAACATCGAAATCGTCTGGAACGGACTTCCCAAGGAGATTGTTGGAGAAAAAAGAGGTTTTGCGAAAGCGGTGACCGGCCTCACCATTACGGACAAGTTGTCGGGAGAAGACCGCACGCTGAACATTGACGGTGTTTTCGTAGCCATTGGCCATAAGCCCGTTACGGACCTGTTTGCAGGCCAGATTGATTTGGACGCACAAGGTTACATCATCACCAAACCCGACAGCACGGCGACCAATGTGGCGGGCGTTTTCGCGGCCGGCGACGTACAAGACCCTCATTTCCGCCAGGCCATCACAGCGGCGGCTTCCGGTTGCAAAGCTGCTTTGGAAGCAGAACGCTATTTAATTGCCAACGAATAACTTTTACCAAACTATTTACTACTAATAATATTTCAAGTTCCTTGGTTTTTTGATAAACCGAGGAACTTGTGACGTAAGATGAACGAATACATCCGTGGAATAAAAAAAGGGATGCCCATCTGTCTCGGGTATTTCCCAGTATCATTTGCCTTTGGCATTCAGGCCGTCAAGATGGGGTTCGCTCCGTTGACGGCCACCCTCATCTCTATGACGAATATGGCTTCAGCCGGTCAGCTGAACGGTGTCACGCGAATGGTGGAAGGAGCCGCTTTCATCAGTATGGCTGCGACCACTTTTGTCGTCAATATGCGCTATATGCTGATGTCTTTTTCTCTCACACAGAAGATTGTCCCGGGAATGCCCTGGTACAAAAGGTGCATTATGGCTCTTGGCATTTGCGACGAAATGTTCGTAATAGCTTCGATGGAGGAGAAAGATGTCACTTTTGGTTTTTACGCCGGTTTGATGACGATGCCGATGGTCGGCTGGACAACGGGGACATTGGCCGGGGCGTTGGCATCCGGACTGTTTTCACCGGCGCTGCAAGGATGTTTGGGGATGGCACTCTACTGTATGTTCATTGCCATCATCATTCCGGAAGCGAGAAAGAGCCGTAAAGTCGCGGCTGTCAGCGTATTAGCAATAGTACTTTCTTGCATTTTCACTTACGTTCCCATCATCAACGTACTTTCCAAAGGCGGTTGGGGAATGATTATCGCGGCTATCACAGCAGCTGCGATGGGAGCGACCATCAAGGAGGTCAAACGCCGTCGTCGTTCGGCACAAAACGCAATCGACACATCGGGACGAAACAAACAAGAATACACGCACACGGTTGCACACTCATAAAATGGAAACACGCTATCTAATAATCAGTATGGCCATTATGGCCGGTGTCACCTTTCTCATACGGGTGCTTCCTCTTGCTTTTTTTAAAAAGAGAATTGAGAACAACTGGATACAAGACTTTTTCTACTACATCCCCTTCTGCGTATTAGCGGCGATGACATTTCCGTCCGTGTTCACGGCGACAGTACCTAACGGGGAGATAGCGTCCGCGCGGCACATCATCGCGGCAGTGGTTGCGACGCAAGTGGCGCTGATTCTGTCGTGGCGGAATCGCGGTTTGGTGGTTGTCGCCATCGTCTCCGTCATTGCCGCCATCATCGTTGAAGGAGTCTGGGCCTTTGTAGAGCAAAGCGGCGGAATACATTTGTAATTATTCGACGGCACAAAAAGCGCTTCATTTTTTTCATAAACGAAAGACGATTTAGAAAAAAAATCTTACTTTTGCCGCCTCAAAACAAAAAACAGCACATTATGGATTTAACAACCACATATTTAGGACTTCAATTAAAAAGTCCTATCGTCGTAGGGAGTTCTACGCTCACCGGAACCGTTAACGGAGTTAAGCAATGCGCCGATGCTGGTGCCGGAGCCGTCGTTCTCAAATCCTTGTTTGAAGAACAGATTCTGGCTGACATTCAGAAAGAGACCAGTTTGAGTGACGCTTACGAAACGTGCCCCGAAATGCTCGAATACGCCGTTACACATTTCCGAGGAAGTGAAATCGGCCATTACACCAACCTGATTCGCGAAGCAAAGAAGGCCGTAGACATTCCCGTCATTGCGAGCATCAACTGCACGACGAAAGGAGAATGGACCAGCATTGCCAAAGACTTTGAAGCAGCCGGTGCCGACGCACTGGAACTGAATCTGTCACTTGCCTCCTTCGACCCTACTGTTGACGGGAAAAGTCTTGAAGATGAATTGATTGACATTGTAAAAACGGTTAAATCAAGCATTTCCATTCCCGTTGCTGTAAAAATCGGAAGTCATTTTACCAACATTCACAACATCGCTTTCCGTATCGCCAAAGCAGGTGCGGACGGGCTCGTCCTTTTCAACCGGTTTTACAATCCGGACATTGACATCAACCAACTGAAAACCATCTCGGGAGCTGCTTTTTCCGTTCCCGAAGAGCTCAGTCACACCTTGCGTTGGACGTCGCTGCTGTATGGCTGCCAGATTCCTTGCAACCTTTCCGCTTCTACCGGAGTGCACGAATCCAAAGACGTCATCAAACTCCTGTTGGGCGGGGCAACCACCGTGCAACTTTGCAGCACACTTTACAAAAACGGCTTGGAAAGCATTGGAAAGATTTTAACAGAATTGCAAAAATGGATGGAAGAACATCATTTTAATAATCTAAAAGATTTCCGTGGGAAGGTCACTTCCAACGAAAACGTCAAAATGATGGAACGCCTTCAATACTTGGAAAGAAACAATCAATAATTCAAACATTTCAATTCCGAAAAGACCAAAGGAGCAGGCCGCAAAGCTTGCTCCTTTTTTTCAAAAAGACCTTCAAAAGCGCCACAATTTTTTTGTACCTTTGCACCCCATTTTTTAACTATATGGAAGAGAACGAAGGATACACAGAAGAAGATGTTGAACAATTAGTTGAACGTTTCAAAGAGATGGCCTCCACGGGGGAAATGCGCTATATCGAGGACGAAGATATGGAAGTCATCATTGAGTCGCTCATCGGGAAAATGGATTTCCCTTGGGCGACCAAAGCGGTGAACTATGCGTTACAAATGTTCCCTTCATCCGAAGTATTCCATTTGTTGAAAGTCCGGAAACTGATGATGGAGCTGAATTTGGACTCAGCGAGCAGGGAGTTAGACAAAATTGAAGAGACGTTTCCTCCGTCGGCAGAATTATATTTGGAAAAAGCATTTCTTAGCAAGCTTACTGGAGCCGATGACGACTCGTTTCCTTTGTTAAAAAAGGCCTATCGCTTGGATCCGGAGAATCCGGAAATCAATCTGATGTTATCTTCCGAGTATGTGCGAAAAGGGAATTACGAGAAGGGGTATCATCTGCTCAAAAATGCGATGGAATCCGATGAAATAATTGAAGAACAATTATTTACGTTTTCATACATTTTTGAAGAAAACAAACTTTATGATGACGCAATTTCCTTCTTCCTTCAACTTACAGAAGACTTTCCGTTGAGCAAGTCAAGTTGGTTTGCACTCGGTTTGGCGTACAGTTGGAAAAAGGAGTTCACGAATGCCATCGATGCGTATCTCAACGCCATCAGTTTGGACGAGGAGGCATCGACGGCCTATTTCAATGTCGGGAATGCCTACTTTGAGATGAAAGACTACGCCGAGGCCCTGCACTATTACCAGGAAACCATTCGTCTTGACGACCAAGACTTTCACGCGATGAGTGGCATTGGAGACTGCTACTACGCGATGGAGGAGTATGACAAAGCCCTTGACTCATACCATCAGGCACTGATTTTGAATTCCGACACGACCGATGCGCTGATGGGAATCATCAACATTCTGCACGAAACCGGACGGAACGAGGAGGCAGAATCGTTTATCCGGAAAACCATTTCCTTGCAACCGCGCAGTTTTGAACTGCTTTTCGACCTTCTTCCTTTTTATAAAGAAGAAGAACAATTAGAACGATTAAAAGAGTTTTTCAATCTAACAATCAGTCAATTAGACAACAAACAAGAATTTCTTTTCTTTTTCACGCTGTATTGCTGCAACACCGAAGGAACCAGAGCAATGGGAATACAACTTTTGGAAGAATACCTTGACGATGAAGAAGTTGCACTTTCCATCCCTTACTTTTTAGCGGCAATGAACTACTTGGAAGGCGACTATGGTCGGGCGCACAATTTTTTATCTACGGCCCTCCTCATCAATTACGAGGGACACGATCAGTTCTTAGCCCTTCATCCTGATTTAGCAAACATTGAAGATGTACAAAAATTGATTTCCTCATATAGATAAACACCTTTATTACTGAATAATTCATCAATAAATTAATCTATAAAAAATGAAAAAGGTACTTTTAGCAATTATGTGTCTTCTACTCGGTGCATACCAAGTATCGGCACAGAACCATCGTATTGTGAGCAATACGGAAAACCAAATCACCTTGCAAGTTTCCACGGGAGACCTACAAGTTAACGAAATCAACGTCGAAGGAACGGTCTATTCGCAACTCACCGTGGACGGCTGCGTCGCTTCCCCGAAAAACATCGGCAAGCCGGAACTTCCGATGATTGTCAAGATGATTGAAATTCCGTTGTGCGGCGACCTGCACGTTACAGCGACCGCCGGACGTACCAGAACCCTCACCGCAGAAGAGGCCGGCATTGCCCACACCATCTATCCCGCACAACCTATGTACCACAAATCGTATATGGGAGACCAGGTTTTTGCAAAAGACGAAACCTGCTACAGCACTAACGCTTTCTACGGAATGCCGTTAGCAACCGTTGAAAAAGCCGGTGTCGCCCGTGACGTCAATATGGCAGACGTGACCATCTATCCCGTTCAGGTCAATCCTGTAACCAACGAAGTAACTATCTATGAAGACATTACGGTTACCGTAACCTACGACAATGTCGATATGGTCGCTACCCGCGAAATGAAAGTCAAATTCGGAAGCCGCGCGTTCGGTCACCCGGCAGAAATCATCAATCCGCTTGAAATCGTTGGCGTTCGCGACGCCATCACGACCACACCCGTGAAGTACGTTATCATTGCCAACAGTATGTTTGAAGGCCAGTTGGACTCTTTTGCCAACTGGAAACGTCGTAAAGGATACTTGGTTGAAATCGCCTACACCGGAACCATCGGAACCACGACGACTGCTATCAAGAACTACATTTCCGGACTTTTCAACAATGCAACTGCTACCAACCCCGCTCCGACCTTTGTTCTTTTGGTTGGTGACCAAGCACAGATACCAACTTATTCCGGACAGACTCTGAACTCCCACGTTACAGACCTCAACTATTTCCAACAGGTAGGTAATGACTGGGTACCGGACTGCTACTGGGGCCGTTTCTCCGCACAAACCGTCGCACAACTCACCCCGCAAATTGAAAAGACCTTAACTTACGAACAATTTGCAATGCCAGACCCAACTTATCTTGACCGTTGCGTACTCGTAGCCGGTAACGACGGTGGCAGTACTGGCGACTATGGATACAGCCACGCCAACCCGGCTATGCACTATTTCGAAGACACTTACAGCAGTGACTTCTTTACCACAACCGACTCTTACTACAATCCTCACGCTTCTTCTGACGCATCAACGATTCGCACCAAGCTTTCCAATGGTACCGGCTTCGCTAACTACTCTGCGCACTGCGGTTCTACCGGATGGAGCGATCCTTCATTCTCAACAACCAATGTTTCTTCGATGACCAATACCGGCAAATACGGTTTGATGATTGGCAACTGCTGTCAATCCAACAAGTTTGAAGAAAGTGCTTGCTTCGGAGAAGCACTCCTGCGTGCCAGCAACAAGGGAGCCGTCGGTTACATCGGTGGAACTGACTATACGTACTGGTATCACGACTATTACTGGGCGGTTGGTGCTCGTTCCAACCTTTCCAGCAGCTGTACCAACTGCAATCTAACCACTTACAATGCCAACAACTTAGGTGCTTACGACCGTTTGTGCCACACGCACAACGAAGCTTACAGCGCTTGGTACGTCACCCAAGGTGCTATCAACTATGCCGGAAATATGGCTGTTCAATCTGCCTATTCCGCAAGCGACAACTACGTTAAGTATTATTGGGAAATTTACGAACTGATGGGAGACCCGTCCGTTATGCCGTGGCTCGGGCAACCCGACGATATGACCATCCGTATTGACAATACCGCACCGGTCAACAACACTTACGAAACCATTGACGGAACGACGACATTCTCCGTATCCACCGGAGCTCCTTACAGTTACATCGCTATAACCCAAAACTTGAACCTTATCACGGCGGTCGTTTCGGACGGCAACGGCAACGCAACCATCACCTTCCCCGCTATGAACGCGGGCGAAACCTACGAGTTGGCCGCTTCCGCACAAAACTACAAGACCACTTTCACTACCATCAACGTGATGGCCGGCGAAGGTGCCCGCGTGACCATTACCGACGTAGCCGTTACCAATGACGAAGAAGCAACGGCAGGCGCACAACTCACGTTGGATGTTGCTATTGAAAACCGTTTCCCCGATGCCGCTACCAACACCGTCATCACGGCTACTACCACTTCCAACCAGATTACGCTGACGGATGCTACTGAAAACGTAGGAACCGTCAACAGCGGCGCAAGCCAAACGCTTACGGCTTCATTCGGTTTGACCGTTAGCAACAATATCGCAGATGGAGACATCGCTCCCATCCATTTCACAGTCAGCTACTTGAGCCAAGGCACTCCCGAAACCACCACGTTCGATTATAATCTGGCTTTGGTTGATGCATACCTTGACTACGTCAGTGACAGTTACACGATTAGCGGTGGCAACACTGACAATGTGATTGACCCGGGCGAAACCGTCACCCTCACCATCGTTGACGCCAACACGGGACACGCAACCGCACAAAATATCGTTTCCAACCTTTCTACCTATTACAATCTGGCACCCGTTTCCGGCGGTACCATTTCCATCGGCACCGTTGCTGCCCAAGCACAATGCAACTCCGTTTTCACCATTCATATTGGAACGAGCGTGCCGAACGGAACACGCATCCCCTACTTCCACCACATTTACAGCACAACCAATAGCGCACTCACACGCATCGACACCATTTGGCTTACCGTTGGTACGACTGAAACCACCGAAACGTGGGAGTCCGGCACGATGACAGAGTTGGCGTGGACTTCAACCGGCAACTATCCGTGGGAACTCACCACCTCTGGTGCCTACGCAGGAACCTACTGTGCCCGTTCAACCAATTACCAAGTAAACAGTTCCGAATCAGATCTTGAAATCACATTCACGGCCACTACTGCTGGAAACGTAAGTTATTACAGCAAAGTTTCTTCCGAAAGCGGCTACGACAAATTTTTCTGCTACATTGATGGTATTGAAAAGGAAAATCGCTCAGGAAACGGTTCTTGGACACAATCCACCTGGCCAGTTGACGCCGGAACGCACACCTTACGCTTTACCTACGAAAAAGACTACTCATACTCCAGCAATTCTGACCGTGCGTGGGTTGACAACATCACACTTCCTATCGGTGGTACGATTGCTCCCGTTCCAGAAGGACTTGTCATCGCCAATGCCGGCTTGAATGCCAACAGCCACGGTTACGAAGCCGAAGCTTCCACCTTCGACGCTACCTTGTTGAACAACAGCGCAACTCCTATCAACAATGTAACGCTTACCTTGTCAACCACTTCTAATGACATCACGTTGACCGATGCGACTGAAACCATCGCTTCCCTCGCTGCAAACGACACAACCAACTTCGCGAACATTTTTGCCGGTTCCATCAGCAACAATGTCGCAGATGGAACGTTAGTAAACTGCACGGTGACAGCTAATTACCAATTGGGAGGGTCTGCCGTACAACAAACCTACAACTTCAGTTTCACCATCCATTCCGGTATTGTTGACGAAGGCACTCACACGATGACCATCACCTCCGGAAACGGTGACAACGAAGTGAACCCAGGAGAAAATATTCAAGTGGTGATGACCACGAACAATGTAGGTTTAGTGGCATTAAACAACGTATCTTCCGTTCTTTCAACGACTTCTGCATACGCTACTATCAGCAACGGCACACAGACCATCAACACGATTGCCGCTAACGGAAGCGCAACAACCACGTATGCCATCAGCATTGCAGCCAACACTCCTGACAACACGAACATCACTTTTACACACACGGCGAATGGCGGCGTTCACGGCACCGACACTTACACGTTCACCGTCAATGTCCGCACGGAAGCCATCGTTGCTTTGGAAGACATCAACGAAACGCACGCTGTTGTGAGCGGCAACTCCGACAGTGACATCAACCCGGGTGAAACGTGGCGCTTCAATGTCACCACACGCAACAACGGTCGTGCCGATGCTCACAACGCTGTTTCAACCCTGACCACCGATTCACCCTACGCAACCATCAGCAACGGAACACAAAACATCGGAACAATTGCCGGCGAAGCTACTGCCAACACACAATTCGACGTCGCTTTCGATGCCAACACCCCCGACAACACGGTCGTCAATTTCGTCCACACGATGATTAGCGACGAAGACACCTGCACAATGAACATCAGTGTCACCGTAGTTGAAATCACTGGAAGCGTGGTACTTGTAGATGCAAGTCACAGCATCAGCATCATCCAAGGCAACGGCGATGCGAACATCAATCCGGGGGAAATCATCAAGGTCAGCGTTTACACGCGCAATGACGGCACCCTCGCTGCGAACAACGTTGTTTCTTCACTGACAACGACTTCGGCATACGCAACGATTCCGACACCTGTCGTCAACCACAATACGATTGCCCCAGGTGCAAACGTCATTTCACAATACGACGTCAACATCAGTGCGAACACGCCGAACAACACGGTCATCAACTTCAACCATCAGGCCACGGACGGCACCGTTTCCTGCACCGACGCATTCAGCATCACGGTGGTTGCCAATCCGACTTCCATTGCTGAAAACGGCATTTCCACCGTCACCATCTACCCGAATCCGACATCATCGAATATCACCATTGATTTAGGAGAAGGCATCGATGCCACGAACATCAACTTGTACAATACGTTTGGTCAGCTCATTTCCAGCAAGTCCGTCCAAGGGAGCAGCACGGAAATGAACCTTGAAACGCTTGCCAACGGACTCTACTTCATCCGCATTTACAACGGAAATCAGCTTGTTACCACCAGCAAAGTAATAAAGAAATAAAACATACGTTCAATGTTCCCCGCCTATTTCGACGGGGAACATTTTTTTTTAATAGCGAATATTCATAATGACTAAGAAGCTCACAATCTTACTTTTCATCTGCACACTTGTCTTGGGAGGCAATGCCCAGGATTCTATCACCATCGAAGAATGCCAGCGATTAGCCATTTCACAATCTTCATCTAACGTACAGAAAGAACTGAACGAACAACTTTTGGGCGTCAAGTTAAACGATGTATCCTCACACTATTATCCGACATTGCAAATTGATGGAGGGATCGGTTATTTCTCACAAGTCACTGAACTTCCGTCCGTTTGTCCGGGCTATGTGGAAAAACCTCACGATATCTATAATGTCAGCTTAAACTTGCAGCAAGTCGTTTTTGACGGGTTGCAAGCAACTTACGGACGAAAGCGCGAACGACTTCTTAACAAAAACGAAATCAACAAGTTAGATATTTCCATCAACAAAATGAAGGAGAATATCATCAATATCTACTTGAACTTGCTGATTATCGATAAGCAGATTAAGATTTTGTCAAAGGTTGAAAACACCTTTCAAGAAAAATCAGACCAACTGAAGGCGCTGCTGAAGGCGGGCGTCGTTTATGCAAACTCCATTGCGCAATTGGACCTGGAAGGACTTAAAATCCAACAACAGAAAGACGCCTTGATTGCTACCAAAGAGTCACTTACCGCTTCTCTTTCCATTTTGACGGGAAGAGATTTGTCGCATACGATTTTCATTGAGCCCGCCATCCCAATGGTAGAAGAAAACACGCAGTCGTCCCGAACAGAATTTGCCATCTTTGAAAATGAAAAGGAAAACCTGGAGTATCAACGCAAGATGCACCTTTCAAAGAGTCTTCCAAAACTTTCATTCTTTGCCGTCGGCGGTTACGGAAATCCAACCTATAACTTACTCTGTACCAAGGCAGACTGGTTTTATGCGGTCGGACTCAAATTCAACATCCCGCTCATTGACTGGGCCAAAACCAAAGGTGTCAGCGACATCATCACCTTGCAAACTTCCATTCTCGAAAGTCAGCAGTCGGACTTCACCAAAGCAAACCAAATCGCCATCCAAGAGAAACTGAACGAGGTAAAAAGAATCGGGAACCTGCTCGTTTTAGACGAACAAATCATCCAGAAATATCAGGAAATCAGGCAGACGGCCTCTACGCAACTTTTGAATGGTACCATCACCGTCATCGACTACATCAAGCAGCAAAACGACGAGGTGCAGTCGGTCATAGCCAAAGAGGTTCACAACATTCAACTTTTGAAAGCAAAGTACGAACTTCTTGCCCTGAAGGGAAAATTATAAAACGTTATTAATCAATTTTATACGATGCGCCTAAAAAGGAATCTCACCAAAAAAATTCTTGCTTTCTTTAGCATCCTGCTGCTTTTTCCGGCAGCCAATTGGGCGCAGAAACTCAAGCCGGTCACCATTCAAGGGACGGCGGAGTTTGCGGTCGGGAAAGAAATCCGACTCATTGCCTACGACGACCTCCTCTCCTATCGGCAGAAAGTTGTCGCAACCGACAAAATCAGCCGTGACGGAAGTTTCAAACTGACTTTTAGCACGAAGCAGATTCAATTGGTGCAGATTGCCATACAGACATCCAAAGCTGAATTTTACATTGAACCGGAAGAGACGTACATTTTCACCATTGAAATGGATCCGCAACTTTTCCAACGATTGGATCCAATGGAATATGGTGGTTATCTGCAAGTTAAAAGCAAAAACGCCGACCAAAACAACCTTAATTACAAAATTAACAACTTTGAATGGAAGACGGCCTCCATCGTTGACTATTTCGCGCCGAACATCATCAGCGATATGGGGAACAACGAATTTGACTCCATTACCAAAAACATTAAAGACCGTTTTCCTCTTGAATACGCCCCGACGAACTTCTTCAAATCTTACATCTATTATTATTATGCAAATTTAGAAGGCGTCATCTTGCACAAATCTCCCGATTCTTTATACAAGAAATATCTTGATAATGAATACGTTCTGTACGACAACCCATCCTATATGTCGTTTTTCAATGCTTTTTACAGAAATTATCTTCTCACTTCAAAACATATTGGGAAACAACTTCTGACAGAAAGTATCAATCAAGGGGCGAACTACCTTGCTCTTTTCAATGCGGTAGGTAAGGATCCGTTTCTTATCAATGAACGAATCAGAGAACTGGCCATCATACAAAATTTAGCAGAACTGTGTGAAAACAAGGAGTTTAATAGAAAAAACATCATCAATCTTTTAAAAGAAATTGCACAGACGAGCCACTTCGAGGAACACCGCACCATCGCCAACAATATGCTATACAAGGTCAACTTGCTGCAAAGTGGAAGCGTTCTTCCGAAAGCCCAATTCAAAGAAATCGGAGGAAGTTCTTTTCAATTTTCAGACTTGAAAGGCAAATGGGTCTATGTACAATTTTTCAATATGGATTGCCCCGACTGCATTCGTGAAATGATGGTAATCAAACAGTTAAAAGAAAAATACGGAGAAAATATCGAATTTGTCAGTCTCTCTTTGGACTTCACCATCAGTCATCTTCTGCAATTCAAAGAAAAGTATCCACAGTTCGACTGGCATTTCGTCCATTTCAACGACCAGTTTAATTGGATAGATGAAATGGGCATCAACTCGCTGCCGGACAACCTGCTCATCAATCCGGACGGGACTTTATCGAATCGAAATGCGCCGGACATCACGCGCGACCTGTCACGTTTCCTGATGCGGCAATTTGCACCCGAAGAAGAAGAAATCAATCCCTTGGATCCCCACAACCAAAAATAAAAACCCAACAAAGCCGATATGAAATTTTATAAGACACTTTTTGTTTTATTCACAGTATCTTTATTTTCAATTTGTTACGGACAAAACACAGGCATTATTCCCACGCCACAGCAAATCACCTTTCAAAGTGGCGAGTTCGTCTGGAACCATCCCGTACTGACCTTTGATGCAAAAGTCAACAATGCGAAACTTCTTGAAAAAGAGTTCGATAGACTAATGAAAACGAAGGGAGAAACGCAAAACGGGAATTTGAACATTCACTTCATTTACCAAGAAAACCTTCTCAACGTCACCAACTACGAGCAGGCTTACCGACTCAAAGTCACGGAAAACGAAATCACGGTGGAGGCGACGTCGGAACGCGGGTGGTTTTACGGACTGCAAAGTTTAGTGCAACTGTACCGGTTTCATTATCGTAAAGAGATGAACGACAACGAGTTCGTCAAAATTCCGTGCCTTACCGTTTTGGATTTTCCAGCGTATGAAAAAAGAGGATGGATGGACGACATCAGCCGCGGCCCCATTCCGACAATGGATTTTTTGAAAAAACAGATTGAAACATTGGCCGAATTCAAACTGAATGTTTTCACTTTATATACAGAACACACCTTTAAATCAAAAACTTACAACTACTCCCCCGCCGATGGACTGACAACCGAACAGATTCAGGAGCTGCAAACATTTGCGAAAGAACACTACGTTGAAATCATCGGGAACCAACAGTGTTTTGCTCATTTTGAAAAGATTCTGTGCCAACCCGAATTCGCTTATTTAGCTGACAGCAAGTGCAATTTAAACCCTGGAATTTCTGATACTTACGATTTTTTAAACGACATCATCAAAGAAGAGACAGCGGCCTACGCCTCCGACTGGTTCAACATCAACTGTGACGAGACGGAGGCACTCGGAAGCGGGAATGCCGCCAAGTACGTCAAAAAAATCGGGGCTTCGGAAGCGTACATCCGTCACATCGTCAAGGTGAACGATATGGTAAAAAATTGTGGCAAAAAAACGATGATGTGGGCGGATATAGTTTTGAAAGACAAAGAGATACAGAAAAAGTTACCGAAAGACATCACGATGTTGGTTTGGAGCTACGTTCCCGCGGACAGTTTCGAACAGATGGTACAGACGGTACAGGAAGCCGGCTACGACTTTTGGGTCGTTCCGGGAGTAAGTTGCTGGAGCACCGTCTTTCCCAGTATGGTTAGTTACGAAAAAAACATTGCGAACTTTGCCCGCGACGGGAAACGGCACGGAGCCCGCGGTCTGCTCAACACGGCCTGGAACGACTCCGGGGAGGCACTTCTGAACAGTGCCTGGCACGGATTCGTCTGGGGGGCGGAAATGGCGTGGAAACCCATTGAAAACACAGAAAAAGAAGCCAGCGAAAAGGAACGTTCGCAACGAATTTCCACCTTCGACACCAACTTCAACTTCCAGTTCTTCCACTTTTTCAATAATGAAAATATTATCGCGGACTTCCTTCGGACGGTTCCCGATTACGAAAATTCACCTGTTAAAGAGATTTACAACAACGGCTCCCTTTGGGGGTTCAAACCACTTCAATTCCTTCCGGACAACCTGACTGACAATGCTTTAAGAAACATTAAAGAGGAACGTTTCAACACGATGAGAACATCGCAGTTGCTCCGTCTCATTCTTTCCGAAGAAGATTTGTATGACAATAGCGACATCATCTACACGGCCTTGTACGCCACTAATCGTCTGATGATTGACTTGATTCTCAAACGTTTCCAATTCATTCTTTACGACTTGTATAAACATCCCGAAAAGATCACGGAATCGGACAAGGATAATGCCCTCGCCGACATTGCGGATATGACCGAGCAACTACAATTCTTGAAAGAAAGTTACGCCCACGAGTGGGATGAAAGCTACCGTCCCTACTGGAAAGATGTAAATGAGAACAAATACGACAAACTAATCAAAGCCCTCAAAGATATTCCACAAAACGTTTTTATTGAAACGCAAACCGTTCAGAATCAGACGGAAGTGACTTTAAGAACCCTTTTCAACGATTATTCCATCTACTACACTTTGGACGGGAGCGAGCCAACAAGAAAATCCTTACAATACAACGGCCCCATTACCATTGACGAAACAAAAACGGTGAAAACAGTAACGATAGACGATGACGGAACCGAAGTCCGGAATGAAAAGAAGATACTGGTACACAAGGGAATGGGACATTTAACAAACGTGGAAGGCAATTACAGTACCTATCGTTCGGAGTACAGCGGCGGCGGGAAATTCGCCCTCGCGGACGGTCATACGGGAAGCGACAGTTACCGCGACGGAAAATGGCAAGGTTACCAGGGACAAGATGTCTCACTGTATTATCACTGGAACAGTGAAACGACCATCAACAACGTTACAGTCAGATTCTTACAGAATTTTTACGATTGGATTTTAGCACCAACCGACATCGAAATCTATGTTAAAAAAGGCAACGACTACGTACTTGCCAAGAAGCGCCATTTCAACGTGGAACAGATTTCGGGCAACCGCGTCGGTTTCATTCAAATGGATAAATTGAAAATAAAAAGTGCCGACATAAAAATTAAGATTCTGAACCCGGGTCCGTTGCCGAAAGAACACGGCGCACACGGAGCCGAGTCGTTTATCTTTTTGGACGAGGTCATTGTTAAGTAGGAAGTAAGAAGTAGGAAGTAGGAAGTAGGAAGTAGGAAGTAAGAAGTAAGAAGTAAGAAGGA
>DCHI01000037.1:13151-13557 GCA_002314795.1 Bacteroidales bacterium UBA1756 | reverse complement strand
GACACAAAATGAAAAGAAATCTTAAAAAAGCATTGTCAATCCTGCTGTGCATGATTCTCATGCTCGGCACGGTCGGTGATGTACCTTTGTGACAATTCGACGGCGGCGATGATGGCGTCGTCTAAAATACGGACGTGATGATGGTTTTCGTAGCGTTCTTTCAGCCCACGCAAAATGGAGATAGCCGAATATTTGTCGGGTTCGCTGATGAGAACGGGCTGGAATCGGCGTTCCAAGGCCTTATCCTTTTCAAAATATTTCTGGTATTCATTGAGTGTGGTGGCACCGATGGAACGGAGTTCGCCGCGTGCCAACGCCGGTTTCAAGATGTTGGCCGCGTCCATAGCACCGTCGCCAGAGGCACCAGCACCCACTAACGTATGGATTTCATCAATGAAAAGAATGA
>DCHI01000037.1:12963-13111 GCA_002314795.1 Bacteroidales bacterium UBA1756 | reverse complement strand
ACACTTTTCAGACGTTCCTCAAACTCACCTTTATACTTCGCGCCAGCCACCAAAGCACCCATATCCAACGAATAAAGTTGCTTGGTTTTCAGATTCTCCGGAATGTCACCGCTCACCAGACGGTGGGCCAGACCTTCGGCGATGGCGG
>DCHI01000037.1:0-12909 GCA_002314795.1 Bacteroidales bacterium UBA1756 | reverse complement strand
GGCGGGACAGGATTTGCAGCACGCGACGGATTTCTTCGTCACGTCCGATTACCGGATCCAGTTTCCCTTTTCGGGCGGCTTCGTTCAAATTGGTGGCGTACTTGTTCAAGGCGTTGTACGTTTCTTCGCTGTCGGCGCTCGTCACTTTGGCACCCTTGCGAAGTCCCTTGATGGCTTCCAACGTCCCCTTTTCCGTTACGCCCGAATCCTTCAAAATGCGCGACGTATTGTCGTCCGCCATCAACAGTCCGTAAAAGAAATGTTCCAACGAGACGAACTCGTCGCCCTGTTCGTGAGCGAAAAGGACAGCTTTTTGCAAAGCGGTTTGTGCACTTCCCGACAAATAGATGTTTCCCCCACTGACTTTTGGGAGACTATTGATTTGTTTATCAAGAATTTGAGAAACGATTTTCAAATCCGACTCCTGTTTTTTCAACAGATAGCCAACGATGTTTTCGTCCGTTTCGATGAGTGCCTTCAAAAGATGGCAGGTATCAATTTGTTGTTGGCCGTTGCGAGAGGCAATCATTTGTGCTTTTGCAATGGCTTCTTGTGATTTAATAGTAAGATGATTGAGGTCCATAGTTTTTTATTTGAAAACGGACGCCCATTGAACAAAAATTTTGCCATCGCAGAAAAACTGACAAATTGTCACAAGGCGGTGACAGAATATAGAAGACATTATAATTCAAAAAAAACATCAACCTGATGGCTATCCAGTTGATGCTTATGTGGTGACCGCATTAGTTTTATAACTAATTTGTAGTCGAAGTGGAGAAGACGGGATTCGAACCCGCGACCCCTTGATTGCGAACCAAGTGCTCTACCAGCTGAGCTACATCCCCATCGCGATTTTGAGGCGGCAAAAGTACTACTTTTTTTCTTTCGTGCCACCAAATTGCACAGTTTTTTTGTCAAAGCAATTCTTTTTTCACAATCTGAAAACCGAAATCAAATCTAAAAAATTTATTGTACCTTTGCGACCGTTTTAAACGAAAATACATTTTATACAACACATTAAAAACTAATTAATTATGAGTAAGATTATTGGCGTTTTTGGCCGTCAAATCCTTGATTCAAGAGGAAATCCGACTGTTGAAGTTGATGTTTACACACAAGCTGGCGCAATGGGTCGCGCCGCCGTACCCTCAGGAGCATCTACCGGTGTTCACGAAGCCGTTGAATTGCGCGATGGCGATCCTGACACTTACCTCGGAAAAGGTGTTTTGAAAGCGGTCAGCCACGTTAACAAAGATATCGCTGAAGAAATCGTTGGTATGGAAGTCAGCGACCAAGCCGCTCTCGATGCCAAGATGATTGAACTCGACGGCACTGCCAACAAAGGCGCTTTTGGTGCAAACGCCATCCTCGGTGTCTCCCTCGCCGCCGCGAAAGCCGCCGCTCAGGAAACCGGTCAGGAACTCTATCGCTACATCGGTGGCTGCAACGGACACATCCTCCCCGTCCCGATGATGAACATCCTCAATGGTGGTTCACACGCCGATAACAATATTGATTTCCAGGAATTTATGATTATGCCTATCAGCGCCCCCACCTTCGCAAAAGCACTCCAAATGGGCGCCGAAGTTTTCCACAACCTTAAAAAGGTGTTGAAAGCGAAAGGTTATTCTACCAACGTCGGTGACGAAGGCGGTTTCGCTCCGAACCTCGGTTCCAACGAAGAAGCCATCGAAGTCGTTTGCGAAGCCATCGAAAAAGCCGGTTACAAACCGGGCAAGGACGTTTTCATCGCCCTCGATGCTGCCGCTTCCGAGTATTACGACGCTCAAAAGAACGTTTACAAACTCAAATGGTCAACCGGCAAGGAATATACTCCTGCTGAAATGGCTGACTACTGGGCAGAATGGTGCCAGAAATATCCGATCCTCTCTATCGAAGACGGTATGGCAGAAGACGATTGGGACGGTTGGAAGCTCCTTACCGACAAAATCGGTCAGACCGTACAGCTGGTCGGTGACGACTTGTTCGTAACCAACGTTGAAAGACTCAAGATGGGTTTGGAAAAGAAAGTTGCCAACTCCATCCTCGTCAAAGTCAACCAGATTGGTTCCCTCACCGAAACTATCGAAGCGGTCACTTTGGCACAAAAGAACTCTTACACAGCCATCATTTCCCACCGTTCCGGTGAAACCGAAGATACTACCATCGCCGACCTCGTCGTCGCTTTGGGCACAGGTATGATCAAGACTGGTTCCGCCAGCCGTACCGACCGTATCTGCAAATACAACCAGTTGCTCCGTATCGAAGAAGAATTGGGCGCATCAGCCGTCTTTGCCGGACCAGAAATCTTGAAACGTTGGGGTAGATAATTCTCTATGAATAACGAAATTTCCGTATTGCTCATCCTTACGGGTGGCACCATCAGTATGGGTGAGGATCCCGCCACCGGGGCCCTCACCCCTCTTGGTAAAGAGCAGATGCTTAGCTATCTGCCTGAATTAGACCAGTTGCCGGTTAAGATTTCAACGGTCTCTTTTGACCCGATGATCGACTCCTCCGACGTGGATCCGTCGTTCTGGGTGAAAGTGGCTGAAACGATTCGTGACCACTACGACCGTTTCGACGGGTTCGTGGTCTTGCACGGCACTGACACAATGGCCTATTCCGCTTCTGCCGTCAGTTTTATGTTGCAAAACCTGTCGAAACCCGTGGTCTTTACCGGTTCACAACTTCCTCTCGGTATGTTGCGCAGCGATGCCAAAGAGAATGTGATGAATGCCATTGAAATTGCTGCTGCACAAGACGATAACGGCAAACCGTTGATTCCAGAAGTCACCGTTTTCTTTGAATCGTACCTGATGCGCGGTAACCGAACCACCAAACGGAGTACGGACAATTTCAGCGCTTTCAAATCGTACAATTATCCCAACTTAGCCAAATCGGGTGTCCACATCAAGTACTTCCCGATGTTAGCGCTCCCCGCACACAATGCGGCACCGCTGTCCATCAATACCCAATCCGACAATAACGTCACCGTGTTGACGCTATTTCCTGGGATTCGGGAAGAGGTGGTGGCAGCGCAATTGTCCGTCAAGGGACTGCGGGGCGTGGTTCTCAAAAGTTTCGGGGCGGGCAACGCACCTCAGGCCGAATGGTTCTACAAACAACTCAAGGCCGCTACTGACCGAGGCATTGTCATTGTCAACATTTCGCAATGTCTGACCGGTTCTGTGGAGATGGGTCGCTACGAAACGAGTCTCAACCTGCAAAAGGCCGGCGTGCTCAGCGGCTACGATATGACGTTGGAAACCGCCGTCACCAAACTGATGCACCTGCTCGGGAATTACGACGACAGCAACATCGTTCGACAAAAGATGTCGGAATCCATTTGCGGTGAAGTCTCTATTCAAAAAAACGTCAAATAAAATCAGTATGAAAAAATCTTTAATCATTTTAAGTATTGTATTGGGACTTGCAGCCATCTCTTTTTCTTGTAAGAAGACGGACTGTCACTGCACAGCAACCAAAAACGGACAAACTCTTGATTCATACACCTACAAAGATCTTGAACGCTCGGAATGCGAAAGCAAGGTAGATGAAGCTTCGCAAAGAATGATGGAAAAGTACGGTTCTTCCGCCGTCGTCGGAGTCACCTTTGAATGTTCACATTTATAAGAAGCATTTAACTTTATAAAAAAAAGCGACCGAAAAATTTCGGTCGCTTTTTTTATAGGTTTGAAATCAGCTATTAGATTTCTTTTCCCGTTGCAATGTTGAACGTATCGGTTGCAATGACGAGTTCTTCATTGGTAGCCACGACCACGAGTTTAACTTTTGAATCGGGAGTGGAAATGATGGCGTCGTCACCGATGACGGTCTTGTTCTTTTCCTTATCCAATTTAGCGCCAAGGAATTCGAGACCTTCGCAGATGGGTTCTCTCTGGAAGAAAGCATTTTCGCCAATACCGCCCGTGAACAGGATGACGTCAACGCCGCCCATAGCCGCTGCGTAGGCACCGATGTACTTTTTCACTCTGTAGGAGAACATATCGAAAGCGTAGGTGGAACGTTCGTCACCGGCTTCCTTGCCCGCACGGATGTCACGCATATCAACACCCTTTCCGGATACGCCCTTCAAACCACATTCCTTATTGATGAAAGTGGTGATCTGTTTGAAACTCATATTCTCTTTTTCAGCGATGTGAAGCATAGCACCGAGGTCGAGGTCGCCGCAACGAGTTCCCATAACCAAACCTTCTACCGGTGTAAAGCCCATTGAGGTATCGACGGATTTACCATCCTTGATGGCACAGATGGAAGCACCGCTTCCGAGGTGACAGCTGATGATTTTGGAATGGTTGTAATCAACGCCAGCGATTTCGGCAGCACGCGGACCGACGAATTTGTGGCTGGTGCCGTGGAAACCGTAACGACGGATTCTGTCTTCTGTATAATACTTGTAAGGAATAGCATACAAATAAGCGTGTGCCGGCATCGTCTGATGGAAAGAGGTATCAAAAACGGCAACGTGAGGAACATTCGGAAGAAGTTCCATCATTGAATTGATACCAACCAAGCTGGCGGGGTTGTGCAACGGAGCGATGGCGCACAATTTTTCGATTTCTTCGATGGCCTTTGCGTCAATACGACAGCTTTTGGTGAAATATTCGCCGCCGTGTGCAACGCGGTGACCTACTGCACCGATTTCATTCAATGAAGAGATGACACCCATTTTAGGATCGGTCAATGCATCCAAAACGAGCTTGATACCGGCTGCGTGATCCGGAATAGGAGTTTGCGTGTAATACTTGTCCTTTCCAACCGGTTTGTGGGTGAATTCACCCATTTCCAAGCCGATACGCTCCACCAAACCTTTGGCTTTCAATTCGGCATTGTTGGCCATATCAATAAGCTGATACTTCAAAGAGGAACTTCCACAGTTGATGACTAAAATTTTCATAGTTTTATTTTGTTTATTATTTAATTAGGTTTCACGAAAAACGGGGCAAAGATAACACTTTTTTCCTTTAATTTTGCGCCCGTTTTTAATAAAAGAAAAATGAAGACCAAACGTGTGTTTATAGGGATTTTCGGACGCCGGAACAATGGAAAAAGTTCGTTGGTGAATGCCCTCGCCGGACAAGATGTCGCCATCGTTTCAGACGTGGCCGGCACCACCACCGACCCCGTCCGCAAGAGTATGGAAATCTTCGGCATCGGACCTGTCGTTTTAGTAGATACCGCCGGCATCGACGACGTCGGCGAACTCGGACGACAGCGCGTCCGGAAAAGTATCGAAGCCCTCAAGACCGTCGATGCGGCCATCCTGGTGCTGACACACAACGTCTTCGACGAACCCGAACAGGAAATCATCCGCCAGTTCAAGACGTACGAGGTTCCGTTCGTCATCGTGCACAACAAATCCGACGAGGAACCGATGTCCAACACACTGAAATCCGAATTAGGGAAATGGTCCGTTCCTATTGTGGAGTGCGCATCCAACACAAAAAAAGGCATCGACGAACTCATCACCGCATTAGTGAAAACGGTTCCGGAGTCGGCACATCAACCGGACACATTGGTCGGGGACCTGATTGCCGATGGCGACGAAGTCTGCTTGGTAATGCCGCAAGACGGGGAGGCGCCGGAAGGACGGCTCATCCTGCCACAGGTACAGGTCATCCGCGATTTGTTGGACAACCACGCCATTGCCGTCGCCGTGCAACCAGAAGAGCTCGAGAACTATCTTTCTACAAGAAAACCCAAGCTGATTATCACAGACAGTCAAGTATTTGCAGCCGTTTCCAAAATCGTTCCTGCCGAGGTTCCGCTCACCAGTTTCAGTATCATTCTGTCACGGGCGAAAGGCAATTTCGAGCTTTTTTTGAAAGGAACGTCTGCCATCGGCAATTTACGCGATGGCGACCACATCTTGATGATGGAGTCTTGCACGCACGTCAGCTCCTGCGAAGACATCGGTCGCCACAAAATCCCGACACTCTTACAGAAAGTCACCGGCAAAAGGTTGCAGTTCGACTTTGTCGCGGCCCTGGAACCGCTCCCAGAACATCTTGAAAACTATGCACTTGCCATTCAATGCGGCGGTTGTATGGTTACAAAAAAACAGCTCCGGAATCGGGTGGCACAACTCTCGGACCAAGGAATCCCAGTCACCAACTACGGGATGACCATTGCCTACCTGACGGGAATTTTCGCGCGGGTAACGGAAATGTTTTAGCGCCACGGTTTACGGGGAACAGGTAAAGAACGCCACAATGTGACGTCTTATCACGACAGGACGCCACATTGGGACGTCTGATCACAGCGTGACGCCACATTGGGACGTCCCTACTTCCTACTTCCTACTTCTTACTTCCTAAAACCAAACCCTGTCGGCCTTGTTGGCAGAGTCCAATGAAAACACATCATTTTCAGAAACACGGATAACGAAAAGACCTTTTTCTGCGGCGTAAACGTCGGCACTGCGGTTGTAGTTGATGGCAGCAATGGCAGCATACACCTTCGTATCCGCATATTTGGGAAACACCTCCTTGAAATGGCTCATCTGCTCTAAAAAGTGGTCGATGTCTTCGCGTTCACACTTGATTTTGACTTCAACAGCAACTGCCTCGGTCGTATCGTAATAAAACAGGTCCACCTCCATACGTCGGTTCGTCGCCTTGTTCGTCGCTTTCATCTCTTTCCAACATCCCACAATATTGAAATCCATATCCTTAAACAGGTTCAGTGCGGAAGGTTCCATCAGACCTTCAACGATGTGACCGCTCTGAGAAAGGAAACGGTCGGTTATGCTCCTGAGCTGCGCTCGGAATTCCTTGTTACTTTTCTCAAACTCGTCACGCGATTTCTCTATAAGACGAGTGTTCTCTTCAATACGGCGGTCCGTCTCTTTGCGATAGGCCTCCAACCGCTCATCAAATTCTCGGCGGGACTTCTCCGATTCTCGGCGGGACTCTTGTATCTGACGATCCGTCTCCTTTCGATAGGACTCCAACCGTTCATCAAATTCTCGGCGGGACTTATCGGTCTCCTGTCTAATCTCTTGAATCTTGCTGTCTGTATCCTTCATCTGTTGGCTCGTTTCCTTTATCCGCAAATCCGTGTCCTTCATCTGTTCGGAAACGGAGGCGATGAATGCGCCCAATTGTTCCCAATTGAATGAGCCCGACGACTGCAACGGCAAAGCGGCTGTATCTTCCATCGTTTATATATTTGTTAATATTTTGTATTCGATATTTTCATATCCTTGAAAACGGCGGCAAAGGTAATACATTTCTATCGAAATAAGCAATGGATGAAATTATTTTTTTGAAAAATTTATGAAAACACAATTTTTACTACATAATCACTTCACCTTGTTAATTTTACAAAAGGAAGACACAAGATTCTGGAGGTGCAAAATTTTGCGTCTTTGCGACCGTCGGGCTTTCAAACGTACAGACGTTTCATTAAACGTCTCCACTACACGCGGCGGTGTCATTTGCGCGGCAAGTGCAGGACGCCACACTGTGACGTCCCTACTTCCTACTTCTTACTTCTTACTTCTTACTTCTTACCTCCTACTTCTTACTTCCTACTTTCTACTTCCTACTTCCTACCTCTTACTTCTTTTTTGAAAAAAATCTTGATTTTTTTCAAAAAAGCGAGACACCGAGCCCTAAAATTCATTTTTTTAGTAGTACTTTTGCAGCTGCGAAAGCGGAACTTTTCATTTTCCATAACTTATTTGATCTCACATATTTACGATGAATGATAGCAATATTTTGTCTCAATTGAACGACTCACAACGGGCGGCAGTAAGCACCATTGACGGTCCCGTTATGGTGATTGCGGGAGCTGGCTCCGGAAAGACGCGCGTGTTGACTTACCGGATTGCCTATATGTTAGAACAAAAAGTCACTCCGTGGCGAATTCTGGCCCTTACCTTCACCAACAAAGCCGCCCGCGAAATGACGGAACGTATTCAGAAACTTATCGGTGACGGAAAAGCAAAAGCCGTCCAAATGGGAACGTTCCACTCCGTTTTCCTTCGCATCCTGCGTACCGAAGCCGACAAAATCGGATTCACTCACTCCCTCACCGTTTACGACACCGACGACAGCAAGTCACTCCTCCGCAACATCATCAAGGAGATGAACCTGGACCCCAAGATCTATGTCGTGAATTTCATCCTGAACCGCATTTCCGCAGCCAAGTCCAACCTGATGAACGAAGAGGACTACGCCCGCAACGCAGAGGCCAAGGCCTACGACAAGGAAGCCGGCAAACCGCTCATTCACGAAATCTTCGCCCGCTACAACAAACGTATGCACGGATCCAACGCGATGGATTTCGACGACATACTATATTATATGAATGCGCTGCTCCGCGACTTCCCCGATATGCTGTTCAAATACCAGAACCGCTTCCAGTATGTTTTGGTCGATGAGTACCAAGATACTAACTACGCCCAGTATATGATTATCAAGAAGATAGCGCAAAGTCACCACAACATCTGCGTCGTGGGTGACGACGCACAAAGTATCTACGGATTCCGCGGGGCCGACATCAACAACATCCTCAACTTTAAACGCGATTACCCCGAAGCCAAACTCATCAAACTCGAACAAAACTACCGTTCCACACAGAACATCGTCAATGCAGCCAACGCCGTCATTCGCAACAATAACAAGCAGATTCCCAAGAATGTATGGACCGACAACGAAGAAGGGAACCCCATTGATGTCTTCGCCGTCGGCAACGAAAACGACGAGGCGACGCTCGTCTGTGACTCCATTTTCGAAATCGAACACAATTACCACGTCGATTACAACGACATCGCCATTTTATACCGGACCAATATGCAGTCGCGTGCCTTGGAAGAGGCGATGATTAAAAAACACATTCCTTATCGCATTTACGGAGGCACCTCCTTCTATGCCCGCAAGGAAATCAAGGACGTGATTGCGTACTGCCGGCTGGCCGTCAACCACTACGATGAAGAGTCGCTGCGCCGCGTCATCAACTACCCGCTGCGCGGAATCGGCGATACAACGGTGGAACGGGTGTTGGCCTGTGCCCAAGAAAACGGCGCCCGTATGTGGGACGTGATTGAAAACCCCGTGTTTTTCGAAGTTCCCGTCAACGGACCGACACGCGAAAAACTGATGGACTTTGCCAACAAAATCAAAAGTTTCACCGCCCTTCTTTCCAAAAAAGACGCCTACGAAATGGGCAAGCACATCGCGTTTTCGTCCGGCATCGTGGCCGCCCTTAAAGCCGACCCGTCCGACAAAGACCGAATGGACAACGTGGAAGAACTTTTGGACGCAATGAAGGATTTTTCGGAGAATGCCGAAGAGACGACCTTCAACGACGAAACGGGCGAACTGATTGAAAACTTTATGCCGACGCTGGACCGCTTTTTGGAAAACGTGTCTCTGCTCACCGATGCCGATGAAAAAGACAACGAAGAGGAACACAAAGTGAAACTGATGACCATCCACGCAGCCAAAGGGTTGGAATTCGACTATGTTTACATAACGGGCTTGGAAGAGAACCTGTTCCCGTCCTCGATGTCAATCGGCTCCCGTCGCGAATTAGAGGAAGAACGCCGGCTTTTCTACGTCGCTATCACCCGCGCCAAGAAAGTGCTGACCATCACGCACGCCCAGACACGCTACCGTTTCGGAAGTATGCAGTTTTGCGAACCGAGCCGTTTCTTGGACGAACTCCCGCTTTCCTGTATGAAAACCATTCAGAAGGCATCGTCCGGAAAAGGGACATTTGCCAAAAAGAAAACCGACAGCGAGTACCTCGGAAAAACCTTCGTCCCGAAATCAAAACTTCCCGCCAAGCCCAAACCCGACTTTGACGTTTCGGCTATCGGTCGGATTGCCAAGCCGTTCGAAATCGTTAAGGATCTCAAAATCTATCACTTGAAATTCGGGTACGGCGTCATCACGCAGTTGGAAGGCACCGGCGACGACCGCAAAGCCACCGTCCATTTCGAGACAATGGGAGACAAAGTGCTGCTGCTCAAATTCGCCAAACTGATTATTCCAAAATAGTTTCATTTTTTTGAAACAAAATAGAAAATAAAACGTATTATCTCACGGTTTGCAAGTATCTTTGCAGCCCGAAAGAAATAAACAAAACTAATTATATGGGATTATCCTCTTTATTCACAAAAGAAATAGCAATTGACCTCGGGACGGCCAACACTGTCATTTTGCTCAATGACAAGATTGTGGTCAACGAGCCCTCGATCATTGCCATAGAAAAAAGCACCCACCAACTCAAAGCCGTTGGAAAACTTGCCTTGATGATGCAAGGGAAAACGCACGAGGAACTGCAAACCATCCGTCCATTGAAAGATGGTGTCATTGCAGACTTTCAATCCACCGAAATGATGTTGAAAGAGTTCATCAAGATGACGGGCACACGTGGGTTCATCATTCCTCCCGCACTGAAAATGGTTATCTGCATTCCTTCCGGCATCACGGAAGTTGAAGAACGTGCCGTTCGCGACTCCGCAGAACAGGCCGGTGCAAAAGATGTACGAATGATTTACGAACCGATGGCGGCTGCTATTGGTATCGGCTTGGACATTATGAGCCCGGACGGAAATATGGTCATCGACATCGGAGGCGGCACCAGCGAAGTGGCCGTCTTGGCACTCGGCGGCGTCGTCACCCGCAAGTCAAGCAAAACCGCTGGCGACGAGTTCAACGACAACATCATCGACTATATGCGCCGTAAGCACAACATCGCCATCGGAGAATCAACGGCAGAAAGAATCAAAATCAACGTGGGTTCCGCCATCGAAGACCTTGATAATCCACCCGAAGATTATGAAGTGAAAGGACGCGACTTGGTTCAAGGCGTTCCGATGGCTGTCAAAGTCAACTATCGTGAAATCGCTTCCGCATTGGACCACTCCATTTCAGAAATAGAACAGAGTGTCATCAGTGCCTTGGAAAGCACACCTCCGGAATCCTCCGCCGACATCTACAACAACGGAATCTATCTGGCCGGCGGTGGTGCACTGCTCCGCGGTTTGGACAAGCGAATTTCCAAACTGACGGGCCTGCAGGTCCACGTAGCCGACAACCCGTTGATGGCCGTTGCTCGAGGAACCGGCATCGCACTCAAGAATTTCGACAAGTTCCCATTCCTTATCAAATAATAATTGTAAAAAAACGGAGCCGCAAACTCCGTTTTTTTATTGCAAAAATTCGCAAGATTTGATGGAGGCACAAAGCACTTTCCTACCTCAACAGGGACGTTTCATAAAACGTCTCAACATCACTACAGCCAGCAAAGGCAGGGATTTATTTACCTTGTGGCACATTTTTTTGAAAAAGTCTTAACAAGAATGACATAAATGAATTGATGTGCAGCTTCATCATCTCGTTAAATTCAAGAATGATTATCTACTCGTTGGAAATAGTTAATATGGCTTTTGTTATTGTGATGAACCAATCTCTTTTTACGATAATTAATCCTATAAATTCTCTTTATTGTTAAATATGAATGTGGCTTAGTATCCAAATAAACGCATATATCGTGATACAAATATCGATTGTCAATGATTTTTGAATCAATTTGGAGAAACGCACAAAGTATATGATCGAACGCCCCTTCAATCTCAACAAAACCTTCAATATCAGAATAATAGATTTTTCTTTGCGCTTTGTTGATTTGAAATATCTCTGCAAAACAGATAGGCTGTTTTGACATTTTATCGTATAGATGCAACGTTGTACATTTTTGTTTTTCATTGTTTTCAGAAAGACTATAAGTATTAGATTGGCCCATTTCTAATATTAAATAGTTGCCTCTAATATGCCAATGACCAGTTATTGTATCCGTGTCGTTGGGCATCCAAGATCCAGACGATTGAAAGGTATAAATGAAAGTGGAATCATAATTAAGGGAAATGGTGCTATGTCTGATGGAGTCACGTGAACTTCCAACATAAAAACCTGTAATATGATTATAGTTGATACTACTACAAGAACACAGAATTATTGCAATACTTATAACAGCTATATACTTTTTCATATTAAACTCAATGATAATAATCTACTTTTTTAGATTGTCGTATGACATTTTCTGTGTTTCGTCCAAAATTCGGGGAGCATTATAGTAGGAAGTAAGAAGTAGGAAGTAGGAAGTTTTGGGCAGGAGATAAAAGACTTCAATCAATATTCTTTGTATATGTTATCAATATTGGATTGGGAGAACAATGGCGCCCAGGGGGAGTGTTTTTTCAATGGCTTCCGATATCTTTTCAGATAAAAGACCTTCTTGTATAATCTGACTTTGTTTTTAGGGACATTGTGGAAACCAATAAAATACCAATTTAGGTTGGGAGCAAAATGCGGTTTTGATACAAGACGGGCTTCCCAATATGTGTGTGGTGGAACTATCGCGTACTTATCTTCATAATTGTCGTAAAGGCATTGGAAATTATACCCATTTCCTGACCACGTGAACATATATTCATATTGGATGGAATCTTTTTGAAGTTTTTTCAAAACATTTGGCAGGAGATATATAAAATGGGTTGGCTCTGGAAATGGATGGTTCGCCAATACGATTTCCGAGCTATCAGTGTCATTAGTAAACCGATAAGTTATTCCACCTTGATAGTCCACATCAGAATATACTGAAAATGAGAAATGTTTTATTGCTTTATTCGGAACACGAATATAATAATGGTCAGTGATTTCAATCTTATTGAAAGTACTGCACCTGGAAAATAAGGTCAATACAATCAATAACAATAATGTATGTGCGCAGTATGTTTTCATCAATGGATTCTTTCGTTCATATAATTCAAGTTTCGCAGGCTCATTCAGCGTACTGAGAATGAGCACAATAAATAATTCAAGTTTCGCAAGCTCATTCAGCGTACTGAAAATGAGCAAAATAAATAAAAAA
>DCHI01000014.1 GCA_002314795.1 Bacteroidales bacterium UBA1756 | reverse complement strand
ATCAACATGCGAAACTTGAATAATTGAATATTCAATAATATCGTGTGTGGCTACGATAAAATATTCTTGTTTCATAATATCAGCACCGTATTCAATTAATTTTTCCAAACTTAATCCTACAGAACAGGGACAGCATTCCCTAACCCTATCTTGCATCCCTCTGTGTAAGAAAGAAGGCATTGTTCCGTGCCAATCGTGTCCGTTTAAAAGCCCAGATTTCAAATTTTTAATATGGAAATCAAAAACTTTCTCCGTGTTATCTTTACTCCAAGTATTCCGAAAAAAATCACAAACATCTGATAACGATACTCCCTTATTTTCATCAAAAGCTTCTTGAGCCGTTTGTGCCAACTTTTCAAAAGTATCTTGCTTCCTATAATTAATTCCCCTTGTTTTTAAATAAGTTTGTGCCCATTCTTTACTTGTCATATGTTCAAAACAATGACCAATAAGTTCTTTTTCTAAATTTCTATCCATAATATAACAAAGTTAATGATTTTATTTCATCTAATAGTCAAATAATTCTTTTAAGGAAATATTTAGTCCTTGGGCAAGTTTCAATAAAGATAAAAAGGATGGATTTCTCTCTCCTCTCTCTAACATTCCTATATAATTCCTATCAATACAACATAGTTTAGCTACATCCTCTTGAGTTAGATTACGCTGCAATCTTATATTCCTAATATGATTGCCAAATACTTCTAATGCTTTTGTATCCCTCATAATAACACAAATAAGTATCAAAAAAAAGAGGTGTCTACAGACACCTCCCTTCTTTGAAAATATTTTTGGAAAATCTACTAATGTACGATGAAAACATATACATAATTTGATAATTAAACTGCAAAAATACAAAAACAACTATTCAGTAAATGATTATCTTTGCACGATTTTTTTTGAATTTTCATTAACGATAATCGGAATGAAATTTTCAGCAAAAACATACTCATTATCAATTATATAGAAAACAATTTTTTTTCTGATGTATAAAAGAATCTTTTTTTTCTGCTTCTTATTTGGCACTACGGTGAGCGTTTGGGCGCAACATTTTATCAACGATGAAAACTATCGCAAACAAGTTCACGACGATTTCGTGCTTCGGACGGAGAACGTCGGGCAACGAGCCCTACCGCTGTTTTCCGTTTTCGACCAAGATCTTACTACGGAAGAGACGGAGGCACTCCAGTTTCTGTTTGCCTATATGCCGTTGAGCGATTTGGCAGATTATGACGGAGACTTTTTCTTGAAACAAGTTCGCTTGGCCTTGGCAACACGCGACGAATTTTCGTGGGGAAAGACGATACCGGAGGAAATTTTCCGTCCCTTTGTTTTAACCTATCGTGTTAACAATGAGAATCTTGACAACGCACGCGAGCTTTTCTTTCAGGAACTCGCGCCCCGTTTGAAAGGGCTGTCGATGTACGATGCGGCGCTGGAAGTCAACCACTGGTGCCACGAAAAGGTGGCTTACCGTCCAAGCGATGCGCGGACATCCTCTCCCCTCGCCACGGTAAAAACGGCCTTGGGTCGTTGCGGCGAAGAATCGACGTTTGCCGTAACGGCACTGCGTTCGGTGGGAATTCCAGCCCGTCAGTGCTACACGCCGCGTTGGGCGCACACGGACGACAACCACGCCTGGGTGGAAGTTTGGGTGGATGGCCAATGGTATTTTCTCGGTGCCTGCGAACCCGATCCGGAACTGAATATGGGCTGGTTTGCCATTCCCTCTACACGCACGATGATGGTCCACTCCAACGCCTTCGGGAAATACAACGGGAAAGAGGAGGTGACGCATCAGACCAACCTTTTTTCCAGAGTCAATATGCTTCCCAACTATACGGAAACGAAAAAAATCACGATTACCGTTACCGATGAAAACGGGGCGCCGGTCAAAGACGCGACCGTCAAGTTCAAACTGTACAACTACGCCGAATACTACCCGATTGCGGCACAGAAAACAGACGCCGACGGAAAAGCAAGCATTACCACCGGTTTCGGCGACCTGCTGATATGGGCATCGTGGAACGGAAGATACGGTTACGAGAAAATGGACGTCCGCACGCAGTCGGCCCTGACTTTGCCGCTCAGCCGCACGCAAGGTTCCGAATATGTGGAAGAACTCACCATCGTCCCGCCCGCAGAAAAGCACAACGTGACAACCGCAAGTCCGGAGAAGGCCGCGAACAACGCCCGCCGTCTGCAATACGAAGACTCGCTTCGTAATGCGTACACAGCAACCTTCAAGACAGAAAAAGACACCGGATTCTTGCATAACGCGAACCTCACGTCCGAAGAAATCGGCACCATCCTGAAAAAATGCGAAGGCAATTATCGTGAGGTTGAAAAGCTTCTGAACTTGAACAAAGAAAAAAGAAACGGACTTTATTTGGCACAATTCATCAATTCTTTATCAGATAAAGATTTAAGAGATTTTGATGCACAAATCATTCAATCGCATCTAACGCTTTACCACGTTGAAAATTATCCCTTGGAGGCCTATTTCAAAGGCATCATTTCTCCTCGGATTTCAAACGAAGGAATCCGCAGCTGGCGCAATCCGCTCCGTAAAAATATGCTCTCTGAACTTCACGGGGACAAAAGCATTCCCGCCATTATGAAATGGATGAAAACGAACATCATCATCGATAACGAAGGTAACTATTTCAACTGTCCCATTTCTCCGATGGGTGTTTACGAACTGCGCCGCGCAGACGAACACTCCCGCGACATTTTCTTCATCGCCTGTTGCCGCTGCCTCGACATCCCGGCTTATCTTGACAACGCAACCGGTCAACTTTTCGTTTACAAAGGTTTTGAAAATGAGAAGGTTATGTGGGAAGAAGTCTCTTTTTCTGCCAAAGAAAACGCAGGAACCACCTACGGAAAACTCACCGTCAACTACGAAGGGAAAAGCAACGTGAAACCGACCTATTGGACCAATTTCACGATTGCCAAGTACGAAAACGGGGACTTCGTAACCTTTGACTACGAAGATGACGAGCGCGTGGCGCAGTTCCCGTTCACCTTGGAGTTGGAAAGCGGCTACTATCTTCTTTCCACCGGCAACCGCTACAGCGACGGGACGACGCTATCCCGTCTCGAATTTTTCAACATAAGGCCCAATCAGGAAACGACCAAAGAACTTATAATTAGGGATTTAGTACAAAGAAACGAGGTTTACGGCACCATTGACACGGACTTCAAAATCAAGCAGGGAAAGAAAAAGACAAAGGTGGCCGACCTGCTGAACGGGACACAGGCGTTAGTCTGTTTCATAGACCCGACGCGTGAACCGACGAAGCACCTGCTGAAGGACATTGCCACATTGAAGAAAGAGTTTGAAAAATGGGGACATCCCATCGTTTTTGTCGTTTCCACTGAGAAAAACGCACCAGACTTCCGTTTCCAAGCGTGGGGACTTCCGAAGCACGCCGTTCTTGTTGAAGATGTTGATGGACAATGGTTTGAAAACATCATCACCAGCACGGACCAATATTTCAGAGACAATTTCCCGGTCGTGTTTCTCATCAATCCGGACGGACAGATTGTCTTCAAGAGCGAGGGCTATCGCATCGGGACGGGAGAACTCATTCTACGAAGCGCGAATCAATAGCTTTTATCCTTGAAAACAAGCCACTTCGGGGTAACAATTTTTATGAAAAACGCGCGTTACAAATGCGGAATTTCTTGTAAATTTGCCCCCTTGTTTTTGAAAGGATAAGAATATGTTTCGTTTTGAAAATCAATCATTTCTATACTGGCTAATCCTCATTGTTGTCTTCACTGCCGCCTACGTGTTCCTTCAAATCCGTGACCGGCGCAGAATGGAGCGCTATTGTGAAAAAGGACTTCTCGCCAAATTGACGGCTACAACGTCACGCGGAATGCAGAATTGCAAGTTCGCCTTGCTTATGTTGGCATTGGCCTGCTTCATCATCGCGGCCGCCAATCCGCAAACCGCCGGAAAGGTTGAAAAAGTGAAACGCAAAGGCATCGACATTATGCTGTGCTTAGACGTTTCCAACAGTATGCTCGCCACCGACATCCAGCCGAACCGCATTGATGCTTGCAAGATGGCTATCAACCGTTTCATTGACAAATTGGAGGGGGACCGCGTCGGGCTCATAGTTTTTGCCGGAAAATCATTTGTTCAACTGCCCATCACCACGGACTATGCGGCAGCGAAAATGTTTGTCAATCAAATCAATACGCAGATGATGCCCACACAGGGCACCGACATTTCGGCAGCGATGGAAACCGCTGCCGCTTCAATGCTGCAAGAAACGGACAACGAGGAAGAAACGGACGCAAAATCCCGTCCCTCACGGGTTATCCTCATTGCTTCGGACGGAGAAGACCATTTCCCAGAAAGCGCTCAGACGGCGGCCGAACTTTCCCGCGAAGGTTTCGTCATCCACACCATCGGCATCGGAAGCACGCGCGGAGTGCCGATTCCCATCGGGAACAACGGCAAGCAATTCAAAAAGGACCAAGCCGGCAATACGGTCATCACGCGACTGAACGAAACCACACTGAAAGAGATTGCCAATGCGTCCAACGGCGTTTATGTCCACGCCACCAACGCAAGTATGGGTTTTGAAACCATTCTCAACGAAATCAACGCAATGGAAAAATCCGACATCGAAGACATCAACTTCACTATGTATAACAGCTATTATATGTACCCGCTTGCCATCGGATTTGTCTTGTTATTCATTGAATCACTGTTATTTACAACAAATCCGAAGATTAAACAGCTCCTTTATCGGGCACGGAAGCAATATAAGATAGGCATCTTTCTTCTTGTCATCGGCTGCTTTGCCGTCAGTTGCAACAGAGACCACATACGGCCATCGATGCTACAGAAAGGGAACGCCGAATTTTCCGTCGGAGACAGTCTTCGCGCCGAAAGTTACTTCGTCCCGGATTCCATCAATCCTTACGACACGACGGGACAGCGGCATTTTGCCAACGCACTTGAGATATACGATTCTACCGCGCTGACGGAGATGGTCAATTGCAACCAAACCCTTTTCAATCAGATAGATGCTCACTATCGACTCAACAATTTCGACACCATTCCTGCGATGGCCGACTCGCTCCGAAAAATGGCGAATGAACCGGCTTTCATTGCCAACGTTTATTACAACGAAGGCAATTCCTATATGCAGCAGAAGCAATACGGACAGGCCATCAAAGCGTACAAGGAGGTACTAAAGCGCAATCCCGACGATATGGACGCCCGTTATAATCTCGTTTATGCTCAAAAAATGGCTCAGACGCACGGAGACGGCGGCGGCGGTGGTCAGCAAAACCAAGACCAGCAGAACAAAGACAAACAGCAGCAGAACCCACAGGGGCAAGGCGACAAGGACCAACAAAAACAGCAGCAGCAAAATGGTCAAGGACAGCAACAAGGTCAGCAGGGCCAGCAACAAGGCGAGCAGCAGTCCGCCCAACAGCGCCAGCAGAAAGACGCTATGATGCGTCAATTGGATGCCCTTCAACAAAACGAAAGACAGACTCAACGGAAAATCAATCTGCAACGGGTTCCCAATGAACAAAGGGACAAACAGAAACAAGAAAAAGATTGGTAATCAATTATTTAAGTAAATAGATGAAACTTTTACGTTTTATATCAACCTTCGTCCTACTCATCGTTACGGCTTCAACGACCTGGGGGCAAAGTTGCACGGCCACGGCGCCATCGAAAGTCGGAATCAACGAAGCCATTCAATACACCGTAAAACTGAACGAAAAACCGAGCAAAATCGTGGCCCAGGATTTCGGAACATTCACCCTTGCCGGCGGCCCGTCGCAAGGTTCCTCCACATCCATCACGTTCATTAACGGTCAACAGTCCGTCAAGTCGGAGTATTCTTACACCTACTCACTCAAACCCAGCAAGTTAGGAGAACAGAATATTCCCGGTGTTACTTTTCTTGTTGGCGGCAAGCAGGTGAAATGCAACGCCGTCACCGTAACGGTAACACAAGAAAACCAGCGAAAAGCACAACCGCAGCAGCGCCGTTCGTGGTGGGACTGGGACGAACCGGCTATGCCGCAACAGCAAGCTCCGAAGCAGGTCAGCAAAGACGACATCATTCTGAAAGCAAGTTGCTCCAAGACAAACCCGTACGAAGGTGAGGAAGTCATTGTCACACACAAACTCTACTTGGGAAGCAGCATCAGCAATTTCCAACCGACCGACAACAGTTTTCCATCCCAACCCGATTTGTGGACTTACACGTTGGGTGATCCGAACGCGCAAGCCAAGCACACCGTAGAAACACTCAACGGCAAACGTTACGACGTATATGAGCTTCGAAAGACGGCGGTTTTCCCACAAAAAACCGGAAAAATCACCATCACGCCATTAGAATTGGAAGGCGTCGTCACCATCCCGTCCGGCTGGTTCGGACGTCAGGAAAAGATGAAAGTGTCGTCCAACTCCGTTACGCTGCACGTGAAAGAACTTCCGAAGGGCAAACCGATGGGATTCAGCGGGTTAGTAGGTAAATTCACCATCAAATCGTCCCTGACAAAAAATGAGCTTGCCGTCAACGACGCAACCAATCTCGTTATCACGATAAGTGGAAACGGGAACTTACAACACATTGAAGACTTGAACATTACCTTCCCAAGCGACTTTGATGTCACAGATCCGGCGATTAACGACAAGGTACAGACACACGGAAGCAATGTCAACGGCTCACGTTCCTTCGAGTACGTCATCATTCCGAGAACGGCGGGCACGTTCACCATTCCATCGGCTGAATTTTCCTACTTCGACCTCGCCACCCAAACGTACAAAACGCTCACTACGGAACCCTACACGCTCACCGTAGCCAAAGGCGATGGCGATGGGAACACGGTAGAGAATGCTAATAACAAGCAGGACATTCAGATTTTGGACAAAGACATCCATTTCATAAAAACAGGCAAAAACGCGTTCAGCCCTGCCGGGAAGCACTTCTTTGCCACGCCGCTATACTTCGTACTCGTTTTGTTACCGCTGCTTCTCTTCATTCTGCTTTTGGTTTTGTGGAGAAAACAGATTAACGACCGCAAAAATATGGCTCAGATTCGCAATCGCCGCGCTAACAAAGTGGCGCTCAAGAGTTTGAAGAAAGCAAAAAAACTATTGGCCGCCAACAAAGAAGATGAGTTTTACATCGAAATTTCACGGGCTTTGTGGGGATATATGAGCGACAAGTTCCACATTCCGTTAGCTGAGTTATCGATGGATACGGTTCGGGCTAAACTTTCTGACAAGAACGTTCCGGAAGAGAACATCGAGGAATTCATCAACACTTTGAATGAATGCGAGTTCGCCCGATTTGCGCCCGACAGCGGTACCAATCTGATGAATCATCTTTACGAATCATCACTTGATTTCATCACCAAAATTGAAAGAAAATAGTTTGAAAATGAAAAAGTTAACCCACATATTCACGCTCGTCACTGCTTTGATGATGCTTTCCGGACAGGTCTTTGCAACGGAAGACCAGGACCGGATGTCTTTGGCTGATTCCGCTTACCAGAAAGAAGATTACGCCGCTGCCGTTGAACTTTACGAACAAATCGTTGCCGACGGAAACGAAGGCGCCATCCTGTTTTACAATTTAGGAAATGCCTACTACAAATGCGGCAATAATCCCAAGGCGTTGCTTTGGTACGAAAGAGCGCTCAAACTTGACCCATCCGACGAAGACATCCAGCACAATATCGCTTTCGTCAATCAAAAAATCACAGACAAGATTGACGCACTTCCGGAAACGTTATTGACAAAGATCGGGAACAAGACCGAAAACGGACTCACGGAAACACAATGGGCGTGGATTTCCATTCTTTGCAGCTTCCTATTGATTGGATGCATTACAACAACCGTATTTTCAAAAAGTTACATATTACGAAGAGTCGGATTTGTTCTCTTTTGGATTGCGCTGCTACTGTTCATTTTATCACTTGTTTTTGCTTCAATGCAGAAGAAAAATGCTGAAGAAAAGCGGGAGGCCATCGTTATGGAATTGGTAGTGGAAGCCAAAAACCAACCCAATGCCGGCGGCAAAGAGTTGTTTGTCATTCACGAAGGTTTGAAGGTGCAGATTACCAATGAGATGAACGGCTGGGTAGAAATTCGGATTCCCAACGGAGAAAAGGGCTGGGTGACTGAAAATGTTATAGAAAAGATTTAGAATGATTAGAAAAGAGAAATTCGTAGCAAAGACCTACGCTGGATTGGAGGAAATTCTTTTAGAGGAATTAAAACAATTAGGAGCTGAAAACTGTGAATTAAGTACGCGTGCCGTCACATTCGAAGGGGACATCGCGATGATGTACCGCGCCAACTATTTCTGCCGTTTCGCCTTACGTATTCTCTGGCAGGTCGGCCATTTCACCTTCCGCGACAACAAGCAGTTTTATGAAGAGATTTTCAAATTCCCCGCCGAAAAAATTATGCGTGAAGACGGGACATTGGCATTCAGTGTCACGATGAAAGATGCCATTTTTGCCACGCCACTTTATGCGGCACAGTTGGCAAAAGATGCTGTCTGCGACCGTTTCAGAGAAAAGTATGACGAACGTCCATCGGTCAACAAAAACAGTCCCGACGCCCAGTTTCACATTCACATAATGGGGAATACGGCCACGTTGTTTTTAGATTCGTCGGGAGAGTCGTTGCACAAACGCGGCTACCGTGTTTCGAGCCATCCGGCACAGATTAGCGAGGTTGTTGCCGCCGCGATGGTGAAGTTGAGTGGCTGGCACGCCGACTGCGACCTCATCGACCCGATGTGCGGATCCGGAACCATTCTCATTGAGGCGGCGATGGCTGCGTTGAACATTCCCGCCGGTTTCTACCACGGTCCGTACGGTTTTTCTCGTTGGAAAAATTTCGATAAAAAACTATGGGAAAAGGTGATGGACGAAGCCGACATCTTGGACGATGTTCCGGTGAATTTTTACGGTTCCGACATTTCGTCACGTTATTTGGGAATGGCTATCGCCAATGTGGAGGAAGCGAGATTGGAGGACTTCATCAAACTGCGCCGCTGCGCTATGCGTGAAAGTTTTCCCAAGCAGACACCAGCGGTGGTCATTTTCAATCCCCCATACGGCGAACGTCTTGATATGGAAGACATTGAGGAAGCGTACAAAGAAATCGGTGACACTTTGAAACAGAAATACACCGACTGCACGGCCTTCATCATCAGTTCAAACATCGCCGCACTCAAACGCATCGGCTTGCACGCTTCCAAACGTTTCACCTTATACAATGGCGCATTGGAGTGCAAATTTATGCGTTTCGATCTTTACAGCGGCAAAAAGAAATACGAAGAATAGCCAAATGCCCAATAAAAAAATAGTGTATTTTTGCAATTCATTTTTCACAACACCAATTATGAAAAAAATCCTCCCGATTGTTGTCTTACTGTTTTGTGTAACAGCGACATTTGCACAGAAGGTCTCTCCTACTCGTGCCTACAATTTGTATTATGAAAAAGATTTCGTCAAAGCGAAAGAGTGCATTGATGCTTGTACGCAAGACGAAAAATATTCTACCAAAGCCTCCACTTGGCTGTACAAGGCAAACATCGAATACCAGATTGCCACCGCAGAAATATCGGCCAAACAGCAAGACAGTTCCGTAATCATTGCTCATCCGACGGCGCCGGAAGACGCATATATGGCTTTCAAAAAAGCAGAAGAACTGAACAAAAACGTGGAGGCAACCGATATGTTAGCTCCGTACGAAGCACTGCCGAAATTGTACCCTATTCTTTTCATTGAAGGAGTCAATGAATTGATTGCCAATAAATTTGAAAAAGCCAATCAAGTTTTGAAGTTGGCCGCAGAAAGTTACGAAATGCAAAAGCCCGAATACCCGCTTCAGGGAGAACTCTACTACTATTATGCCTACACATTTGAAATGTTGAAAGACAACGCCAATGCACAAAAATATTATCAGAAGGCCATTGACGACGGTTCCGAAAATATGAACGTTTATATCAGATTGATAGAGAGTTACAAGACAAACAATCAAAAATCCGATGTGCTTCAGCTCATCACAAAAGCAAAAGCCAAGGATGCGAACAACGCCCATATTCTTGTAGCGGAAGCCGATTATTACTATTGGATTGGAGAAAACAAAAAAGGGAGAGAGTTGTTAGACAAATTGCCTGCAAGTGTTTTCCAAGTTCCTGAAGCAGTGGTCAATGCGGCCAATCTGTACATAAAAGACGAATCGTATGTGGAAGCGGAAACTCTTTTGAAAAAGGCATACGACCGTACACCCAACAATTATGTGGTGGTCTATAATCTTGGCGTTTGTTGCGACAATATCGGAAATGCAAAATATCTTGAAGCAAACAAGTTAGACATTTCCGGCAATAAAAAAGAGGCGCAAACGTTAAAGAACGAAGCCGATGGTTATTTGAGTCGTTCGGCTACATACTTTGAAAAAGCACTTCAGCAAGAACCGAATGACAAAACCCTGATGCACAAGCTCAAAGAGATTTACCTTCGCCTTTTGCAAAACGACAAAGCCGATGCAATGGACAAACGCATCAACCAATAATAAATTATTGAAAATCATTTAAATAATACAATTATGAAAAAAGTTATCTTATTCGCACTCATTTCAGCATTTATCGGGTGCAGTTACGGACAAAGCTGTTTGCAAGACGTTTGGATGTCCTTGCAAAACAAGAAAATTATGGAAGCCAAAAAGAAAATCGACGAGTGTATGCCTGGCAACGAAGGTAGCGCCAAAGCTTGGTTATACAAAGGCAACGTCTATTTGAGAGTCTATAGCCAAGACCAGGAACGTTTGGAAAAGAACCCCGCATACGTCTCCAAAAACCCGGACGCACTCTGGATTGCATACGAAAGCTTCTACAAAGCAATGGAAATCGACAATGACGTTCAGGACGATGGCGTTATTGATCCGAAAGAAGGACAACGCATTTGCGCCGACCCGCTCAAGGCCATCGGTATGGACGCAGCCAAAGCCAAAGATTACGAGAAAGCGGAACAGTACATCCGCGCAGCTGCTAAATGCTACACCGCCAGCGGAAGCAAGCAGTCGGCCGGTATCTGCTACTACAACCTCGCCAACTATGCTCTTGAAAGAGGTGGCGAAGCTGCACAACTCGCCGTTTTGGACGAAGCTATCAAAGCCAACACGAACTTCGTGGATACGTATCTTCTTGCTTACAACTTGCACAGCAAAGCAAAAGAAATGGACAAATGCAAAGAAGTTCTTTCTGCTGCCAAGAAAAATGTCAACGAAAAATACATCGTTTACATTCACCTGCTTGACCTCGGTTACAATGCAGAAATCGGTGACACGGTTAAAATGGATAAAGCACTCGAACGCGTCTGCAAATATGACACGATGGCCAGCGTTATGTCTGATGCCGCCAACTATTTGATGAACGCCGGTATGTACGAAAAAGCCGAAATGGTTATCAACAAAGCCCTCGAAAAGAATCCGAAAGATTTCTCCCTCAACAATATGATGGCTTACGGTTACTTCTTGAAAGTCAACGGAATCATTGAAAAGAGAAATGAAGCCGTTAAAGAACGCAACTACGATCTGGCTGCTCAATACAAAGAAGAACAAGATGCTATGATGAACAAGGCACACGACTGGGCTCAAAAGGCATTTGAAATTGAACCGGATCATTTCCAGAATGCTAAAATGTTGAAACAGTTAAAGTTGCAACTTGGAAAAGAGGTTCCCGCCGAACTGAATGCCGTCATTGAAAAATACACACAGCCCAAAGAATAAGGCAATATGAAAAAAATTCTGCTTTTGCTCGCAGTTATCGTATTAGCAAGCTGCGCACCCACCAAAACAACGGCCAACGCACAGCCCGCAACTGCTACAGAAGAACAAAATATGGAACCGGCATCTGAACAAGATGCCGGTTTTGTAGCACGTATCGGGAGCTGGTACACGAACAACCTCAACTACCTGAATGTCACTGCATTGATGGCATTGGAAAGTTCGTTCATCCCCTTTCCATCAGAAATTGTCGTACCGCCGGCTGCCTACGCTGCCTGCAACGAAGGTTCTTCCTTGAACGTAACTGACAGCAATTTTCTGAATGTGCTGTTCGTCATTCTTTTTGCCACCTTGGGCGCACTGATTGGCGCATTAGTTAACTACATCATTTCCATTTGGTTAGGACGGCCTTTCGTCTATTGGTTCGCCGACAGCAAATTAGGACACCTTTGTCTCATCGACAAAGAAAAAGTACAAAAAGCGGAGGCCTACTTTGTGGAACACGGCAACTCGTCCACGCTCATCGGAAGATTGGTTCCCGTAATACGGCAACTCATCTCAATCCCAGCTGGTTTGGCCAAAATGAACATTTTTGCTTTTGTCGGCTACACGACACTCGGAGCACTCATTTGGAATATCATTCTTGCAATTCTCGGCTATGTTGCTCACGGACAGCAAGATTTGATTTCACAATACAGCCACGAACTCTCGTGGGTACTGTTAGGATTAGGTGCTGTTTTCGTTGCTTATCTTATTTTTAAAGGAATTAAAAAAAGAAAAAAGAGCAACGTAGAAGAAAACAAATAACGATGAAAACATACGGACTCGTCGGTTACCCATTGGCGCACAGTGCCTCTCCCCGTTTGTTTCAACAAAAGTTTGAAACAGAAAACATTACAGGAGTAGAATACCGTCTGTTTCCGTTAGAAAAAATCACTGAAATTCCCCGCTTCGTCAACGAAAATGCAGACTTGGCGGGGTTTAATGTCACCTCCCCATACAAAGAAGAAATACTCCCCTACCTCACACGAATTGACGAGGCCGCCGCGTCCATAGGCGCCGTCAACACGGTGAAAGTCATCCGAGATAACGGCACACCTCACTTGCTTGGTTTCAACACCGACTACATTGGCTTCGCGGAAAGTCTGATGGAATTAACGGCACGAATGCCCAAACGTGCTTTAGTGCTTGGAACCGGCGGAGCGGCAAAAGCCGCCATCTACGCGCTTTCTATGCTTCGGATTCCTTCGATGCTCGTTTCCCGCAACAAAGAAAAAGCCCCCCTCACCTACTCGCAACTGACAGGGGACCTTATCCTCAAACATTTACTCATCGTCAATGCCTCACCCGTGGGAATGTTCCCTGATAATGAGGAATTTCCTGATATTCCCTACGAATTCATCACACCAAAACACATTTTATTCGATATGATTTACAACCCCGAAATGACAGCATTCTTAGAAAAAGGACGTCAGCGCGGGGCAGAAATTTGCAATGGGGCGATGATGCTTCAACACCAGGCAGAAGCAAGTTGGAACATCTGGAACAATCCCGATATTTCTTAAAATCATTTTTTTTAACAAGCCCTTATTTTCAAGAAATCGCGTACCTTTGCGCCCTCAAAACCAACATACGTAGATGTTTGATTACACTTACCATACCATTGCCGGAGAGTCGGAAGGAGTCTATCGTGAAAAAGGGAGCAAGTTCATTGCTCTTGCCTTTCCCGTCAAGACAGAAGAGGAGGTGAAGGAACGAGTGGCGGAAGTCAAGAAACGGTACTACGATGCGCGGCACCACTGCTACGCATACATTCTGGGGCCGAACAAGGATGCCTACCGGCTGAATGACGACGGAGAACCATCCGGAACAGCAGGAAGGCCCATTCACGGGCAACTTCTGTCCAAAGACGTGACAGACACGCTGATTATTGTCGTCCGGTATTTCGGCGGAGTCAAACTCGGTGTCAGCGGATTGCTCAATGCGTACAAAGTTGCGGCGAAGGACGCTTTGGACAACAATACCATCATTGAAAAATTCGTTGAAGAAAAATACATCGTCCATTTTCCTCCCTTGGCGATGAACAAGGTAATGCAATTACTTAAAAGAGAAACAGTTAAGATAACGGGGCAATCGTATGAATCGGACTGCATCATTGAATTTATCGTTCAAAAAAGAGATGCAGATTCGTTGGTAGAAGCATTGCAGAAAATCGACAGGCTAACGATTCGTCCCATCATTTAATAAAAAGAAAAGGTGAACGAGGATTTTTTACAAACCCCGATTGAATATTTGAAGGGCGTGGGGCCCAAACGCGCGGAAGTGCTCCGGCGCGAGTTCAATATTTTCACCTACAACGACCTACTCTACTACTTTCCGTTCCGACACGTGGACAAATCCACCATCTACCGGATTTGCGACATTCAGACGGAAGGAAACTATATGCAATTTCGGGGCGACGTCACGGGCTACCAGATTCTTGGAGAAAACCGCACCAAACGTCTGTCGGCACAATTCACCGACGGAACGGGTACCATCGAATTGGTGTGGTTCAACGGAATCAAGTGGATAGAGGAGGTGCTCCAAGAACGTCACCAAAACATCATCATTTTTGGCAAACCAACCCTGTTCAACAACCGATGGAACATTTCGCATCCCGAAATCATTGACCCCAACGCCAGGAGTGAAAACAACATTCCACAGCATTTTTATCCTTTGTACAACACGTCGGACAAGGCAAAAAAAGCCGGACTCGATTCCAAAGGCGTAGCCAAACTGACGGCGGCACTGCTCATTCAGCACAAATTCAGCATCTTTCCAGAACTTCTTCCGCAAGAACTCATTGAAAATCACAAACTTCCTTCGCTGAAAGAGGCATTGTACAATATTCATTTCCCTGAAAATCAGGAAAAGTTAGCAATGGCCACCCTTCGTCTCAAATTCGACGAACTTTTTTATACCCAACTCAAATTATTAAAACTCAAGTTATTAACTGAAAGAAAATTCCGCGGTTTCATCTTTTCTCGCATTGGAGAAACGTTCAATTACTTCTACCATAACAAATTGAAATTTGATTTGACCAATGCTCAAAAAAGAGTGATTAAAGAGATTTATTCCGACTTGGGCAGCGGACGGCAGATGAATCGCTTGCTTCAAGGCGATGTAGGTAGTGGCAAAACCATCACAGCGCTACTTATTATGCTGATAGCCAATGACAACGGATTTCAATCCTGCCTGATGGCGCCCACAGAAATTTTGGCGACGCAACATTATGAAAACATCAGTCGTCAGTTGGAGGGAATGCCGGTAAAAGCGGCGCTGCTCACCGGTTCCACGAAGACGGCAGAGCGCCGTGCCATTCACGAAGGGCTTCTGAACGGAGAAATCCGCATCCTTATCGGCACGCACGCCTTGATTGAAGATGAGGTCCGCTTTCAAAATCTCGGCCTCGCCGTCATTGATGAACAGCACCGTTTTGGTGTAGAACAGCGGGCAAAATTGTGGAAAAAGAATGTGACTCCGCCACACATTTTGGTTATGACGGCCACTCCCATTCCCCGTACGCTCGCTATGACCGTTTATGGGGACTTGGATGTCTCCGTCATTGACGAATTGCCGCAAGGTCGTAAACCCATTATAACCACACACTTATACGAAAAAGACCGGCTGAAAATGTTCGGTTTGATGAAACAGCAAATCGATCGCGGCCGACAGGTTTTCGTCGTTTATCCTCTTATTAAAGAATCCGAAAACTTAGACTTGCTTGACCTGCAAGCCGGCTTTGAAGCTATGTCGCGCGTTTTTCCGCTCCCCCACTACGCCGTCGGAATGGTCCACGGGAAAATGAAACCGGAGGAGAAAGATTTTGAAATGCAACGATTTAGCAAAGGCGAGACGAACATCTTGGTTTCCACGACGGTGATTGAAGTCGGCATTGACATCCCGAACGCCACCATAATGGTGATTGAAAACGCGGAACGTTTCGGACTATCGCAGTTACACCAGCTACGCGGTCGCGTAGGCCGTGGCGGCGAACAATCATACTGCATCCTGATGTCGGGGAACAAACTCTCCAACGAGGGGAAGCAGCGTCTCAACGCGATGGTCAGCACGACGGACGGTTTTGAAATCGCCAACTTCGACCTCAAGTTGCGCGGCCCCGGTGATTTGCAAGGGACGCAGCAAAGCGGGATTTTGGATTTCAAAATCGCTGACATCGTAAAAGACGAAAAATTGGTGGCTTACACGCGCAACCTCGCAAAAACCATTCTTGAAGCAGATCCGAACCTGACAAAACCCGAAAATGCAATCATATCCAACCGACTCCAACAGTTGATGAAACGAGAAAAGTTTTGGGGAATGATATCTTAAATTATGAAAATCAAATACTTAGCAACAATCCTCCTATTCCTCATCCAATCTTTGTCTTGGGCACAGCACGATGCTCCCATTCGCATTGAATTGGAAACGGCCAAAGACCACGACGACTTTCACTCCGAATTAGTGGGAACGCACGGTGCCTTCGTCTTCTACGAAACGGCCGCTGCAACCGAAGACTCCACCTCTTGGATCTTCATCAACTATGATACCAATCTCCAGAAGAATTACATTTTCGCGCTTCAACTTCCTGCATTAACAACCTTTTCGGCCTGTGCTTCGACCGAAAATTTCCTGTACATCCTTTTTCAAAAAAGTTTTCCCAAAAAGGAACCCGTCAAGTCCTTCCTTATGACCATCGACCTTAATGCGGAAAAATACCGAATTGACACGCTCTCGGAACTGAAAAACGGGAATATCAACAAACTCGTCGCGAATGACGAATGCCTTGCCGCCATCGCCATCACCAACAAACAGGACAGCATTTACTTCTTTCATCAAGAAAAATATGACCTTTTCTGCCTTGGAAACATCTTTCCATACAAATACGAATTTTGCGTAGCCGACACGTTCAACCAACGCTGGCTCATTGGATTAAAAGAGTACCAAAGCAATGATGCCGGGGAAATCTTCCTTTGTGAATACGAATGGGCCAATAACAAGGCTGACATCCGTTCCTTTTTGTCAAGTACCCCAAGCAAAGGCGACTACATCTACAATTCGGCCAATGCCATTGTCATCAATAAAGATACAACCTTGCTGATGGGGACATACAACACGCTTCAAGACAGATATTCAACAAACTTACATTCAGGAGTTTACACTATTCTTCTGCACGATTTTGAATTTGACAGCACCCGTTTCTACAATTACACGCAACTGAAGGCGGCAAATGACGGGCAATATGAAAAGTTGAAGGGACGGAATTTGAATCTTCAACTGCTGATTGGCAACACAGGACACACCTCGAAGCAGTTTTCTTTTATTACGGAAGTCTACTATCCAGAATACGATTACAACTACAACACGTACGATAATTTCTACGGGGCATACACGAGCACACCGCAGCAGACTTTTGTCGGCTATCGATTCATCAACGCTTACGTCACCACGTTCAACCGAAAAGGCGAACTCATCTGGGATCATTACATTCCGCTTACCAACATCATTACCAAGCAGTTGTACCGAAGAGTTTGCATTGATTTCCAGGATGAAAACGCCATCATATTTTACCCGAAAGCCAACCATCTGTTTTACACGTTGGTAAACGGGTACGAGACCATTGAAAAGATGGAGACAATGTCCATTGAGACCAATTTCCGACAGGACGCCGTCGATTACAACATTGACACTCGTTTAGAACACTGGTACGGAGACAATTACGTCGCATCGGGGTACCAATACATCATCAATAAGGGAAAAGGAGCCAAAGGCAAACGCTACGTTTTCTTTATGAACAAATTAGTCTATGAATAAGCAGATTCAGAAATGAAAAAGGCACTTTGTTTCATCGTTCTACTATTATCTATAATAGATGTCTTTCCTCAACTTTTAACAGAAGAAGCGTTAAAAAAAGAGCCCATCTACACTTCGTTAGAAGAGGCCTTGGCGAACAAGGAGAAAGTGTATCGTTTGAAACTGAAAATCAAGGCGGACTCACTTCCGGAGGAACTTTTTCAACTTAATAATTTACAAGAACTTACCGTTGCAAGATGCAAACTGAACGTTCTGAACGAAAAAATTGGGACATTAAAAAAATTGGAATATCTGAACGTGATGGGCAATCACCTGATTCGGCTGCCGGAAAGCATTGGCGAGCTCGTCAACCTGAAAACGCTCATCATCTGTCGGAATCTGATTGAATATCTGCCTGAAAGCATCGGAAGTTTGACAAAACTCACCTACATTGATGCGTGGGAAAATCCGTTGTACGTTCTTCCGGAAAGCATTTCCGAACTTCAAAATACGTTGCAAGTCATTGATTTAAGGCAAATTGACATTCGGAATACCGAATTAGAAAAGATGGAGAAACTTTTACCGAATACGGACATTAAAGTCACCTCCACCTGCGATTGCCACGATAACCGCGACGATTAACGAAACGGGAAATCAGAGTTTCTCAATCGCTTCTTTTAGCAAAGAGAAAACGTTTGAATAGCAGTTCAAACCGCACCGGTCACACGTATCGGTAAAATGGTGGTAACTGCCGTAACGGCCACCCATCGTATAGATAAATATGGCGGGACAATGTTTTGAAAAGAAATAATGGTCACTATTGGCCGTGTTACTTCTCGGCTTAACCAGAGCGACATAATGCTTTTCTTCATTGATTTTCACCATTTCATCATAAAAAGAGGCCGTATTTTCGCCATCGGAATTAACGACAGTAATTCCTTCGTCGGCGCCGCAAAACATATCAAGATTGATTACCATTTTGATTTTTTCAAACGGAATCAGCGTATGGTCAACAAAATATTTGGAACCTTTCAGACCGCTTTCTTCACCGCTCAACAACAGAAAAACGGTCGTGTAACGAGGCGGATTCTGGCTATAGTGGCGGGCGAAATCCATAACGGCGGCGGTACCTGAAGCGTTGTCGTGAGCCCCGAAAAAGATGACGGAATCGCCCATACAGCCCAAGTGGTCGTAATGGGCCGTAAGCACTACAAACTGATCGGGCTCCGAAGTACCGGGAATGGAGAAACAGACATTTTGCGTATGCTTCACATAAAACTGGTTGGTGAAGTGAACGGAAACCGTCTTACAGCTTTTACGCATCTTACTTCTAATCACATAGATATAAGCAAAATCACGTTCAAAATCGGTATAATTCAGTCCCCACGTCGGAAGTTGATCCACACCGACCAAAATGGCCAAAGTTTGAAACGGGTTGTTGAAAGTGAGTGCACGGAGACATTTATTGACCTGCTCGGAAGAGATCTGTTTTGAATTTTTCCACACCACAGCATCGACGTAAAGTACGGACTTTTTCAAACGGGACTGATTGTCGGCAATAAATTGTTCCATACGAGCCGTATCCAGTAGCAAGGAGGCATCGATTCTGATGACGGGGGCATTATCCACATTCAGGGAATGCGAGTAAGGGGCGATGCGATAACCGTCAAAGGGGCTAAGCTCGCGCGACTTCGTTTTCATAGAGACTTTCCCCTCCATCTTATGAGCCGGCGTGGTCCATTTTTGGAAGCCATCCTCCCCTAACGGCATAGCACCGAGTGCGAGAAGTTGTTCACGAATGAAGGAAGCGGCCTTGTATTCTCCGTCGTGAGCACCACTACGACCAAACATTTCCGGCGATGTCAAAACGGCGATGTTCTTTCGAACATAGTTGGAATCTTGCGCGTGTCCCACGAACAAGGAACCGGCACAAAACAAAATTCCGAAGATTAAACAAGCGGACTTTCTTCCCATTGATTATTCTTTCTATACATTAAATACTTGATACCAAATTGTTTAAGATGTTCAATGGCTTCGTCACGCATCAAAGGAAGCTCCTCCGACTTATGGCAGTCGGTGCTGACAACCATTGGAATGCCGAACTTGGAAATGAGCGACAGCGCATAATCGGATGGGTAATAATCGGGGCAGCGGCCTTTGTAAATACCGCGCGTATTGATTTCCACAATCAGTTGCTTTTGTCGAATCAAGTCCACGCAATGATCCACCAGTCGGACGTACCACTCCTCTTTCTCGGTAAAATAACGTTTTTGATTATGCATTTTGATTTTATCAAAGTGAGCGATGATATCAAACTGCTGGGTTTCAATCATTTCAAAAGTCTGTTCCCAAAAACGGACGACAGCTTTTTTCACATCGCCACCAAAAAAGTCACGGAGGCCGTCATCGTAGATTTCTCGTTTGGAGCCATCGATGAACCAGATGTGGTCACTATTTTCAGGACGCACGAGATGCACTCCACCGATGATGTAGTCCAAACCGAATTGCGATTGGTAATAGGAAAACGGCTTGGTCATATCGGGAATGAAATCGCATTCCAAACCATAAAAGAGTTGTAGGAAGGGATTTTGCGCTTTCAGTGTCTCAATTTCTTTCACGTAAGTGGGAATTTCATTCTCTTTGATTCCGAAATCATTTTCGAAAGGGACGGGAGCGTGCGAGGAGAAGCCAAGTTGGTTGTAGCCCAATTCAACGGCTTTTGCCACAAATTTTTCTATCGGTTCCTTTCCGTCGCAGTAGGTGCTGTGCGTATGAAAATTGACCTTCATAATTAGAATGTGTAGCGTGCGCTAACGTTGATAAAATTATAGTCGAAAGCAAGATAGGGGTCGTGATATTTATGATTAGAGAAGAGGAAAAAACCCGGGCGGACGTCGGCTTGCAAAGCGAGAGGAATATTCGGGAACTTATATTCAACTCCGCCGATGGCATTAACACCGAAAACGAAATCGGCGGGCTGTGTCACATAACGATAACCGGCCAAGTAATCGTAACGAGGCAGCGTTGCACCAACATTCAAACCGCCACCGACGAACCAATAGAAGCCGTTTTTGATGGCGCCCTGGTACATCAAGTTTGGATTGAAAGAAAAGATAGCGGGAGCATAGCTGTGAAAACGGTAGCCCAAGTCCAACTGGATAGCCAAATTATTGGTCGGGAAAGTCTTGAAAGTCACACCATTCATAAAACCGATGGTAGCACCAATGCCGTTGTTATAAGGGGCCGCATTGTGGCGGGTTTGAGCAAAAGTAGAAAAACAGAATAGGACTAAGGCAGCCAAAACAATCAATTTCTTTTTCATAATTTGAATATTTAAAAACGCGCAAAGGTACTGCCAATTTACGAGTTAACCACTGCACATTTTTTTTTTTATAAACAAGTAATATTTACAATCTTTTTTCTATTTTTGCGGCTCGTTTTTATGAATAAAACCGAAAAAAGCAACTAATTATAAACAAATTTTTTAATTATGAAAAAAGTTTTACTATCAACAGCTATGTTTGTGCTTATGGCAATGAGCGTCATTGCGCAGGGCGAACAATTTGTACCGACAACGGTTTCCAACAAGAACGTCATCTTGGAAGAATACACCGGCATTAACTGCGGCTATTGTCCTGATGGACATAAGATTGCGAACCAGTTGGCGACTAACAACCCCGGTCGTGTTTTCCCGATTAACATTCACGTCGGGAGTTATGCTGCCAACACTTACACCACTACGTTTGGAACCGCTCTTATGAATCAAACTGGTTTGGACGGATTTCCGTCTGGAACTGTAAACAGACACGTATTTTCCGGCAGCGTAACCGCCCTTGGTAGAGGTGAATGGTCTTCTGCTTGCAATACCATTATGGCGCAAACTTCTCCTGTTAACATTGCTGCCCGCGGCACATTGGACTGGTCAACTCGCGTACTGAGTCTCACCGTCCAATTGTACTATACGGCAAACGAAGCAACATCCACCAACAAGCTGAATGTTGCCATCGTCCAGAACAACGTTCTTGGCAGTCAGTCCGGTTCATCGCTCAATCCGACACAAGTCGTTGGCAGTCAGTACAACCATATGCATATGTTCCGTGGTTACATTACGGGACAATGGGGAGAAGAGATTACAACAACCACACAAGGTTCATTCGTAGAAAAAACTTACACCTATACTATTCCCGAATCATTAGGTTCTCCGAATGCTATTACTGCCAAACTCCAAGACTTGCATTTCATTGCTTTCGTAGCTCAAGGCAACCAAGAAATTTTAACCGGCTGCCAAGCTGAAATCGAAAATATTAATATGCCTGCCATCGCAGGAGCTATTGACCAACTTTCGCAAGTTGCAATCAACGATTGCACGAACGATGCAGCAGTGAAAGCCACGGTAAGCAACTGTGGAAGCGATGCCATTACATCCATCACTTTTGAATACACCATAGCCGGTGGTGCTGCCCAAACTTGGACGTGGACTGGCTCCATTGCTTCACTTGCAAGCCAAGACATCCAACTTCCCAACCTGCCTATCGCTACCAATACGAATCAAGCCATCACTGTCAAAATCACTGAAATCAACAATCAAGCCTACACAGGAACTGAAAAATCAGTCACGATTAAGAAAAATATTGCTGCTGGCACAAGCACTATGACTTTGAAAATCAAAACCGACAGTTATGCTAGCGAAACATCTTATAAACTCTATGGACCCAACAGCAACGTTGTATCCTCCAGCTCTTCATTCACAAACAGCAGTGTCAACGAATTTGCTCTTACGCTCAGCACGGAGGGTTGCTATCGTTTGGAAGTGAAAGACTCCTACGGTGACGGCATCTCTAATGGATACATCCGTCTCTTTGATGCAAACAACAACCAAGTATTCAACGCAACTGGATCAAGTTTCACAAGCGTTCTCAATGCTATGATTGCCTACGGAGCTGTTAACATTGACGATATGGAAAATGCCGACAATATGGTTGTTTTCCCGAATCCTGCTACCAACGTTATCAACATCAATTCTGACAATGCTATTCAACAGGTTGAATTATACAACCTCCAGGGACAACGTGTTGCAGCTGAAATCGGTGATATTCACACCCTTTCTGTTGACGGTTTGGCAAACGGAATGTACATTCTGAAAGTCACCACCGAAAACGGTGTTAAAAGCTACAAAGTTTCTAAAAGATAAGTAGGAACTTAAATCAAAAAAATGGGATGATTTTTTCATCCCATTTTTTTTTGACTTATCTGAATCATTCCCACTCGATTGTCGCAGGAGGCTTTGAACTGATATCATAAACCACGCGGTTGATTCCTTTCACCTTGTTAATAATCTCGTTGGACACCGCTCGCAGAAAGTCATTCGGCAGGTCGGTCCAGTCGGCGGTCATTCCATCGGTGGAGCAAACCGCACGCAGTGCCACTGCACGCTCGTAAGTACGCTCGTCGCCCATAACTCCTACCGACTGTACAGGCAATAAAATCACGCCTGCCTGCCACACCTTGTCGTATAAACCATTAGTTCTCAATCCGTTGATAAAAATATCGTCGGCTTCCTGCAACATTCTCACCTTTTCCGGGGTAATGTCGCCAAGGATACGCACTCCCAATCCCGGGCCAGGAAAAGGATGACGGAGGATGAAAGACTCTGGCAATCCGAGTTTTCGTCCCACCTCACGCACCTCGTCCTTGAAAAGCAACCGAAGCGGCTCCACTACTTGCATTTTCATACGTTCCGGAAGCCCCCCCACATTGTGATGAGACTTGATTACCATTCCAGTAATCGAAAGCGACTCGATGCGGTCGGGATAAATGGTCCCTTGGGCAAGCCATTTCACATTGTTGAGTTTTTTCGCCGCGTTCTCAAAAACCTCAATGAAGCCTTTGCCAATAATCTTGCGCTTTTTCTCTGGATCGGTCTCCCCTCGGAGTGCATCATAGAAATGTTGAGACGCATCAACACCTATAACATTGAGACCAAGAACTTTGTAGTGTTCCAAGACGGAGGAAAACTCATTCAAACGAAGCAGACCGTTATCCACAAAAATACAATGGAGATTATTTCCAATCGCTTTGTGCAAAAGCATAGCAGCCACGGTTGAATCGACACCGCCTGAGAGTCCGAGTACCACTTGGTCACTGCCAAGTTGCTGCTGTAGCTCGGATACCGTGCTTTCGATGAATGAGTCGGGAGTCCAATCGGGACGACAGCCGCAAATGCCGATTACAAAATTCCGGAGAATGGCCGCACCGTCTTCAGAGTGATAGACTTCAGGATGAAACTGGACGGCCCACGTTGGTTCGCCACCCATTCGATATGCCGCCACAGGAACTTCGGCGGTACTCGCAATAATCTGGAAATTGTCGGGAAGTTGGAGTATGGTATCTCCGTGCGACATCCAGACCTGTGAGTTGTCGTGGACACCGAGGAGAAGCGGGTCAGAGGCGTTAAAGGCAGAGAGACGTGCGCGACCGTATTCACGGGTTTGGCTGCTGCCCACTCGCCCGCCTGAAGTGTGGGCAAGATATTGCGCGCCGTAACAGATTCCAAGAATCGGGAACTTTCCTCTAATTTCGGACAAATCGGGGCGGAATGCATCGGACTGATTCACAGAAAACGGACTGCCGGAAAGAATCACTCCGCGAACACCGATTGCGTTTTGAGGGAACTTGTTATACGGCAATATCTCACTATAAATATTCATCTCTCGCACACGACGAGCGATGAGTTGCGTGTATTGCGACCCGAAATCCAAAATGATGATTTTGTCCATAATGACAAGGTTTTAAAGGAATTTATTTTTAAACGACTAAGTATCAACAATTATACTACTTTTGTTTTTTATGATAATGAAAATGCATACCAAAAAACATTTAAAAGTCCACCTTTCAATCAGGCGGCAAAGGTACAAAGTTTTTTAAAGTTATTTTTTTTCTTTATTACGATAAGAAGTCCCGGCCGCGTTGGCCGTGAATAAATCTTTTTATGCTGATTGTTTCGGCAACAACAATCAACTAATTATCAAATATATACGAAGTTTATGATAATAATTAAAAAACTTCTGCGGCCACACGCTGATGGTAATTAGAAAAGGTGTAAATTTGCAATCCGTCAAAAAAGACATTTTTCAAAGAATAAAAAAGATAGAATGCGACAATCTTTTCTCCGTGATTACATTGTCCGATGGGCAATTGAGGATAAAAAAGATTAAATGTTTTCATAAAACATCTCACTAATAATAATCAAACTAATCTCAATATGGCTGAAATCATTGATGGAAAAAAACTTGGAGAACGCATCAAAGAAAAAATACGCGAACAAATTCCTTTGTTGGAAAAGCAATATGGTCGGCGGCCATCGCTATATGTCATCATTGTTGGTGATGATGAAGGCAGTATGCGCTATGTCAACAATAAGGTAAACACAGCCAACTCATTAGGGATGGATGCGCGACTGATAACGCTCAAATCGAACATCTACGAAAAGGAACTCATCAACATTATCCACGTTCTGAATGAGGATCCACTGGTTGATGGCATTATGGTACAATTACCCCTTCCCTCGCACATCAATGAAGACCACGTGGTAGATGCGATTGCCAAGGACAAAGACGTTGATGGATTTAATTCACTGAATGTCGGATCGTTGTGGCAAGGCACGCACGGCATAGCGCCCTGCACGCCCAAAGGTGTCATCCAACTCATCAAGACCACGGGAGTGCCCATCAGTGGGAAGTTTGCCGTGATTGTGGGACGCAGCAATATCGTTGGCAAACCCGTCGCGAAGTTACTACTGGACGAGAACGCCACCGTGGCCATCGCCCACACGGGAACAGAAAACCTAAAGGCCATCACATCTCTGGCTGACATTCTCGTAGTGGCAGCGGGACAGGAAAAGCTCATCACCGCCGATATGGTGAAGCCCGGTGCGGTCGTTATCGACGTAGGGATTACCCGTAATGCCGAAGGAAAGGTCGTTGGCGACGTGGATTTTGATGCCGTGAAAGGGATTGCGGGGTTTATCACGCCTGTTCCCGGCGGCGTAGGGCCGCTTACCATCGCTATGCTAATGAAAAACACAATGGAATGTTTTCTCAATCACGCCGAGGCACATTCCGACGTATCCAAACTCTGGGCCACAATTATCAAAGCCCGTATTGGTGGCCACAAACAATAACAACTACACCTCAATCGATGACATCTATTTCAAATTTAATATCAAAATTATATGTCATTTTTACAAGATCGAATCCAATTAGATGGCTTGACTTTTGATGATGTTTTGTTGATTCCGGGCTACTCGGAAGTGCTGCCGCGCGAAGTCTGCCTCAAGTCGAAATTTACCAAACACATTACGTTGAATGCGCCGTTTGTTTCCGCGGCGATGGATACGGTTACTGAAGCGAAACTCGCCATCGCGATGGCTCGTGAAGGTGGGATTGGGGTAATTCACAAGAATATGCCCATTGAGGCACAATCACATCAGGTGGCGATGGTGAAACGTGCGGAAAGCGGTATGATTTCCAATCCGGTAACGATGCACCCGCAACAGACTGTTGGTGACGCGCTCTCGATGATGGCCAACTACAAAATCGGTGGTATTCCGGTCATTGACAACAACGGCATTCTCGTCGGTATCGTCACTAACCGCGACCTCCGTTTCGAAAAAGCGTTTGCACGTCCCGTTGCCGAAGTGATGACGCGAGAAAAGTTAATCACCACCAAACCTGGGACCACTTTGCAAGATGCCGCGGACATATTGCAGCAATACAAAATCGAAAAATTGCCGGTAGTTGATACTGCTGGACATTTGGTGGGTTTAATCACATACAAAGACATCACGCGGGCGAAGGACAAGCCGAATGCTTGCAAAGATGAAGCCGGACGCTTGCGTGTTGCTGCTGCCATCGGCATATCGAAAGAGACGATGACACGTGCAGAGGCATTAGTGTCAGCCGGTGCAGACGCTCTCGTTCTCGACTCCGCGCACGGCAATTCCAAAGGCATCGTTGATGCGCTGAAGTCCATCAAGGCGCATTTCCCGCAAGCCGAAGTCATCGTCGGCAACATTGCCACGGGTGACGCCGCCCTTCGCTTGTCAGAGGCCGGTGCTGACGCGGTGAAAGTCGGCATTGGTCCCGGAAGTATCTGTACAACGCGAGTAGTTGCGGGTGTCGGGGTTCCACAATTGAGCGCCATCTATGATGTCCACAAAGCGCTGCAAGGCACAGACATACCGTTAATTGCTGACGGAGGAATACGTTTCTCCGGTGATATTGTGAAGGCACTTGCGGCGGGCGGCAACACGGTTATGTTAGGAGGTTTGTTGGCCGGCGTGGACGAAGCGCCTGGAGCCACCATTCTATACAACGGTCGCAAATACAAAGCATACAGAGGGATGGGATCACTTGAAGCAATGCAGTGCGGCTCCAAAGACCGATATATGCAAGGAGACATAGAAGACACAAAAAAACTGGTACCCGAAGGAATCTCGGGACGAGTGCCCTACAAAGGAACACTGAGCGAGGTTTTCTACCAGATGGCAGGCGGACTGCGGGCCGGTATGGGCTATTGCGGCGCGGCCACCATCGACCAACTTCACCAAGCCCAGTTCTGTCGTATCAGCAATGCCGGCGTGCTGGAAAATCACCCGCACGACGTCACTATCACAAGTGAATCACCAAACTATAGCAAAAGCATTTGATGCTATGTGTTGACATACAAGAAACAGATTTCCTTGAAAAACGCATAAAACAAAAGAGGGTGACTAAAAATAATCACCCTCTCTTTTTTGAACGTCGGGGTGAGAAGACTCGAACTTCCGACCCCTTGCACCCCATGCAAGTACGCTAGCCAACTGCGCCACACCCCGTTCTTTTTTGAGGCTGCAAAAATACAAAAAAAATGGATAAGAGAACTCTTAAAAAAAATTTTTTATTTTTTTCTAAAAGAGAGATTGCAAAGCCATTTCTTATAGATAAAAAAGAGCAAACAGCTCCAGCAAATTCCTAATACAAAGCCACATAATATATCGATGGGATAGTGCACTCCCAAATAGATACGGCTGTATGCCGAGAGGAGTGACCAGATAATAGCCAACGTAATTATCCATTTTTTACGTTTGGAAAGGAAGAAAATGACAGAAAAAGCAAGCGCCATCGTATTTGCCGCGTGCGCTGACGGAAACCCGTACGCCCCTCCGTAATACAAATTTCCATCCGGACCAGCGACCAAATGGATGTCCTGCTCCAACGCTTCCGTATGCGACGGACGCGGACGACAGACACTGTGCTTAATGAAGTTGCAACTCTGATCCACAAAAACCGTCGTCAAGACGAACATCAAGATTACCAACCACGATTTTCTTCCATAAACTTTGATTATCCACCAAAGAAGCAGTACATACAACGGAATCCACACCCACATCTGAGAAAAGTAATAGAAAAACACATCTGCAAAAGAATTGTGCATCCCATTGAAAAACAAGAAAATGTCCGTATCAAGTTGTAATAACTGTTCCATTATTCGAAATCAGGATAAAGAAGATACTGCTTACGCAAGCGCTTAAAAGCGAATAAATCGTGTTGCCACGAATTACGAATTTCCGTAGCGGAACGATGAGCCAAGATTTGTTTTCTTAATACATCTGAGCCGGCGAGTTTATCAAAGAAAGAGGCGCTTGTAAAAAAATCAGCATCGGCATTCGGAAAATTCTCAAAAGCAAAGAGAAGATAATCCAATCTGAAGGAATTAACAGAATCCAAATGATTTTCAGCGTATTCCGTTAAATCGAGCCCACGACAAAGCAGACCTTTCTGCGGTGGATTTTCGGACACACCCTTGATTGGAACCGGTTGAAAATAGTAATCTCCAGCCAACAACTCAGAATGTCCAAAAACTTGAAACGGCTTGGATGTTCCGCGACCGACACTGATGGCCGTTCCTTCAAACAGGCAAAGCGACGGATAGAGGTAGATAGCGGCGTCTGTCGTCAAATTGGGGGAAGGAGCCACCGGCAAAGAATAACGAGTGGCGTGCGTATAATTCGCCAATGGCACCACCGTTAGATCACACCGGATCGTATTGGCAAGCCAGCCCTCCTCATTAACCATCGTGGCATATTCGCCCATCGTCATTCCATAGACAACGGGGACCGGATGCATTCCGACAAAAGAGCGGAAAGCCGTATCCAAGACTGGACCGTCAACGAAATAACCATTCGGATTTGGCCGATCCAAAACAATGACGGACTTTCCACACTCGGCAGCGGCCTCCATCACGTATGTCAAAGTGGAAATGTACGTATAAAAACGGCAGCCAACGTCTTGGATATCAAAGATAAAGACATCAATATCTTTTATCTGCTCCGGTTGTGGCTTTTTATTGCTTCCGTAGAGAGAAATAATCGGGAGGCCTGTTTTCGCATCGGTTGAGGAACCTATGACGGCCCCCGCTTCGGCTTCACCGCGGAAACCGTGTTCCGGACAGAAAATCTTGACGATATTGACACCTTTAGCCAACAAAGTATCCACAATATGTACACCATTGAGTACAGACGTGTGATTGGCACAAAGCGCCACCCGGCGACCTTCCACCTTAGGAAGGTATGTATCCATAAATGCCGCTCCCACAATAGGTTGTCCTATCGTGGGAGAAACAAGCATAATGATCAATAAAGATATTAAGATTCTATTTTTCAAAAACGATTGCTTTTTGTGCCTTATCAACTGTGAAATTGCCGAACTGAGATTTCAAGAAATCTTCTCCGACGAGGAAGGAAGATGTCAAACCTTTCTTGACAATCACTTTGACATTTTGAGCTTCATTATCACCCAAATTGAAATCGTGAAGAATAAGGACAGAGTTTTCAATAATGGTACCATCTTCTTCGTTGATAGCGGCATTCTTGGCTTCAAAATCCTTAGCCAAAATAATATGGTCTTTCAAGAAACGAGTGGCTTCCGTATAATTCATATAAATTTCCTGTCCGGGAACCATCTCAAAGTTGAAAGTCTTACTATTTGCAAAACAGGTTCCTTTGACAACACCCTTGGAAATCGTAACCGGAATTGATTTTTGTCTATACACGTTAATTTGACCTGCTTCGGCTACCGGAGCGATACTGTCACCGCCAGGAACATAGTCATCACGCAAAATGTACAATTCAGTACGACGGTTCAACTGGTGAGCAGCTTCTTTTTCATCCTTGGAGCCCAAAGAATTGATGAACTCTTCCGTCAACTTGGTACCTTTCTTGAAGGTAAAACTTTTACGATTATAAACGACGGTCATATCTCTATCCAGAACACGGGGCATATATTCACCATAGCCCTTCGGGACGATACGTGCGGGATCAATGCCTTTCTTGTTAACCAAGAAATCGACGCAAGACTGGGCACGCTTTTGAGAAAGTTCCTCGTTGTACTTATCGTCAGCACGAATATCGGTATGAGAACGCAACTCGACGACGAGGGTCGGGTTCTTCGTCATAATGTCATATACGAACATCAAAGAGTCCTCATATTGCGGTTTCAAATCCCACTTAGCCAAATCGTACAGAATTTCCGGAAGGACGATTGGTTCCTTCGGGATTGGGGTCAAACGGAAATCTTGCTTTAAATCCGTATTTTCAGTCAGACCGACGGTAGTTTGGGATGCGGTATTGTTTTCGGCAAAATAACCTGACTTGGTGGTAACCATACTATAGGTAGTACTACCCATAATTTTGTCCTTATCGAACTTATAGTAACCTTTCACATCGGTCTTGGTTTTGTAGGAGGAACCGTCGGAACCAATGATTTCGACGACTGCACCGTCGATGGGCTGGAGGTTAGCAGCATCTTTTACGAAACCGGCGATGGTGTAAACCAACGGACGGAGCAAGAAGTAGTAAATATCGTCGCCACCCTTACCGCCGGCACGATTAGATGAGAAATAACCTTTTTCAACGTACGGACTTTTTGATTTGGGATCCAAAGCGGGAGCGTCATCAAACATAATACCGATTTCGTCCGCCTCTGAGTTGATAGGAGAAAGCAGGTTTTCAGGAGTTTGATATTTTCCATTGACAAATTCGGAATAATAGATATCTAATCCACCGAAACCATAGTGACCATCAGAAGAGAAGTAAAGAAGACTATCGCCGCGGAGTGCGGGAAAGACTTCATTACCAGCGGTATTGACCACATTTCCTAAATTCTGAATATTGTCGAAAGGTTTGGTTTTCTTTGAACGGGTAGCTTTATACAAGTCGTAGCCGCCAAAACCGCCTGACTTATTCGAGGCAAAGTAAATGGTCAGTTCATCACCCGTAACAAAAGGATGCACATAATTGAAAGTATCGGGACCCAATTTCACCATTTCAGGTTCGGTCCATTCTTTACCTTTTTTAGTAGTAACATAAATGTAACATCCCTTGATTTCCTTCTTATCTTGGGGACAGAAGGTGTAATACATAGCGGTCGCTTTATGGTTCGGGCAAGCTTCACCTTCATTGACGCCGGTGTTAATCACCTCATTATCGTCAAAAGTTGCTACAGGAGACCACTCACCGGGCCATTCGGTATTTCTACTTTTAGGAAGTTCCGAAATATAAATGTCTGAAAATGCCTGACCGGTCCACTGGTCAGTTCCTTTACCCTTAGATCCGTCACGATTCGAAGTAAAAATCATTTGGGTATGGCGGTCCGGATTTCCCCAACGAGGAGCCCATTCGTCATAACGGGTGTTCATTTTCTTGAGAGGGAAGACCTCATAACGCGTAGGGGTCTCTTTCCAGGTTTTTGCTTTCGCGCAAGATGCAATCATAACATCGGCACGACTATCTTCCGGAGCACGTTTTTTAAATTCCTGATAATATTTCAAAGCGTCATCATAATTACCCTCATTGATGACGATGTTTCCCAAATGATAAAGGAGCAACGGATTGTCCTTTTGGTAATTTTTTTTGTAAAGGGATTCATACTGTTTTTTTGCGTGCTTGACATCGCCCATAATACGATAGCACTCAGCAATCTGGTACGCGACACGGCGTGACTCCACCTTATTCTTCTTAATTTTCCCAGTTACCTTCTTATATTCAGCCAAAGCCTTCTCATATTTGCAAGTTCGGAAAGCGTTGTCGGCCTCCTTTACCACTTGGGCTTTAACTGTGTAACCCGTTAAAAACAAAAAACTTAAAAGAAAAATGAATACTTTTTTTACGTTCATTTCGCCCATAATTTACATTATACAAATCAAGCCGCTAAATTAGAAAAAAATTCTATATCAGCGGCCTGATTGAAAAAATTATTTTAACGAAGCGTTACTTCGTGATACTTTGCTTTGCAACTCTTACTTTCTTTGATTTCAAAAGGTCGTATGCAAGTGGAGTAGCGATATAAATACCGGAGTATGTACCGATAAGGATACCAGCGCCCATTGCGAAAACGAATCCACGGATAACTTCTCCACCGAAGATGAAGATAATCAACAATACAAGGACGGTTGTTCCGCAAGTGTTGACCGTACGACCGAGAGTGCTATTGACTGCGTTGTTGAACAACAAGTAGTGATCACCTTTAGGACTGTTGGTGAAGTTTTCACGAACACGGTCATAAATGATAACGACGTTGTTGATAGAATAACCGATAACCGTCAAGATAGCGGCAATGAATGACAAGTCGATTTCCATTGAGAATGGGGAAACCATATAGAACAGTGAGAAAAGACCGATGGTCAAAATGGTATCGTGCATCAAAGTAAGGACACCACCCAAACCAAACTGCCAGTTTCTGAAACGGAAAGCAATGTAAACGAAGATAGCGAGCAAGGAAACCAAGACAGCCCAGATAGCGTCGCGAAGCAATTCGGCGGCGATGGTTGCTTGAACCTTCTGATAACTTTGAATACCGATAGCACCTGCATCGGGTTCGGTGAACTTATCATAACTGATATCATTCTTGAAGAAGGGCTTCAAGGATGTGTACAACTTATCGTAACACTCTTTTTCAGCTTCTGAAGAGTTATCTTCTACTTTATAGTTGACAGTAACACGAATTTGGTCTTCGTTACCGAAAGTCTTAACCTGAGGACTTCCACCAAATACGTCAGTGACGGACTCACGGATAGCTGTAGCATTCACGTCTTGGTCAAAACGGACTACATAGTTACGACCACCGGTGAAGTCAATACCAGGATTCAATCCCAATGTGAAGAAGGAAATCAACATAACAATAATCAAACCACCAGAAAGAGGATAGAATACTTTCTTCATTTTCAGGAAGTCGAAGTTAGCATTTGCGAAGCCATTGATTGTTTTACTGTTACCGAAACGGAGTTCCTTACCTTTTGCCAATTGTTTTTCAAATACGAGACGAGAAACAAAGATGGCAGTGAACATAGAAGAAAGAATACCGATAATCAATGTGGTAGCAAAACCTTGGACAGGACCAGAACCGAATAAGTAGAGAGCGATACCGGTAATCAAGGTTGTGACGTTACCATCGATGATAGCGGAATATGCGTTTTTGTAACCATCTTCAACAGAGAGGCGTTGTCCCTTTCCATTACGGACTTCCTCACGGATACGTTCGTAGATAAGTACGTTCGCATCCACTGCCATACCCAAAGTAAGTACCAAACCAGCGATACCAGGCAAGGTAAGAACGGCGCCGAGGGAGGCAAGAACACCAATGATGAAGAATACGTTGCATAACAAAGCCAAGTCAGCGACGAGGCCAGCACGATCATAGTACAAGAACATATATAAAAGTACGAGGAGGAAGGCGATCAAGAAGGAGACCATACCTTTTTGGATGGATTCTTGACCGAGGGTAGGTCCAACGACTTCGGATGCAACGATATTGACACCTACTTCAAGATTACCTGAGTTCAAGACGGTTGCCAAATCCTTTGCTTCATCGATGGTGAAGTTACCGGAGATTTGCGAACGGCCGTTAGCGATTTCACTTTGAATCGTCGGGTAGGAATAGACGGTTTGGTCAAGAACGATAGCGATGTTTGTGTTGCCTTGTGAGGAACGATTGTCAATAGCATTCTTGGTAATACGTTGCCATTCTTTAGCAGCGTCGCTTTCCATTGCCATTTCCACGATAACGCGGTTGTGTTCGTCAACATTTTGACGAGCACTGCGAACGATACGAGCCCCCTTGATAGTCTTGCTGCTCAAGCACGGACCCCATTCGGAAGATTTTTTCAAAGGAACGAGCGGGAAAGCATTATCATAATTTCTTTCTGCAATACCCCAGAAGAAGACGACGTCATCAATACCGAGTTTTTCATTGATTTGAGCGAGGTAGGAACCGACGACGCTGGTATCTGCTTCTGAGAAGAAGCCGACAGCCAAACCATCACCAGGTTTCACTTTGGAACGAATGCTCATAATATTTGCAGAATCTTTGGGAGTAGCGGCATCTTTTGCAGCTGCTTCAATGGCTTGGTCGAACAAGTAACCGATGGTAGCGCCATTGTTAATATCTTTATAGACTTCCCAGAATTCCAACTGAGCGGTGCTTTTCAAGAGGTCTTCAACACGTTCTTTTTCCTTAACACCAGGAAGTTCGACGAGGATACGGCCACCTTGAACCTTTTCGAGATTAGGTTGAGCGACACCGAATTTGTCGATACGGGTACGGAGGATCAAGAAGGTTTGGTCCAAGATTTCGTCACGATTAGACTTAATGAATTCAACGACCTTATCATCCGTAGCGTTCTTGGTATCCATCTTGTCACCAAAATAGTTGGCGAGTGTGGCGTTTTTCAAAACTTTGGTGGCTTTGGTTTCATTAAAACTTTCAGCAAAGATGTCAATGAAATCGTTTCCGTTTCTTCCGTTATCATATTTCTTAACAGCGGCATTGAAACTTTCGATGAAGAGGGAGTCCTTAATGCTTGCGAGACTGTTGAGAACATCAGGGGTAGCGATTTCGAGGGTGACGTTCATACCGCCCTTCAAGTCCAAACCGAGGTTTAATTCTCTATATTTACATTCTTTGTAAGTGAATCCCAAATAGACGGAGGAGTCACGCATTCCAGCCAAGTAGTTACGTTCTCTCTTAGCGACCAATGAGTCAACGAGGTGGTTTTTCAGAACCTCGTCATTTCCAGCTTTTTGAATAACTTCCGTAAGAGCTGCCGGGTCGTTAGCATAATTTTTGGCATCTTTTTCTACCTTCCAAGTAACGAAGGAGAATGAGAGACAATACAAGCAGACTACTGCAATAAGTATTGTAAAAAATAAGATTAAACCTTTGTTTCGCATACGCTAATTATTTGTTTTTTAATTGTTTATGATTTTTTTAGTCCAAAATTTTGAGGGTGCAAATATACAAAATTATTTAAATCACAGCACACCAATTTATTTGCACTTTGATTTGCTGTATTATTCTTTCAAAAAAGCGAGAAATCCCCCCAACGAAACTTTATAAACAATGTAAATTTTACAAACTTTTCAAACTAAAAATATTGTATTTTTGCGGCCTTGTTTTTGAACTAACATTTTAAAAACTTAAAATAATTATTATGACAGAAAAAGTACAAAAAATGATGAACGACTATCCAGTTGTTCGATGGACTGCGTTGTTCCTTATCGCATTTATGATGTTATTCGGCTATATGTTTGTCGATGTAATGTCACCCCTGCAAAATCTTGTTGAAGCCCAAAGAGGTTGGACACCAACCATATTCGGAGCCTATGCGAGTGCTGAATACCTTTTGAATGTATGTGGTTTCTTGATTATTGCTGGTATCATCCTTGACAAATGCGGTATTCGTTTCACCGGCACATTATCAGCCTCTTTGATGGTGATTGGTGCAATGATTAAATATGTAGGGGTTAGCGACTGGTTCCAAACGTGTAGTTTTGCCGAATGGCTGAATTCGTGGTGGATTGCTATGCCTGCGAGTGCCAAGATGGCATCATTAGGTTTTATGATGTTCGGTTGCGGTTGTGAGATGGCCGGTATCACCGTTTCAAAATCGATAGCCAAATGGTTTGCTGGCAAGGAGATGGCTTTGGCAATGGGATTGGAAATGGCTATCGCCCGTGTTGGTGTATTTGCTGTTTTTTCTATTTCGCCCTGGTTGGCTGAAAGTTTCTCACCTAAAACCATCGTACGGCCTGTGGCATTCTGCGCTTGCCTTTTGGTCATTGGTCTTATTTTCTTCCTCGTATTCTGCGTTATGGACCGCAAATTCGACCATCAGTTAGGCATTTCATCCAATGATGATGTCGCTGAAGAAGATCAATTCAAACTCAGCGACATCGGCAAAATCTTCTCAAGCCAAGCTTTCTGGATTGTTGCATTACTTTGCGTTCTTTATTACTCAGCAATTTTCCCATTCCAACGTTACGCAACGAATATGCTACAATGCAATCTCCAAATGGACGCTACCTCAGCTGCCAATGTTTTCCGTTGGTTCCCAATTGGAGCTGCTATCATCACTCCATTTCTCGGTTCCTTCTTGGATCACAAAGGCAAAGGCGCCACTATGCTTATGTTAGGTTCTATTTTAATGATTGTCTGCCACTTAACATTTGCCTTCATCGTTCCTGCAACAGAAAGCAAAGTAATTGCTTTTGCAGCTATAATCGTTTTGGGCATTTCATTTTCTTTGGTTCCAGCTGCTTTATGGCCAAGTATTCCAAAGATTATGCCGAACAGATACCTCGGAAGTGCATACTCCTTGATTTTCTGGATTCAAAACATCGGTCTTTGCTTTGTTCCATTGATTATTGGTAAAATACTTGCAGCGACAAATGCAACAAACGCAGCCGTTATCGCTGCCAAAGAGGCCGTCGCTAATGGTGCAGACATCTTGATTCCTTACAACTACACTGTTCCGATGGTCGTATTTGCAGGATTCGGCGCTGCAGCCCTTCTCCTTTCCATTTTTCTGAAAACCCTTGACAAAAGGAAAGAATGGGGGCTTGAACTTCCCAACATTAAAGAAGAACCTAAAGCTGAATAATCTTCTATATAATGGAATTGATTCCAATAAATACACTTAAAAATGGAATCCGCGTCATCCACGAAGAAGTCTCGTCGCCCATCTCCCACTTTGGTGTCGTCATCAATGCGGGGACGTGCGACGAGCCGGATGATGCCGCCGGCGTAGCCCATTTTGTGGAACACACCCTTTTCAAAGGGACAAAAAAACGAAATAGCTACCAAATCACCAAAAGAATGGAAAATGCCGGAGGCGACCTGAACGCCTACACGGCCAAAGAGGAGACGTATTTTCACGCCTCCTTTTTGTCGTCCGATTACGAACGCGCCGTCGAACTCCTCTCCGACATCCTTTTCAATGCAACCTTTCCAGAAAAGGAATTAGAAAAAGAGAAAGAGGTTGTCATTGAAGAAATCAACTATTACAAAGACTCCCCCACCGAACTCATCTACGACGAAATTGAAGAACTGGCCTTTACCGGCCACCCCCTTGGACGTAATATTCTCGGCAGTAAAAAATCAGTGCGACACCTGAAACGAGACGACATCATCAACTTCGTCCAAAACAACTACACCGCCGACAATATCGTGCTCGCCTCCGTCGGGAACATCTCCACCGACAACTTGCTGAAATTGTGCAACCGCTATTTCTGCCAGCCCATCACTACTTCCTGCGTACGGCAACGCACGCCCATCAACGAATATGCACCTGTCCAAGTCAAACGGCACAAAAGCATTTCGCAAGCCCACTTGATGCTTTGCAATCGCGCCTACTCTATCCAAGAAGACCAAAGAGCATCCTTTACTTTGTTAACCAACCTTTTAGGGGGGCAAGCACTCAGCGCCCGTCTGAATATGACCATTCGGGAAAAGGCAGGCCTCGCCTACACCGCGGAAGCCAGCTACACCCCCTTCACCGAAACCGGCCTTTTCACCATCTACGTCGGCTGCGAAAACGACAAAGTTGACAAATGTACCGAATTGGTTTTCAAGGAATTAAAAAAACTACGAGAAGAAAAACTCGGGACAATGCAACTGCACATTGCCAAAAAACAATTTTTGGGGCAGGTCGCCATCACCAATGAAGCCAAAATCAACGAACTCATCTCCATTGGGAAAGCCGCCCTGATTTCAAACAAGGTGGAAACACCTGAAACCTACTCCCTCGCCATCGAAAACATCACCGCTGAACAAATCCTGGAAACCGCCAACCAGATTCTCATTCCAGAACAGTTCTCCTCATTGATTTACAGCAAAATATAAATAATCACAACCAAAAAATATGAAAAAAGTTGGTACCTATCTGGCCATTTTGTTCCTTATCGGACTCTGCCTTTCTTCCTGCAAAAAACAAAAAGCAACGGAAGAAACATCAGCAGACACACTGATTATCAACGAACAATTAGCCATTGAATTTGCTCAAAAGATTGAACAGTCCGTATTGAACGAAGTTCCAGACTTTTTCAATGAAGCATTTGACAAACAACACATTAAGGAAGTTATCTCGGCACAAAACTCCATCGTTAGCAGTTCCTTCGATATGGACTTCGGACGCGAGGCCTTCGACAACAATTTCAAATACGGTGATTTTGCTGTCAATGCCGTTCAAGACGGAGGCGACTTCCGTTTCCTGAAACATTATGTAAAAGACGGAATCCACCACGTAATCTTCCGGATTTACGACGATTTCGGTTTGAAAATTGACGATTTCACCTTGGGCGTAAACAGCAAGAACGAAATCAGAATCAAAGATGCATACATATATAATATGTCATCCACTTTTTCAAACGTGGTGATGCACGACTTGCTCTATTGCACGATGATGAATACCGAACCGGACGCAGCCGCTCAAGCCATCACCAAGGCGGAAAAGCTTTTAAATGAAAAAAAGTACGCTCAACTCCTCTCCTATCTCAAAGAAAAGAAATCACTCATCAAAGATTTTCCATACTACAACTTTTTCTATATCAATGCTTTAAATGAAACTTCAACGCATTTTGTCTCCGATTTGGAAGCATTGCGAAAAGATAGTCTCGACGAACGCTGCATCCTCGTTCACAAACTTATTTATTATATGAACGTCGCCAAACCAGCCGAAGTGGAAAACACCATCCAGCAGCTGATGGATTTCACGGGCGAAGATCCCATCTACTGGGTATTCTATGGGAAATCGTTAGCCAATGCCAAAAAGTACAACGACGCACTGAAGGCGTACTCCAATGCAGAACAGGGAATGCCGACCATCTGGGATATTTGGGAAGGAAAGTTGCAATGTTACTACCAATTGCACGATGATGAGAATTTCAAATCCTGCCTCGCCGAAGCAAACGAAAAGTTCGGAATGTCCGAAAGCGAAGTCAGAGATTACGTGCGTGCGTGGTATCCACGATATGTTAAATAATTATGAAAGAGGAAATTATAATCGAGTTAGCGAAAAAATACGCAAAACAGAACGTTGTCCGTACCGAGCGTCTGGCGCAATCGGGGTCGCATCGTATTTACACGCGATTGTTTCTTTCAGACGGCACGACGCTCATCGGAGCTTTCAATGATGACGTCAAAGAAAACGAGGCCTTTTTCGCCTTTTCTGATTTTTTCCTGAAAGAAAAAATCAACGTGCCGAAAGTCGTAGCCATCAGCGAGGACCGGATGCATTACGTACAAACAGACCTCGGCGATGAAACCCTTTTCAGTTATTTAAATAGAAGAAAAAAGGAAAACGGGAACGTCATTTCCGACGATGTGCTCCATTATTTCAAAGAAGCCCTTCGGCTCCTCCCCCGTCTGCAACGCTGCGGGAAAAAAGGATTAGACTTTTCCATCTGCCATCCGTGCGCTGCTTTTGACCGCCAATCGATGCAATGGGACCTCAACTATTTCAAATACTATTTTTTGAAATTGGCCTACATTCCTTTTGACGAGCAAGCCATTGAAAACGATTTTAACACATTGATTGAGTGTTTGTTGGAAGCAAAACAAGACTTTTTTCTGTTCAGAGATTTCCAATCAAGGAACATTATGCTCAAGGACGGAGAAGTTTATGTAATTGATTATCAAGGGGGAAGAAAAGGAGCCCTTCAGTATGATGTGGCATCGCTGCTTTATCAGGCGAAGGCCGGTCTTTCGGATGCGATACGCGAAGAGTTGCTGGATTTTTATTTAGATGAACTCGCTCATTACGAGGATGTTGACCGCGAAGAATTTCGTAAGCACTATTACGCATACGTGTTGGTGCGCGTGTTGCAAGTTTTAGGAGCGTACGGCTATCGCGGTTATTACGAGAAGAAACCACATTTCTTGCAAAGCATTCCTCCCGCCGTGGAGAATCTCCGTTTTCTTCTTTCCAATAATAAAATAGCGGCAGACATTCCGACCTTGAAGTCTGTTTTACAATCCATTACGGAAAAAGATTGGGAGAAAAAAGCTGCAACCGACGGAAAACTCACCGTGGAAGTCACCAGTTTTTCATACAAAAAGGGCATTCCAGAAGATTCATCCGAAAATGGAGGTGGTTTTGTTTTCGACTGCCGTGCACTTCCCAATCCGGGCCGCGAACCGCAATACAAGCACAGTACGGGAATGGATGCCGATGTGATTACGTATTTGGAAAGATACTCGGAAGTTGCTGATTTCAAACAACATCTGTTTGCAATTGTGGATATGAGCGTCGATAATTACTTGGAACGCAAGTTCACGCATTTGTGTGTCAACTGCGGCTGCACGGGAGGCCAACATCGCTCCGTCTATTTTGCACAAAAAATCGGGGAACACTTACGAGAAAAATATCCCGATGTGAACGTTATCATACGACATCGAGAACAAGAATAAATTTGTACCTTTGCAGACTCGCACACGGGAAAACAAAAATCATATTTAATTTTATGATTTACAATTATATATGATTTTTAATCATTAAAATTGGGGTGGAAAACGTGTGAGATTTGTAAAAAATTGGGGTGGAAAACGTGCGGGATTTATAGAAAATTGGGGTGGAAAACGTGCGGGAGCCCATAAAAACAGCATAATGTTTCGGAGAAAAATCGAAAAAGTTTTTGAGGAATGGAAAAACGAGAAAGGGCACAAGCCCCTCGTTGTAAAAGGAGTGCGTCAGTGCGGAAAAACCAGCAGCGTATTAGATTTTGCCCGCCGAAATTATGGGAACGTCATCTACTTAGATTTCCGAGAACACCCCGAATATCAAACTTTCTTTTCAGCTAATCTTTCCGTGTCCACCATTATCTTGAGAATAACCGCTTCTATTCCTGAGGCAAAGATTGAAAAGGGGACTACCTGCTTTGTTTTTGACGAAATTCAGGATTGCCCACAAGCACGAAGCGCCTTGAAATATTTTCATTTGGACGGCCAATACGATGTAATATGTACAGGTTCATTGTTAGGTGTTCACGGATACAAACAGAAAATCGGAGCAGAAGATGACTATTCCATTCCCGTTGGATTTGAACACATCGTGGAAATGTACCCTATGGATTTTGAAGAGTGGTTGTGGGCAAATGGGATTCAATCAATTCATACTGAATACCTTCGGGACTGTTTAAAGAATGAAATTCCCGTTGATATTGCATTGCACACCCGTTTCCGAGAACTTCTCCTTCTGTACGTCATTGTCGGAGGAATGCCCGAATCCGTCACCAATTTTCTTCAAACAGGTAAGATAGGCAGCGTATTAACCATTCAGCGACGTATTGTCGATGAATATAAATCGGATATGCTAAAATATGCCGCGGCGCAAGACAAGTCACATATCCGTGAATGTTTTGAATCCATACCATCCCAATTGGCACGAGAATATAAGAAATTCACCTTTTCGGCCATCCGCAAAAACGGGCGAAGCCGCGATTATGCAGGCAGTTTGCAATGGATTGAAGATGCTGGTATCATACGTAGATGCCACAACCTAACCATTACAGAACTCCCTTTGGACGGGAATCGAATCAACGGAGAGTTCAAAGTTTATATGTCGGACATCGGGTTGCTTGTATGCCAACTCGAAAATGGAACACAAGCCGATATTTTAAATGGCAATTTGTTAGGTTACAAAGGGGCTATTTTTGAAAACTTGATTGCCGATTTTTTCGGAAAAGCGGGACGCAAATTGTATTATTACCACAAAGACGGAGGCGTTGAATTAGATTTCGTCATCCGTTGGAAAGGAAAATGCACCCCGGTAGAATGCAAGGCAACAACTGGAGACGCCAAATCAATGAAGACCGTTCTCGCTCACCCGGAGAAATATCACGTTGAGCAAGCCGTTAAATTTGGCGATTATAACATCGGCCGCAACGGCCCCCTACTGACACTCCCTCTGTATATGGGGTTTTTATTCACAGAAGAATAGCACATTCTTACAATATGAACAAATAATTACCTAAATTCGTTTACTTAACTCATTTATTATCAGAAAAAAATTATCATTATGAAATCTATCAATGAAGCCCAAATGAAGGGCAAAAAAGTTTTAGTCAGAGTCGATTACAACGTTCCTTTGAACGAAAATCTTGAAGTTACCGATGCCACCCGCATCATCCGTACAATCGATACGGTGAAAAAAATCACCAACGAAGGCGGTATCGCCATTCTTATGTCGCACCTCGGACGTCCGAAGGGAGAAGCCAACGACAAATTCTCATTGAAACATATTGTCAGCAAGGTTTCCGAAACGTTAGGCACGGAGGTGACTTTTTTGGGCGATGTGTTGGATGCGGAAACTGAAAAACGGGTGAACGCCCTGCAACCTGGCGCCGTTGCTTTGTTAGAGAACCTCCGTTTCCACAAGGAAGAGGAAGCCGGCGACGAAGGCTTTGCCAAATCGATAGCCCGCCTCGGTGATTTGTATGTGAACGACGCGTTTGGGACCGCACACCGCGCCCACGCTTCCACCACCACAGTCGCACGCTTTTTCCCCGGAAAATGCTACGCCGGCTACCTCCTATACGAAGAAGCCAGCAACCTGGACCTCGTACTCAACAATGCCGCGCATCCTTTCACTGCCATCATTGGTGGAAGCAAAATTTCAACCAAACTCAACATCATCAAATTTTTACTTGAAAAGGTTGATAATCTGATTATTGCGGGCGGAATGAGTTACACTTTCCTCCACGCAATGGGCGTAAAAATCGGAAATTCATTATTAGAAGAAGATATGGTTCCGGTGGCCAAAGAAATCATCAAGAAGGCGCACCTCAAGGGGGTGGATATCTTCTTCCCGATTGACAACATCTGCGCCGACCAATACGACAACAACGCGAAACAGTACATCACTACGCACAACGACATTCCGGAGGGCTGGGAAGGTATGGACATCGGTCCCCGTACCATCAAGAAATTTGCTGCCATCATCAAGGATGCAAAGACGATTTTGTGGAACGGGCCAGTTGGTGTTTACGAATTTCCGAATTTTGAAAGAGGAACGCAGTCTGTGGCTTTGTGCGTGGCCGTTGCAACGATGTCCGGCGCATTCTCCCTCATTGGCGGCGGCGACTCCATTGCAGCCATCAACAACTACAAATTAGCCAACCACGTCTCCTATATCAGCACGGGCGGCGGCGCTATGTTGGAATATCTCGAAGGAAAAGAACTCCCTGGCATCAAAGCCCTGAACGACGACAAATAACGAAAAATCAGAGTATTATGGATTTTTTTGCACACGAGACCGCCATCATTGACGAAGGATGTCAAATTGGAAAAGGAACGAAAATATGGCATTTTTCTCACATTATGCAAAATTGCAAAATTGGCGAAGGATGCAATATCGGGCAGAACGTGGTCGTATCACCCGACGTGGTTTTAGGAAAAAACGTCAAAATCCAGAACAACGTGTCGGTTTATACCGGAGTAACGTGCGATGACGATGTTTTTCTCGGGCCATCGATGGTTTTCACCAATGTAATCAACCCGCGCAGCGCCATCAACCGGAAAAGTCAGTACGCCAAGACGCACGTGGGGAAAGGAGCTACTATCGGGGCAAATGCCACGGTGGTCTGCGGGCACGACATCGGCGCCTACGCCTTCATCGGTGCCGGCGCGGTGGTGACGAAAACCGTTCCTGCCTACGCACTCGTCGTGGGCAACCCGTCCCGCCAAATCGGCTGGATGAGCGAGTACGGACACCGCCTCGTTTTCAACGAAGATGGTGTTGCTACCTGTCCCGAAAGCGGTGACAAGTATCAGTTAAAAAATGGCACAGTCACTAAAATTTCGTAACAATATGGGAACCGACGGGAAACCGAAAGTACGCGCAATGGTTTTTGCCGCTGGGCTCGGAACGCGCCTTTATCCGTTGACGAAGGACCGTCCGAAGGCACTCGTTGAAATCGGGGGCAAAACACTATTGGAAACCGTATTGCAAAGAATCATCGACGCCGGTATTCAAGAAATCGTTGTTAACGTTCATCATTTCAGCGATTTAATGAAAGACTACATTCATAATCTTTCTTTAAATTGCACCATTGAAATATCGGACGAATCTGATTTTCTGTTAGATACGGCGGGCGGACTGAAATTTGCTGAAGGCTTGTTCGGAGATGCGGAACACATCCTTCTTCACAACGTTGACATTCTTTCTGATTTGGATTTGAACCACCTCGTTCAGACGCACATTCAGTCGGGAGCTATGGCGACATTGGCGGTCAGGGAACGGAAAACGTCACGTTATCTGGTGTTTGATCGCAGCACGCTCCGGCTCTGCGGATGGCAAAACGTCAAGACCGACGAGAAACGGATGGTGCGGGCCACGACAGACGAAATGGCACTCGGTTTCAGCGGGATACACGTCGTCAGACGCGATATTCTCAACCATATTCCGTCCAACGAAAAAATGTCGATGACGCCACTGTACTTGGACCTCGCCGCACAAGAACCCATCTACGGTTATCTTCACCAAGAGGGCGAATGGATGGATGTCGGCAAATACGACGACGTCGTTCGGCTACAGCAATTCCAAAAATAGTTGCCAATAGTACAGCACCAAAACAAGGTGCAAAATCAGAAACAGAGGCACGCCAATGAAAAATTTGGCGTGCTTCGTTTTATGGTGGAAAAGCAGCATTCCGGCAAGTGCACCGATGCAGCCTCCAGCAAAAGCAGAAAGCATAAGTACCCACTCAGGAATCCGGTAACGATGACGGACCGCTTTTCTCTTGTCAATTCCAAACAAGAGAAAAGCAATAATATTGATTATCAATAAAATAACTAACAAATTCACTTTACTGTACTTTATCGCGGTATGAAAGAAGCGCCGCCGTATTCAGAACCACCGCCATAACGGAGAGAACGATAAACTGCGTACGAATGCTTTCAACCGTACTTCCCTTCAAAATCACCGTCTTCACCGCTGTCATAAAAAAGGACATCGGATTGGCATAATTGATGTACTTGGCCCATTCCGGCATTCCTTCAATCGGGGTAAAAACACCGCTCAACATCACAAACAGAATAAACAAGAAAAAGACGATGAACATCGCCTGCAACTGATTGCCCGCCATACTTGAGATAAAGAATCCCAGACCAAGCATTACAAGGAGATAAATGGCGGTAATTCCCAATAAAAGCAGCAGACTACCCTGAATGCTGATGCCGAACATCAGTTTCATAATAACGAGGCCGGCGCAAAATTCCGCCATACCTAAAATCCAAAACGGAATCATTTTTCCCAACAGAAATTGCCATTTTTTAATCGGGGTAACGTTCACCTGCTCAATCGTCCCCAACTCCTTTTCTCTCACAATGTTAAGGGCGGTAACGTACGCCCCGATGAGCGTGACGAGAATGATAAGCAATCCCGGAACAATCAGATTCTTGTAGTTCATCTGCTCATTGAACCAATAAACATTCGTCGTAACTAACTGAGCCACTTTAGGTTGTAACGGGCTCTCAGCAGCTGCCGACAAATCCATCAGATAGTCGGCGAGCACCCGTTGCACGTACTCACTTCCCAAGCCCGCCTTGACGGTATTGATGGCATTGGCCGTAATTCCAATCTTGGTCGGCTCCATCGTCACCACGGAGCGTTCGAAATTGGTCGGAAATTCAATGATGAAGTCGATTTCATCGGCCTGCATCATAGCTTCCGCCTTCTTCCTGGAATCCACAACCCCGTGATTGATAAAGTATTGCGATGCAGAAAACTTAGAAAGTATGCCGGAGGTCATACTGGATCTGTCGTGATCCACAAAAGCAATATGGACATTCTTGATTTCATAATCGGCGGTATAGGGGAACAAGAGAAATTCAGCCAACGGCGCCAAAAGTAAAATTTTCCACAACAACGAGTTACGGAAAACCTGCAAAAATTCTTTTTTGATAAGTATGAGAATGACGCGCATCGTTACCTTCTTTTGTCCAATCGTATTAAACTGAGTGTCATCAAAACAGCTGCCATCAGGAAAAGGATGAGCATATAGAGCCAAATATCCATAAAGCCGGAGCCTTTCAGCATCACGTCCTTAATGGCGATGATGAACCACTTCCCGGGAAAAACATTTGCCAAGATTTGGAAGAAGTATGGCATATTGTCAATTGGAAAGAGGAATCCGGAAAGCAGGGCTGTCGGTAGAAAGAGCCCCATCATCGTAATCATCATCGCATCGATTTGCGTTTTTACCAACGAAGAAATGGCCGTTCCGAAAGCCGCCGAAGTAAGCATAAAGATCACGCACACAAGTAGTAACAACCATACACTTCCTTTGATGGGCATTTGGAAAACAACCACACTGATGACAATGATGGTGATTGTGGAGATGAACGACAAAATCATATAAGGAATCACCTTGCCGACGACCACCCACGCCTTTTTTACCGGCGCAATCAGCAGCATACGCATCGTGCCGGTCTCTACCTCCCGCGCTAATGTAATAGACGACATCAACGCCGTTACAATAATCATAATCAGCGTGATAATGCCCGGCACAAACATATAGACACTGTTGGCTTCGGGATTGTACATCATTTGCGTACAAAGTTCAATCGGAACAGTAGCGGTTCCATTATATTCGTCGGTGAAATCGTGCAGGATGGCCTTTACGTAATTATTCAGAATAGAAGCGACATTCATATCCGATACATCGCTGATAATCTGAATGGTAACAAATTTATCGGTGGTCAACTGTTCCTCAAAATTGTTGGGAATGATGATGGCCAACTTGATATTTTTATCCTTGAAATCGTGGTCGATTTCAGATTCCGACTTCGGGTAGGAAACGACCTCAAAATAACCGGATGCGGTGATGTTTTCGACAAGGGTCTTCGATTGTGAATCGTTGGCCAGATCCAAGACAGAGATGGTGGCGTGATGGATGTCGGTACTGATGGTGAAACCGAAAAGCAAAACCAGCATAATGGGAATGGCCAACACTAAAAAAAGCGTGATGCGATCACGGAAAATGTGTGTAAATTCTTTCCTTAGTATCTGACGTAACTCCTTCATTTCTATCTAACTACGTATTTTACGAACACCTTTTCAATAGAATCCACCTGCATTTGTTCCTTCAATTCCGTTGGCGTACCAATCAGCTTCAACTGCCCGTTTGCCATAATTGAAATCCTCCCGCAATATTCGGCTTCATCCATATAATGCGTTGTTACAAAAATAGTTACTCCATTGGACGCGGCTTCATAAATCAGATTCCAGAATTCGCGACGGACGATTGGATCCACGCCACTGGTAGGTTCGTCCAAAAAAACGATGTCGGGACGATGCAACATTGCGGTGGCAAAGGAAAGTTTCTGTTTCCAACCAAGAGGAATGGAAGAGACCAGGGTTTTGGACTTATCTTCCAAGTTCAGCATTTCTAAACTTGAAAAAATCCTGTCTTTCAGTTCTTTACGAGATATTCCGTAAATCGTACCGAAAAGTTGCATATTTTCAAAAATGGTCAAATCATCGTACAAAGAAAACTTTTGGCTCATATAGCCGATGTGCCGTTTGATGAGTTTGGGCTGTGTTGCGAGGTCGTAACCTGCGACCATCGCTTCACCTGACGTGGGTTGAAGCAGACTGCACAACATACGGATGGCCGTCGTCTTACCGGCACCATTAGCACCTAAAAAACCAAAAATCTCGCCTTTTTTCACTTCAAAACTGATGTGATCGACAGCTGTAAATTCTCCAAAACATTTCGTAAGTCCCTTTACTTCAATGGAGTAAAGAGAATCTTTCGCTTCTTGCTGTCGGAAAGGGAGTCTCATCTTCAATTAATAGTTAATGATTTATTTTCAGTTAATCAATTTTTTGTCCGGACGATTTCGATAAAACAGTCTTCAATTGTCGGAGTAATTTGTGTCAGTTTATCGTATGAAATGTCATTTTTCTGAAGAAAAGCTTCGAAGGGAGGCAAAACGGTCTCCATCGGTTCGTAAAAAATGACGTGCAAATTTTCTCCGTACGGATAAAATGTACAAGTTAAAGGACAGTCATTCATCAACTTGAGCAACTTGAAGATATCGGTAGTACGCAGAGACACCAGCTCCCCTTGAAAGTCGTTGACAATGGCTTTCGGGCTATCCATTCTGATAAATTCGCCCTCTTGAAGCAGAGCGATACGATCACACAGCGTAGCTTCATCCATATAGGGTGTTGAAACGACGACGGAAATTCCTTGCTTCTTGATTGTACCGAGGATTTCCCAAAATTCCTTACGGGAAACCGGATCCACGCCTGTTGTCGGTTCATCCAAAAAGAGGAGGGTCGGCTTGTGGATTAAGGCACAGCAGAGGGCCAATTTCTGCTTCATACCGCCGGAAAGTTTTCCTGCCGGACGTTTTTTGAATGGAAGAAGTTGTTCCCAAATGGGCTTGATGAGCGGCATATTGTCGGGAATGGAACTTTTATACATCGTGGCAAAAAAGATGAGATTCTCCTCTACGGAAAGGTCTGGATAGAGAGAAAAGGTTCCCGGAAGGTAGCCGATATTTTTTCTGATTTCGAGATAGTCGCGAAGAAGGTCGTGCTCAAGAACGGTAGCGGTTCCAGAATCGGGAAGCAGCAAGGTTGTAAGGATATTAAAAAGGGTTGATTTGCCGGCGCCGTCGGGACCGACGACCCCAAAGACCTCACCTTCGCGGACATCAAAACTGACACCTTTCAAGGCGTGAATGTGTCCATACGACTTCTTAATATTCTGAGCGGTAATGGCTGCCATATTGCTTTCTGACAGAGGGTTACTTGAAAATCACATCGCCAGGCATTCCAATCTTGGCACTTCCGTCATTCTTGAAATCAATGCGAACGGCATAAACCATATTGACACGTTCTTTCTTGGTTTGAATCATCTTGGGAGTAAATTCCGCCTTTTCAGAAATCCAACGGACAGTGCCTTCCAAAACTTTTTCTCCGTCAACGGCGTCCAGATGAATGTCTGCTTTCTGTCCCAAACGGATGGAAGAAAGCATATCTTCACTCACATAAACCTTGATAGACATATTGTTAACATCGGCAATTTTGAAAAGAGGTTTCCCTTGATAGGCCAATTCGTTCGGTTGAATATATTTTTTCAAGATGGTTCCATCGATGGGAGCGGTGATGGTACATTTTTCGAGGGCATTTTGCAACTGCATTACCTGAAAACGCTGAGCTTCAACATTTTCAAGGATGGCAGCCGACTGCGTATTCAGTTGCGATTTTGTGGCGGAAATCTGACTTTTCACAATTTCAATTTGAGCATTCACATCATCCAACTGCTTGGTCGTAGCTGCGTTAGCTTCCACGAGAGTTGTCACGCGATTCTTTTCACGTCGCAAGGTTTGCAATTGCGCCTCCAAGGTATTGATTTGCGATGGAATGTCGGGACGGCTGGCCAAAGTAGCACGAATGGCCGACTCTAATTGCTGAATTTGGAGACAGATTTGAGCCGAATCGATATGCCCAAGGACGTCCCCTTTTTTGCAATACTGACCTTCCTGCACATCAAATTCCAAAAGACGCCCATTAGCTTCGGAAGAGATAACAATCTCTGTCGCTTCAAAGACACCGTAGGCGTCGGAAACATTCTTTGAGTCTTTACAGGAAACCATTGCCACAGCGGCAAGGGCGATTGGAAATATTTTCTTGAAAATATGCGCGATTCTTACGATGTTCTTGCTCATTTCTATTCTATCTATTAAAAAAACAGTTGCAAATGTAATAAAAATGTCCCCTCCCCTACCTACTAATTCTGACTTTGTACGATACGACCGCACGCTCGGTAGCCACACGGACCACATATACGCCCGTAGCTGCCGGAACCTGCAACTGCATAGACGACGGGGTACCTATCTGGCTGACAATGCAACGGCCTGCAACGTCATAAACTTCAACCTTTCGGATGGAAATTCCAGCCTCGTTGCGAATGTAAACCGTTTGTCCAGAAGCATATACATTAACCGTACTTTCTCCCGACTCACTAATTCCAGTCACTGCCAAATGTGCTATGATCGTATGGTTTTCAGTGACATTGTGGAACGTGTAAGTCGAAACTGCCCCTTGGCTGACGCCATCCACCTCAAGACTAACAATCTCATATCCGGGGAATGGGAAGATGTTAAAGGTCTGATCCGCTCCGTGTTCCACTGCAACTGCACCGTATGGCGTTATTTGGCCCGCATCAATCGGATCCACACTCGCCGTAATTACATATACGGTTGGAGCAAAAACGACCTCAATCGTGTGGTTGGAATGAATATTGGCAAACGTGTAGGTATTTTCTGCCGGCGTTCCCAAGTCGTCACCATCAACAATCAGATTCTGGACATACCAACCGGTGTCTGGAACAAATTCGAAGGTGACCATATCGTCACAAGCCACGTGAACCGTATCCATCGGTGTCACTGTACCATTTCCTTGCTTAGAAGCGACAATAACATACTGGCTACGAGACAGATAATAGGTCAACAAATGGTTTTCGCGAACGTCATACAGAGTCACTTCCGTCAAAGAGTCATAGACGACTCCGTCAACATCAACGGAATCAACCGAATAGCAGAAGAACAAAGGAACTGCAATCGTGGTGTCGGAGCCGCACGGAACACGATGAATCGTATCGTCAAAGACGAGTAAATCTTCTGATATAACACGAACCCGAATATCATACTCGTTCTGTGAGAAGTAGGCGACAGCGTGCTGATTTTCAGTGATGTTCGTAATCGT
>DCHI01000065.1:462-11706 GCA_002314795.1 Bacteroidales bacterium UBA1756 | reverse complement strand
CGCAAAAAAGTGTCAAAGTCAGGAAGAAAGTAATTCGAAAGTAATAACGAGTGCCTGCCTCATATTTTCTTCGTCGGCGTTAATTCATAGTTAAACAAGTCAAGCAGTAGAGAATGTAATTCTATTCGCGCACAGCTCTTATCTCATAAACAAGGATCCCCGCCGTCACGCAGGTGGCGCACACGTCCGCCGCCGGAATCGCGTACCACGCACCGTCCAGTCCGTAAAACGACGGTAAAATGGCAATGAAGGGGAGGAGGAAGATAATCTGCCTTGATAATGAGAGAAATACGGAAACCTTCGCTCGGTTGATGTACTGGAAAAAGTGCGAAGTTACTACCTGAAAACCGATGATGGGAAGCGCGGCGCAGCATAGCCGTATCGCCTTGGCAATGAGTGCCACGACCGCTTCGTCCTGGGTGAAGAATTTGGCTATCGTGTGAGGAAATGACATCACGATGGCGAAACAGACGGTACAGATCGTGGTGGCAATGACAATCGTTAGCACGTAGGCGCGGTTTGTCCTCTGCAACTGGCGTGCCCCGAAATTGTAACCTACGATGGGCTGCATTCCGTGCGACAAGCCTAAGATGATTGTGATAATCAACGATTGGATGCTGACGATGATACCGTAGGTAGCAATGGCCGTGTTGCCGCCGTATTCTTTTAATTTCCAATTCATTACTAACGTCACCAAGCAGGTGCAAATGTGAATGATGAATGGGGAAAGCCCGATGGCGAAAATGTTTCCGACCAATTTCCACTCCACTTGCATTCCCGCTTTTTCAAAGTGGATGAGTGAGCGTGTTGAAATAAAGTGTGCTACAACCCAACTCATTCCAGCCAATTGTGAAAGAATCGTCGCCCAGGCGGCCCCACGAATGCCCCAGTGAAACACGAAAATAAACAGGGGTGCCAATATCAGGTTGCAGCCCACGGTGATGAGGATGGACAGCATCGACTTGACGGGATAGCCTGTGGCTCGCATAATGCTGTTCAAGCCAAACAGCAACTGCGTGATAACGTTGCCTCCAAGGATGATTTGCAGAAACGAACGGGCGTAGGGGAGTGTCTCCGCATCTGCGCCAAACAACCGTAAAATAGGATCCAATGCCGATAAGGTGACGCAAGTAAAGATAATACTGATGGCAATGCTTAATATCAGTGCGTTACAAAGGATCTTCGTCGCGTCTTCCTTGCGTTTCTCGCCAATTCGTATCGAAGCGAGCGCCGCCGCACCGGCACCGACCAAAATTCCGAAAGCAGTCGATAGGTTCATAATGGGCAATGTCAGCCCTAAGCCAGCCAAGGCGCTTGCACCAACCCCTTGACCGATGAAAATGCGGTCGATGACATTGTATAACGAAGTGGCTGTGGTGGAAACGATGGCGGGAATAGCGTATGCCGGCAACAATTTCCGGATGGGTTTCTCTCCAAGTTCCCTCGTCCTTGAATCCATAGTTTAGTTTTCAGACGAACTGAAATCGCCACGCAAATCACGATAGCGTTTGCGGGCCTCCGTTGTGAACAGACTGTCGGAATAATCTTTCAGCACCTTTTGGTAATATTCCATCGCCTTGTTGGAATCTTTCAGGTAAAAGTCATAAAGTTGAGCCATCAGATAGGCGGCATCGTCACCCAAAAGTTCTGCGGAATGGTTTTTCAAAATCTCTTGCAACAAATTCTCTGCCCCGAAATAATCCTTTTGCTTGATAGCGATTTTTGCCTTTTGGAAATAGACGTCATCCACTAATTTTCCGTATGGGTCAACAACGAGTACGGAGTCAAGCATTTTGACGGCTTCGTCATCTTTGTTTTGGAAAATGAGGAAGTCGGCTTTGGCGTAGTAACGAAGCGGCAGATTGTCGGTTGTGCTACTGCTGAAAATGCCTTCGTCCTCGTCGTCTTCGTCACCGCCCTCTCCATCTTCATTTTCATTATCAGAAATAAGAAGAGAAAAATACATAGCATCGTTGGCGATGAGTTTGGAAGTGGCGGCACGCAGCACGTCCAACTGGCTTTTTGCCCAGGCAAATTCACCGATGTAAAAAGAGAGTTTCGCATTGTTGAACTTGGCCGTCTGCCCGATGACATCGTTCGGAAGGTCCTTTTCAACCTGTGAATAGTGAAGGGTGGCTTCCCACACATCGCCCATATAGAGTTCGATGTCGGCGAGGTCAACCTTGTATTGTCCAACTACTTGCGGGTCGCGGTTGGCATTGGCAATGGCGTCGTTCAAGACACTTTTCGCCTTTTCCGGCTCATCCACGTAAAAGGCAAGAAGGTGCGCGTATTTACGGACCCATTCTGACGTGCCTTCGTGATAACCGTACTCTTTGAGCAAATGGTCAAATTCCGTTTCCAAAGCAGCTGCAGCCGTTTTGTCAACCGGCGAAGTGGCGGCGAGCCGTTCGTATTTTACATCCAACAAAAGAAATTGAGCATCCGTGTAATAAGCACTGCTTTCGCCTTTTGCGATGATGTATTCCAACGCCTGTATTGCAGTTTCAAAATCCTTGTTCGCACTGGCTTCCTTCGCCAACCCGAAGATTCGTTGTCCGTCCTCTTTTTGTTTCCGGTCAATCGACTTGGCCAGCAAAAGCGCGTTGGCGAAATCCTTGTTGTGCTGATAGGCCCACTGGAGAATGATGGCGTAGCACATATTGTCGGGCGCTTCCTGCGTGCGCTTCATCAATTGCGTCTTCACCATCAGGAATTTTTTCCCGTCTTCATCGCTTGCCAAAAGGTTTTGAAGGATTTTTTCCGCATCGGGAATCTTGCCTTGCACATTGTCACTGACGATGTTGAGAGCTTCCTCAATAACGAGGTCGTTGCGGTTCATCTGAATGTAGGTGCTTGTCAATTCGTTGACAAACAAAGAGTTGTCGTTGAGCAAGCGGCGTCCTTTTTCCAACGTGGCGACAGCGTATTGCAGCTGCTTGCGAACGAGGAATGCGTTATAGAGTTCTCGCACCGAGTTCTGCTGGGCGGGAAGCTCCTTGATGGCATCCGTATAAACCTTGTCGGCGGCCTGCTGGTCACCCGCACTTTCGTAAACGAAACCGAGGTCGGTCTTGTAGCGTTGCGTTTTCGGTGAATTCTTAATCTGCTTTTTGACGATTCTTTCAGCTTCTTTGAAATTGCCGGTTTGCAGCAACGTTTGGTAATAATAGTAATAAATGTAGGAGTTGGGATTGCTGTTGTAAACCTTGGCAAACATCTGCACCGCCTTTTCGTATTCGCCATTCTGAAAATACTGAATACCCAACTGTTCTTCCTGTGAGCGCTGGGCAATGGCGAAAAAGGTGGCAAGAATGAGTACGAAGGTTGTGAAAAGCTTTCTCATTAGTCGATGATGTCAAAGCCGGTGTAGGGGCGAAGCACTTCGGGAACGACAATTCCGTTCGGGGTTTGGTAGTTTTCCAGAATGGATGCCATCACGCGTGGAAGGGCGAGTGCACTTCCGTTCAGCGTATGGGCCAGACGTGTCTTGCCGTTTTCGTCTTTGAAACGAAGGTGGAGGCGATTGGCCTGGTAGCTTTCAAAGTTGGAAATGGAGCTGACTTCGAGCCAACGTTGCTGTGCACGTGAATAAACCTCAAGGTCGTAAGTAAGTGCGGAAGTGAAGCTGATGTCGCCGCCACACAAACGAAGCACGCGGAAGGGGAGTCCTAACTTTTGGAGCAATGACATTCCGTATTGTTTCATCTCTTCCAAAGTTTGGTAGGAACGGTCCGGATGTTCGATTTCAACGATTTCAACTTTGTCGAATTGATGGAGACGATTCAAACCTCTTACATCTTTTCCGTAGGAGCCCGCTTCGCGACGGAAGCAAGCGGAATAAGCGCAGTTTTTGATAGGAAAGTCGCTGGCTTTCAATATGGTGTCACGGAAAATGTTGGTGACGGGAACTTCTGCGGTGGGAATAAGATAGAGGTTGTCCAAATCGGCGTGGTACATCTGTCCCTCTTTGTCCGGAAGCTGCCCCGTAGCGTAAGCGGAGGCCTCGTTGACCACGTATGGCGGTTGGATTTCGGTAAATCCGTTGTCGGAAGCGGTGTTCAAAAAGAAATTGATGAGAGCACGTTGCATTTTAGCACCTTTGCCTTTATAGATCGGAAAACCGGCACCGGTGATTTTGCTTCCCAAGTCAAAGTCGATGATGTCGTATTTCTTGACGAGTTCCCAGTGGGGGAGAGCGCCTTCGCCCATATTCGTGGCATCGCCTTCCTGATAGATAACCTCGTTGTCTTCAGCACCTTTTCCGCAAGGAACAGAGGCGTGCGGCATATTCGGAAGAAGAACCATCAACTTGTTGATTTCCTGCTCTTTTTCTGCCAACTCAGTCTGCATACCCTTCTCTTGAGCTTTCAGCTCGGCTGTCTGTGCCTTCATCTGCTCGGCTTCTTCACGTTTGCCTTCTTTGAAAAGTTGTCCGATGGATTTGGCCAACTTGCCTTGTTCCATCAGGTTGTTGTCCAAGTTGCGCTTGGCTTGACGCAACTGCGCGTCTATTTCTTGAATCTTATTGATTAATTCTGTAGCGTCAAAATTTTTAACCTTCAGTCTTTCAATAACTTCCGAAGGATTCTCTCGAATAAGCTGTATCTGTAACATATTATTAAAAATTAGGGCGCAAAAGTACGATTAAATTAGGAATTTGTTGTCGCATTTTGCGTTTTTTTTCGAGTTGACTTCCAAATTTTTATGTAAGTTTGCGTCGGTTTCTGTGGATTTCGTATTTTGTTAATAATCAATATTTTATGAAAAAAATAATTGCACTGTCTTGCCTCATTTGGAGTTGCTTCTTTTTTTCATTTGCTCAAAACCGTTCCGATAGTCTTCACATCGAGCATTACAACCTCCATCTTACTATTACCGACTTTAGCAGCCACATCGTCTATGGTTCCGCCGACCTGACCGCCGTTGCAAAAGTGAACGGGCTTTCCCGCATCGGCCTTGACTTGAAAAATATGACGGTGGACTCCGTTTGGCTCAATGCCACCCCGACGACCAACTTTTCACACATACAGGAACTATTGAACATTGATTTGCAAAATTCTGTAAATCTTAATGATACGTTACAAATAACCGTCTTTTATCACGGTGTTCCGGCAACCGATTCCTACTTTGGCGGATTCTACTTTTCGGGAGAATACTGTTACAATCTCGGTGTCGCTTTCCGTGACCTTCCGCACAATTTTGGTCGCGCCTGGTATCCTTGTTTAGACTTTTTTACCGACCGTTCTTCCTATGATTTTTATATTGAAACGGAAAACAGCAAGCGTGCCATCTGCGGTGGAAATCTCGTCGATAGCACTGCAACAAGCAATGAGACAATTATTTGGCACTGGTCATTAGAAGAAACCGTTCCGACCTACCTTACGTCTGTTGCTGTCGGGAATTATGCACACTACACCGATACCGTCCACGGGATGACGGGAGTCGTTCCCATCGATATTTACACCTATCCGCAACATTACGACCGTGTGGCTGGCACTTTCTCCCATTTGAAAGACGCTTTCCACATCTATGAAATGCGTTACGGCCCATATCGTTGGAACAGAGTTGGTTATGTGGGTGTCAATTTCAATGGAGGCGCTATGGAACACGCTACCAATATTGCTTATCCCAATTTTGCAATCACGGGAAATGGTACTTACGAATCACTTTATATGCACGAACTTTCGCACCATTGGTTCGGCGATCTCATCACCTGCCATCAGGCTGAAGAGATGTGGATTAACGAGGCCTTCGGTAATTATAGCGAGTTCGTGGCGGCAGAAATACTTTATCCTTCGTCCAATCCCGAAACGGACGGTTACGCAGCGGGCATTCGCAATCAGCACCGCTCTGTTCTGAAAAAGGCACACGTTGATGACGGCGGCTACTGGGCTTTAGACCAAATGCCGCAAGAAGTCACCTATGGAACGACCACCTACGATAAAGGAGGAATCACCGTTCATACACTTCGTAAGTATATGGGTGACAGTATTTTCTTTGAATCCATTAAAGCATTACTTACCGAATATGAGTATCAGGATATAACCTCTGTCCAATTTTTTGATTTTCTTTCTCAATACAGCGGTCAGAATCTTCACGACTTTTACGATGCTTGGATTCATCAGCCCGGTTTCCTTCATTTTTCGATTGATTCGATTCGTTCGACCGGCATCGCCAATGAATACCGTTTTTATGTGCGCCAACGCTTGAACCACGCACTGCATTTCGCGAACAGCAACCGCTTGGATATTACGTTTGTTTCGTCTGACAGACAGTTCTTTACGTTGGAACATTTCGCTTTTGATGGTGAGTTGGCGGACGGAATCGTGCAACTTCCGTTTGCGCCGGCATTCGCCATTGCCGATTATCACGAAAAGATGGCCGATGCGGTGGTTGATTACAATCTGACTGTTTCCGGAACGGGCGTAAAATCTGCCAACGAAGCCAATATCAAGATGTCAGTTGATGCTTTGGCGGATACTACTTTTGTAAGAATAGAAGACAATTATGTTGCTCCGGATGAACTCCATACACCGAATCCCAATGTGCAGATGATTTCTCCGTCGCACTATTGGCGCATTGAATGTGCTCCCGAACATTCCATCACCGGAAGCATCCGTTTTGGGTGCAAAGGGGGAAGCAGCAATATAGATTACGAACTTGCAAACGGGCACACACTCAACGAGTTAATGATGCTTTATCGTCGCGATGTGAGCGAGGATTGGCAAATCATTCCGGTTACTCGTTCAGGAAATGCGAACTTGCATACCAGCTATCTCGTAGTTGATTCCGTCCGTTCGGGAGAGTATGCATTTGCCATCGGCACCGATCCCGTCAAGATTTCCAATCCCGATGCGGGCTTCTATTTTGACATCTATCCGAATCCTGCCAAGCACTTTTTTAATATTGTACTTCAAAATTATGACAGAAAGCTGTCATATTCGGGAGCAGTTTACGATATGAACGGGAAGCAGATAAAGAGTTTTTTTGTGCGGGATTCCAAAACAAAATTGAATACTTCTGACTGGGAATCAGGTGTTTATGTTGTAAAAATTTTTGCAGATAACCAATTAGTTGCTGCTAAGAAAGTGTCTGTCGTTGCTTCTCATTAATCTCATTGAAAGTTTGCAAGAATGAAAATTGCCGTTAATACACGTTTGCTTTTGCCTGACAAATTGGAGGGAATTGGCTGGTTTACATACGAAACGCTTCGTCGCATTGTGAAAGCTCATCCGGAGCACGAGTTCGACTTTATTTTCGATAGGGATTTCGATGAACGCTTTGTCTTTGCTGAAAATGTGAAGCCGATTCTGACGTTTCCGCCAGCCCGCCATCCGTACTTGTGGTACATCTATTTCGAATATTCCATTCCGTACGTGCTCGGGAAACTGAAACCTGACTTGTTCCTTTCTACCGACGGATGGCTCTCGCTTCGGACGGACATTCCTCAAGTAGATGTCATTCACGACTTAAACTTTGAACACGAACAAACTTTCTTAAAGTCCAAATACCAAGGATATTACGTGAAATATTTTCCGCAGTTTGCAAAGAAAGCCGCCCGTTTGGCAACCGTTTCCGAATTCTCAAAACAAGACATTCACACGTTGTACGGAATCCCCGAGGATCGTATTGATGTGGTTTATAATGGAAGTAATGAAAAATACCGTCCTTTGGACTGGGACGAACAGATTGAAACACGTGTGAAATATGCGTTCGGAAAAGAGTACTTTTTGTTTGTCAGCGCCATCCATAAAAGAAAGAATTTAGCCAATATGCTGCGGGCGTTTGACGATTTCAAGGAGAGTACGGGCTCGGATATGAAATTCTTAGTGGTAGGTGCTAAAGCGGGACTTCAGGACGATGTAGAAGCCGTACTGAAGCAAATGCGCCATTCTGACGATGTTCGCTTTCTCGGTCATCTTGCTGCTGAACAACTTGTTAATGTGATGGCTTCGGCAACGGCGTTAGTGTATGCGTCTCTTTTTGAAGGTTTTGGAATTCCCATTGTGGAGGCCTTCTATGCGGAAACGGCCGTCATTACGTCCAATGTGACTTCTATGCCGGAAGTGGCAGGAGACGCTGCCGTCTTGGTTGATCCGCAATCGGTTGAACAGATTACGGATGCTATGAAACGGATCGCCAAAGACAAAGATTTTCGTCTTGGCTTGATTGAAAAGGGGAGGATACAGCGGCAAAACTTTAGTTGGGATCTGACAGCCCAAAAGTTGTGGCAATGTATCGAAAAATCAATGGAATAGACGTCATTCAGGAAAGTATTCCTCGAAGCTGTTATCCGTATAAAAGAACACGATTTTACGGACTTTTTTCTGGATGCTGACAACGGGCGTTTCCCGTTGCGGGGGGCGTGTGGCGCGTCGTGGCGCTCTTTGTGGCGTGGCCGGAATTTCCTGCGTGTTTTTCTTTTCGGGACGACTTAACGGATGTACGGCGGGGGCTTCGACAACAGGAGTCTCCTCATCTGTAAATTCTTCGTCTTCAATAGGGGAGAGTTCCTGCTCCGATTTCAACGTGGTGTCCACCAAATTCGAATCATTTCCATCCTCAATTTCGTCAAACGGCAGTTCGGCCATTGGTTGAACGGTGGCGGCAGACTTCGGTTTCATCGGTTGTATCGAACTCATTTCAGCTTCACTTTTCAGCATTTCGCCCAATCCCGTGATGAGCCATTCGCCGCGAATTTCAGGAAATGCTTTCAGGATTTTTTCCATCATAGCAAAACTGGGTTGGTTTCTTCCTGACAGAATATGCGCCAAGTTGGAACGCGAAATGCCGATTTCAGTTGCAAATGCGGTCGGCGTTAATTCGGAAAAATTCAAAATCTCCTTGATGCGTGTGTTGATTTGTGTGTCCATATATTTACAAATGTATTATCATAAAACAAAACAGAAATCAAATACGATGCTATTGATATTATGTTACAATTGCGATGCTTATATTTTGTTTAAGATGAATATACAAATGTATAATCTTTGATTAAATATCAGTATTATAAATAAATATGAAAAACATTTAAATATATTCTTAAAGTAATATCAAGAGAAATTGACTGAACGGGATTTTTGGTTTGTTTACATTTATAAACTCATAATGTTTTTACACTTGTAAAAAGTTACAAGCTCAGTAAAGCAATATTTACAAATATAAACAATTCATTGTGAAGAGAACAAAGCTATTTTGAAATTAATAATCAGTATTGCTTTAAAAACAAGTAGAAAAAATATTCATAACACCACTTCCGCCACCTTGCTTTTAAGGAAAGAATGAAGAGGAGAAATATTGGAATATATTTGAAATCAAAAAAACAAAGAACACTTGCAAATTATATCATATCAATAATTTATATGAATTTATAAAATTTTATCGCAACAGCGGTAAAGAGAGAAAAAACATTGAAAAAAATATGTAAATTTGCCGCGTTTGTCGCGCCAAACTCAAGTATAAGTCAATCAGGTATTTGTACGGCGCATTTGCTTTGTAACAATAATATTTATTACATTATGGAAGAAAATCAAGAATTCACCAATCAAGAACCAATCGAACAGGAAACTGCTAACAACACCATTGCACAAGAGAGAGAACCCATCTTCAGAGAAGCATCTGCTCCCGCCCCGCAGCCAGAACCAACGCCGGTTCAGGAAGCGCCCCAGTGCGAAAAGAAAAAATGTAACTGCAAGTGGTGTACGTGGATTTCTATGGGCATACTCTTTGCCGCCGTCGTTGTTCTGTACATCCTGCACTTCTGCTGCGGAAAAGCAGAAGCTTTTGTACCCACTCCAACCGACGCCAAGCCCGGTGACGGCAGCGTGCTCTACATCAACCTTGACTCCGTCAATGCCAACTACATTTTCCTTGAACAGAAACAGAAGGAATTTGACGAAGAAATGCAACAGCAGGACGCAATCTTCAAACAGAAACAAGCCAATTTCCAAAAGAAATACGAACAGTTCCAAAAGAACTATCAGGCAGGTATCCTCACGGATGTTCAAGTTCAGAACGCTCAGGCACAACTCCAAAGCGAGTACCAGAAATTAGAAGACGACTACAATGCCGTTCTCAACTCGCTGAGTGAAAAACAGGCATCCGTCAATCGCCAGATGCTCGATTCCGTGCAGGCCGTTTCCGCCCGCATCGTGGCCAAGAAAAACGCTTCCTTCGTGATGACGTATCAAAAGGATATGCCACTGCTCATCTACGCAGATCCGACCCGCGACATTACGGAAGAAGTCCTTTTCGAATTGAACAAATCACAAAAAACGGTAGAGGAGTAGTCTGATGAAAAAATTACTGATTCCGGTCTTGCTCCTTTCCATCCTCGTGGTGGCCGTTTCTTGCAACGAAAAAAAGAAAAGAGAGAAAAAAGAAACCATCGTCGCCCGCACCATTGACGACTACGCAAATATGCCCGGCGGCGTGATTCGTAACTGTTACGCAGACAGCACTCCCCGTGACGTCTATTTCTACAAAGTTGACGAACAGGGCAACCGCACCGACGAGCTGGTTCAGGAAGTGCATTGCTACGAAAACCGCAACATTTATATGGAGGGTGCCATCAAGCACGAAGAGCGTGACGGCGTTTGGAACGCTTATTTCAAAAATGGCCGTCTCCAAGCTACCTGCACCTACAAGGAGGGCATTCAAGTAGGGGAGGAGAAGGTTTATTATGAAAATGGGAAACTGCTGTACAGCGGTCAGTACGACAACGGAATTTGTGTCGGCAAATGGGAATTTTTCAATGAAAATGGCATAAAAACGGTTGAAATCAACGCAAATGACACGACCATCGCTTGCCGTGCCTGCCCGAAATGCGAGACCCTGATGCAAAAGGAAAATGAGGCATATCGCGCTTCCCAACAGAAACGTTAGTTGAATAGAATTTTTTAAACTTATCAATATCAATATTTTAAAACAAACAATTATGGAATTACCATTCGCAGAATCTTGGAAAATCAAGATGGTTGAACCCATCAAGAAGTCCACACGTGAAGAACGTGTAAAATGGCTCGAAGAAGCTCACAACAACATTTTTATGTTGAAATCAGAGCAAGTTTACATTGACCTCTGCACTGACTCCGGTACGGGTGCAATGAGTGACAAGCAGTGGAGCGCTATGATGCTCGGCGACGAAAGTTATGCCGGCGCACGCAGCTTCTTCCATATGAAAGACACCATCACTGAAATCACCGGATTCCCGTTCGTCATCCCGACACACCAGGGCCGTGA
>DCHI01000065.1:0-442 GCA_002314795.1 Bacteroidales bacterium UBA1756 | reverse complement strand
GCCGAAAACGTTCTTTTCTCCTATCTCGTTAAACCCGGTATGATTATCCCCGGCAACGCACACTTCGATACGACCAAAGGTCACATTGAAAGCCGTAAAGCTTTCGCTATCGACGTCACTTGCGACGAAGCTCACGACACCCAGTTGGAAGTTCCTTTCAAAGGGAATGTCGGTCTCGACAAGCTGGAAAAAGTATTGAAAGAAAACCAAGGCAATGTTCCTTTTATGGTTCTTACCGTTACCAACAACACCGTTGGTGGTCAGCCAGTTAGTATGCAGAACATTCGTGAAACCTGCGAACTCTGTCACAAATATGGCGTTCCCGTCAATATGGACTCCGCTCGTTTCATCGAAAACGCATATTTCATCAAAACCCGTGAAAAAGGTTATGAAAACAAGACCATCGCTGAAATCGCGAAGGAAATGTTCAGCTATGCCGACA
>DCHI01000077.1:8432-8673 GCA_002314795.1 Bacteroidales bacterium UBA1756 | reverse complement strand
GTTCAAGTCCTTGAGGGAGCGCCACCACAAAGCACCAGTTCACAACGAATTGGTGCTTTTTTTATGCCGTAATCCGAACACCTCACTGTTGCCGATTACAACAAGGTTTTGTACTTGACCCCTATTGTCGCTTTCGAGGGTGAATGAGATAAACAGATTATGTTGTTTGATCGGATTTATCTGATTGCCAGTTGGCAACATTGTTTTCTATATATTCCGCTATACGATTCAATTCATCCTG
>DCHI01000077.1:8221-8410 GCA_002314795.1 Bacteroidales bacterium UBA1756 | reverse complement strand
TATGGTCGTGGAAACGGGTTTGCCACGCGAAAATAATATTTTTTTCGTTAGCAGCACGGGTGATGCGGGCTTTCAATCCACGAATAACCGTTCCTAAACATTTCCGTAACATAGGGTTGTTGTCCCCTGTTATTCCGCCACGTTGGCCTTCATTTAGGGGTGGCATCGTAGAGACGCGATTAATCGCGT
>DCHI01000077.1:7747-8121 GCA_002314795.1 Bacteroidales bacterium UBA1756 | reverse complement strand
CCACAAACAATGGTATTTCGGCGTAGGGATAATGCGACGTTACATTTTGCAAATTTTGGGTGGTGATTTGTCCGATTTCGGATAAAACCATTTGGGGTTCTGTTTCGGTAGAGACGCGATTAATCGCGTCTCTACGCAAACGCGTTGCAATTTCACAATGAATAATTTCCCCCAAATAATGTTCCCGATTTTTGGTGCAGATGGTTATAAAATATATTCCGCCATTGTAATCGTGCCAATTGGCGCGGGCTGATGGTATGCGATATTTATTTTGGAATTTGTCCATTTGCATTATTTATTATTGGTTGTTGTTGTCGTTAGGGTTATCCGTTTTCCTGTTTTAATCGTATCCCGTTTTCGTTCCTGTTCCTGTT
>DCHI01000077.1:0-7737 GCA_002314795.1 Bacteroidales bacterium UBA1756 | reverse complement strand
TTGTAGAGACGCGATTAATCGCGTCTCTACAAACAAACAACCCCACGCCGCCATTGCAACATCCCCCTACGCACACCGCCGCATTAACAATAAACGGCCATTATGTTCCGGTATTGCAATGTCGGTGGCTAACATCAAACCAAATGTTTGGCTGATGGTCAGCGGGTAGTTGCTGTATTTCTGTTTGTCCATAAATTAACGTGAGTCCAATATAATCATTTAAAAATGAATAACATAATGGTATTATTGTGTGCTTACAGCCTCAAATCAAAATACAAATCGTTATGTTGTCCGACGGCAAAATTACAGAAATATATTGTATGGCAGACGCCGTCTGCAAAGTTTTGAGAAATGCATCGGTATGAGTTTCGTGAATTCCACCTGTATAGGGTGGCGGGGCTAACGTATCCATTGTCACAAGGTGTTCAAAGGAATTGCTGTGCGTGGTAAGTGCCCGATGGGACGGTTCTATTTCCTTATTCTAATTGAATCAAAAAGAGGTTCGCCGTCTTTGTGCAACAAGGAGGGTAGTGTATCAGATGTGTTAAAAAAGAATTTCCCCGTTCATCGTTAGTTCGCCGTTGGTCTAAAGTTTGGGGAGCATTCTACCCGAAAATTGTTGAATGATTTTAGTGCTTTTGCAGCGCTTTTTTATAGATGAACTAATGAATAACTACCGACAAACTACAAATATCTCGTCACCCATTTTGAAAGATTGGAACAAAGACGCCATCATCCCCGCAAATCCGGATGCCACACTGCTGATTATCTACACCTCCGGCACTACCGGTTCCCCCAAGGGCGTGATGCTGACCTACCGCAACGTCGTCTTCAATGCATTTACAAGATGTCCAAACATATTGGCTGTCAAGGACTCTCGCGCTTCATTTGTTTCACAAGACCCGGTGAACGCAGAATTGGTTACGTGGGCAAGCCCCTCCCTGGCATCGACATAATGTTCGGTGAAAACGACGAAATATGTGTCCGTGGAGACAACGTGATGAAAGGGTACTGTCACTGCGAACAGGAAACTGCCGACATCATCCGCGGTGGTTGGCTTCACACCGGCGACCGCGGCCAGCTTGACAAGTACGGACTCCGTATTACCGGTCGTATCAAGGAAATCATTGTCACTCCGAACGGAAAAAATATCAACCCTGAAGAACTTGAACAGGAGATGCTCCACTTCTCCAAAGCATTTCTTCCCGCTATCCATCCTACTCCTCCCCAAGATTCTAAATCATTGAAAAACAAGGTTGAACGTCTCTTCCGAGACATCCTCGAAACAGGTCGCCCTCAGTAGCTAAAATACTGATTAACGGCATATCTTGCATAATTGCGGTATGGTTGAATAAACGGTTTTTTCTTTTTTGGGCGTTCCGGCTCGCTGTGCTCGCCGTCGGGCTTTCCGCACTAACTTCGCGCTCCGCGCTCGTAAATGTGCTGCAATCCCTAACGCAACCGTGAAAGAACGCGTCCGCGGCATCGGAACAGAACGGAAAAGTGATGAAGTGAAAATAAAAAACGGAAGACCATTTATAATCTTCCGTTTTCTTGTTGGGCGTGAAGGATTCGAACCTTCAATGACAGGACCAGAATCTGTAGTGTTGCCATTACACCAACGCCCATCTTTGCGAAAATGCGGTGTTTAAAACGACACGATTTCCCGCTTTATTGCATCTGTTTTGAAAAAAATATTTTTTTTATTCTTTTATGAAAATATTTGATGTAAAAGATTGAATGACAAAAGGATAATTCCGATATTTTTTTTAGAAAAAGAATAATTCTATAAAAAATGTGGTGCAAATAGTGACTTTTTTCGGCTTTTTGCAACAATGATTCTCGGCTTTTTAGAAACTTTTGTGGAATTGGTGACAGAGGCCGACACGCGCTGTTCGGATGGAAAATGACGGCAGCAATGAGCTGTTGCCTAAAGTCGTTCCATCTCCTGCTTGAGCAGTTCGACGTTTTCTCGGACAACCTTTTCCGATTCATAGAAACGGTCGGAGTCTTCTTGGTCGAGTTCCAATTCAATGACTTTTTCCACTCCGTTCGCCCCTAATACCGCGGGTACACCGATGAAAATATCGTGCAGCCCGTATTCGCCATCGAGGTAGGCACAGACAGGGAAAACACGTTTCTGGTCGCAGACGATGGCCTCAATCATTTGGCAGATGGCCGCCCCCGCCGCGTGCCACGCCGACGTTCCCAACAGGTTGATGAGTTCGTCACCGCCCATTCGCGTCCGGTCAATCACTTCGTCAATGGTTTTCTTGTCCATCCATTGGCGCAAAGGAATTCCGCCAATGGTCGTGTAACGGGGCATCGGGACCATCGTGTTCCCGTGTCCGCCCAAAATCAATGCGTGGATGTCTTTGGTGGAAACGTTCAGCTTTTCGGAAATGAAGGATTTGTATCGCGCTATGTCCAAAAGACCGGACATCCCCATCACCCGATTTTTGGGAAAGTGGGAAACCAGGTGGGCGCAATAGCAAAGCACGTCCAAAGGATTGGAAACCATCAGCAGAATGGCGTTGGGGGAGTAGGTGGCGACGCGTTCTACCACGTGCGTGACGATGGCCGCATTGGCGTTGATGAGGTCGCTTCGGGACATTCCGGGCTTTCGGGACAGACCGGAAGTGATGACCACGATGTTCGAGCCCGCGGTGGCCGCATAGTCGTTGGTTACACCTTTGACGTTCGTGTCAAAACGTTGAATGGCAGCGGCTTGGCGCATATCCAAAGCACGTCCCTCCGCCGTTCCGGGCTTGATGTCCAACAAAACGATTTCATTCACGAGCCCTTTCTGGGCTAAACAATAAGCGCACGAGGTTCCGACGGCACCTACACCGATGATTGATACTTTGCTCATAAGTACGTTTTACAAAAAAACGGTGCAAACTTACGCAAAAATATAGTATGTCAGAAATCAGCTCCATTTCGTTTTTTTTCAGTTGAAATCTTCTATGCAATTTCTGCTGTTTAAAAAAATTGTACTTTTGCGCCCTCAAATTCTAATAAAATGAAAACTACAATTGCGATTATTGGGTACGGGAATATTGGCCGTGCCGTAGAACAGGCGGTTAACACCGCAGACGACCTGCAACTGACAGGAATTTTTCACCACAATGATAATCTTGACGACATCAACGCGGATGTCGCCGTGCTTTGCACCCCTACTCGCGAAGTGCCCGTTTTTGCAAAGAAAATGTTGGCCAAGGGCATTTCCACGGTCGATAGTTTTGATATTCACGGTCAGATATATGACCTTCGCCAATCTTTGATGCCGATGGCGCGTGAGAACGGCGCAGTGAGCATCATCGCTGCCGGTTGGGACCCGGGTTCGGACTCCGTCATTCGTGCGCTGCTGATGGCGATGGCTCCGAAAGGAATCACCTACACGAACTTTGGCCCCGGTCGCAGTATGGGACACACCGTGGCGGTCAAGGCCATCGCCGGTGTACAGGATGCACTCTCTATGACCATTCCGTTGGGAACGGGAATCCATCGTCGGATGGTGTATGTGGAGTTGAAAAAAGGTGCCGACTTCGCTACCGTTGAGAAAGCTATCTTAAATGATGATTATTTCAAACACGATGAAACGCACGTCGTGCAAGTCCCTTCGGTGGATGTGCTCAACAATGTTGCTCACGGAGTTAACCTTGTCCGTTCCGGCGTGAGCGGTGAAACGCACAACCAGCGTTTTGAATTCGATATGGAAATCAACAACCCCGCTCTTACCGGACAGGTGTTGGTGGCGTGTGCGCGGGCAGCGGCCAAAATGCGGCAGCAACAGCGGTACGGCGCATACACCCTCATCGAGGTCGCCCCCATCGATTTGCTCCCCGGCACCGATGAGGAACTGATCCGTTCGTTGGTTTAGTTTGTAAAGTTCATAAAGTTTGTAAAGTTCGTAAAGTTCGTAAAGTTTGTAAAGGGGGAGGGAAAAATCACGAATTGAAATATTGATTTTATTGTTGGGGCGCCATATCACCTTGTGGCGTCCTTTTTTTCTGACTTCGTCAATGCGGCAGCCACTTTTATTAACTTTAAAAACCTTACAAACATTAAAAACTAAATCGTATTTTTGCCGCCGTAAATTTTTTATGAATCTTTAAACAGTAATCTTATGACTGATAACGAATTGAAGTACAAAATTGCTGACATTAAGTTGGCGGATTGGGGACGCAAGGAAATCCAAGTCTCCGAAAAAGAGATGCCCGGCCTGATGGCTTTGCGTGAAAAATATGGCGATACAAAGCCATTGAAAGGTGCCCGCATTATGGGTTCTCTCCATATGACGATTCAAACGGCTTGCCTCATTGAAACGTTGGTTGCCCTCGGCGCTGATGTTCGCTGGTGCAGTTGCAATATTTTCTCAACGCAGGACCACGCAGCTGCGGCCATCGCTGCAACGGGTGTTCCTGTCTTTGCTTGGAAGGGAGAATCTTTGGAAGAATATTGGTGGTGTACCGCCCAAGCACTCGCTTTTCCTGGCGGAAAAGGTCCGACCCTTATCGTTGATGACGGCGGCGATGCTACCTTGTTGATTCACAAGGGATATGCAGCAGAAAATGACGCCTCCGTTTTGGACAAGGAACCCTCTTCACACGAAGAAGCTGTCATCCTTTCTACATTGAAGAAAATCTTGGCAGAAGATCCTCAACGTTGGCATCGTACCGTCGCCGAATTGAAGGGTGTTTCCGAAGAAACAACGACCGGCGTCCATCGTTTGTACCAGATGATGGAAAGCGGCGAACTCCTTTTCCCGGCCATCAATGTTAACGACTCCGTTACCAAATCGAAATTTGACAATCTTTACGGTTGTCGCGAATCATTGGCGGACGGTATCAAACGTGCTACGGACGTGATGATTGCCGGTAAAGTGGTCGTGGTTTGTGGCTACGGTGATGTCGGCAAGGGCTGTGCCAAGTCGATGCGTTCCTACGGAGCTCGCGTCATCGTTACCGAAATCGACCCGATTTGTGCTTTGCAGGCCGCGATGGAAGGCTTTGAAGTGAAAACGGTGGAAGACACGCTCGGCGAAGGAAACATCTATGTTACCTGTACCGGAAACTGCGACATCATTACGGCAGAACATTTGACCAAAATGGCTGACCAAGCCATCGTCTGCAACATCGGTCACTTTGATAACGAAATCCAAGTTTCTGATTTTGAAAAGATTCCGAACATTACAAAACGGAATATCAAACCGCAGGTTGACGAGTACATTTTCCCGGACGGACACTCCATTTTCATTTTGGCAGAAGGTCGTTTGGTGAACCTCGGTTGCGCCACCGGACACGCTTCATTCGTGATGAGCAACTCCTTCACCAACCAAACGTTGGCACAACTCGAACTTTGGCAAAACAAGTATGAATTAGGTGTTTACTGCTTGCCCAAACATCTGGATGAGGAAGTCGCCCGCCTCCATCTGGCCAAGATTGGTGTGAAACTCACGCACCTCACGCAGAAACAGGCCGACTATATCGGTGTTCCGAAAGAAGGTCCGTTCAAAGCAGAATTTTATCGTTACTAATTAACGAATACCATTCGATAAAGCCCCGAAAGTCAGACAAAACTTTCGGGGCTTTTTTATGAAAAAAAGGAAATCCTGCAAGCCTTGCAAGACCGTTTCTCCATTGATAATAACTGTACTTTTGTCTTTGAAATTTTTTTATAAAACTCATTGATTTACAACGCTATGAAACAATTCAAATCCAAAAAGGCAGTCAGGGCGCTGCTGGTTATTCTGTTCGCCCTAATGGTCGGCAATGTGCAAGCGCAAGGGTAGACCTTCCTATGGATGAAATTTCTAACTCATCACTTGCTGGAAAGCCCTTTCTGAACAGGTTAAAGCCATCAAAAAATTTATTTACATCATTGAAATAAACTGAATGTAATTCATCAAGAATAATACTACTTTTGCCTTTCATTAATTCCTATTTTATGCAATTCGTTGAACTTGTAAATCAAGCTGTTGGAGAAATATCTGTTCCCAATCCGCGTCAGATAATCTTTATCAATCAGGAGCAAAATAGTGAGCTGGAAGATTTTTTCCAACGAGAGTACGACAATGTCGTCCGTCTTTTCAAACAATGCGATCTCGAATTTATTTTTCTCCCCCATAGTTATACGCCGGAACGCATTTCGAGTATGATTGCCTATTGTCATCCTGAAATTCCCGAATCGAAAATTCAGCTGATGGCTGAGGATTTTACTCTCCAGTCCTTTTATCAAGGTTTTAAAACAGAGAGAGAGAGCCTCTACAGTTCTCCAATATTCTCAGACACATTCTATGGCGAACATAATATGACGGACGCTGATGTTACAGAAGTATTGAGGACGCACCATAATGGTTTTGTCCGGTATCTGTCGGATGATATGAAACGTCCATCGCTTGATGAGGCACCCCTGTTTAATCCTTCCGATAGATGGCAATACTATGAGTTAGCCGAGCTGGAGGTGGGTAGCGATGAGGAAATGTGGGCACAGATTGATGAATATCTGATGCACGTTGACGATTCTCGCTATATGGAAATTCACGGGAATCAACTATGTAGTGTTAGTTTTTTTACTGTCCAGGATGAAGATACTTCCCCGGATGAAAAGTTTCCCACCGAGGCATTTGAATTGATAAACGATATCAAAGAAAAACTCGAGGCACTCCGTTTTATGGGAGTTAATGAAATGATTATCAGAAATTTACTTCAGAATCCGAACCCGGATTTAAGCAAGATGGTTATTACCTCGGATTTCAAAATCATTTTGGAGGATTTTCAGCAGAAAGAAATCAAGATGGGACCGATGCCCAAGGCGGTATTCCTCCTCTTTTTGCGTCATCCGGAGGGAATCGTTTTCAAACATATCTCCGACTATTATGACGAGATTCTCGCTCTGTACCTCAAGGTTTCCGGAAAAGAACTGGACGCTGAAATCAAGGCCAGTATGAAACAACTTACCGATCCGTTTCGCAACACCCTAAACGAGAATTGCAGTCGCATACGGCGTGCGTTTTTACAGGAATTTGATGACGAATTGGCTAAGTATTACTATGTTACAGGAGAACGAGCCACACCCAAGCAGATTCGCCTGCCGCGCAATCTGGTTATTTATCCAGATGCTTTGGACATACCCGTTACGAAGGATCCTTTGCCGCGGCCAGTAAAAGAGTATGAGAGTGAGAAAGAGTATAAGATTGAGGAATTGATATAGTAATGATTACTAAACAAGTACTGTTGCTCAAAAATAGAAAGCGGTCTGGACAAAAATTCAGGCCGCTTTTTTCATTGTCATTCCCGTAATTGAAGAAGGAAAATATCTGTTGATAGAAATTTGATACGGTGAAATAATACTGTAATTAGGTAAATGAAAGCCAGATTATATTTTAAGAGGATTTAAATCTGCTTAATATCTATTTTGTGTATAATACATTGATTATAAGTAATTTATTATTATATTCTAAAAATAAAATAGCTTTATTATTGACAATTTTCAATTAAAATATGGATTTTTTGGGGCTTTATTTCAATAGAAAAATATTTTAAAACGAATTGAATCGGTTTATTTTGATAAAAAATAGAATACAATTCGAAAATATATACAATATCTACACACTTGGGTAGGAAAACTGCCTGAAAAAAAGAGAGACCGACTAAAAAGTGTTTTTTAGTCGGCCTCTTTTTTTTTATTGTCATTAGTCTTAGTACATGACATTTTTTTCATCCCGTCGCATTT
>DCHI01000030.1 GCA_002314795.1 Bacteroidales bacterium UBA1756 | reverse complement strand
AGTGGGCATTCCAGCTCATACACCTGACGATGAATGATGGAGTCATAATTCAATGCCGAAGCAAGATAAACAATGTTTTGTCCTGGATTATAACTTCCCATTTCATCGGAAAGAAGGAGCACCGTGTCTTTCACATCGATGGCGTATGCCTGCTGGAGCCCTTCCGCAACGCGCGTCATTGGATCGGCGGACGGTGCGTGCTGGTAGAAGGTCTGTCCCAACGTTTGGGAAACACCATTCTGCGTACTACCGGCGGACACGATACCGTACTGCGGAACACTGCCTTGTGCAAAGGCGGCAATACATAATAATGAAATGATAATTGTTGTGAACAGCTTTTTCATCGTCATTTTTTTAAGCCAACCAAGGCCCAAAAACGCGAATGAATAGCATAATCATAACACCTCCTACCCGGACTCATACCGAATAGAAAATAATATAAAATACTGTAAATCAGGGCCTTAGACAGCATTTCTATTAATTTTTTATTTATTACAATAATCTGCTTACCGCAGATTTATTTTAAGGGTGCAAAGGTACAGATATATTTAAATAAAACTCCTACTTACGAAAAGTTTTTATTTAAAAAAATTAAATATCAATTTTAACACTATTGTTTTAATTCTTTGTAAAAAATTCAATCCACATTGACGCGCATCTGCTTCGGTGTCGTTTCCACCTTCAATTTTTCAAGAGAAACATAACGTGGTTTATACTCTTTTTTCCCAGGATGAACCTCCTTATAACGCGTGGTTTTAACGACCGCACTTGCTTTCACGTTCACACGGATTTTATCGTGACGATTGTCATTGTATAGACAAATATAGTACGTGCCTTGCAAATACCTTTCATTGGTGAATTTGCCATAACCGCCGGAGCCATTGCTGCCACACACACGATGACGGCTTTTGTTTTTCATAAATGCGTCGCGGTCCTTGGCATTGGAAGAGATTTCATAAACCACATTGTCGGTCTGCGAATCGTCTGGAATGACTAAAGTGGAGACAGCTCCCGCAGCGAGCGCGCCCAGCGGAGAAAACATTTCTACCACGCCCTTCACCGTCTGCGTAATCATCTCCTTGTTTTTGCTCCAGAAGCTGTTAGAGTTCTCCCCTACTCCTATCCAGTAAGCCCAGGAAACCACCTCGGACGTTTCCGTAGCAGTGGCGCGGTTCTTAGGCAAAGAAACCGTCAGATAGGTACGCGGATTGTCGTGGTTGATAATGCCTATCGAATTCACCTCAACGATGTTGTCCACGAGCACCTCCTCTTGAAGTTTTTCAGAAACAATCTTGCGGGTGGGCTCTGACAAAACGATGGTATCGTAACCGACAAGAGAATCCACCTTGTAGCGGACGTAGGTGGTGTCGAAGACGGTTGCCCACTTCCAATTCGTGTTGAAATCGGCTGTTGCCGCACTTTTTGGCACGCGGGAGATTTTCAACGAGCAGACACGTCCTGAACTCGGAGCAGTCACTTTAAAGGCAAACACTCCTTTCTTCTTCACAGAAATAATTTTCTTTTCAATGGATGAAACTTTATAATCGGAAAAGCGAATGGCGGATTCGTTTTCAAATACCTCAAACGATTTGATTTCCTTGCCGTTCACTTCAGAAAATTCAATAACAATTTGGTCGCCCGCGGCGAAACCGGCGTAGAATTCTTCTACCTTGTTGGGCTTTATCTTAAAGGTTGTTTCAATGACCGAAATGGGATTTTGAGCAAGAAGTTGGCAAGACAAAGCGAGCACAAACACAAAGAAGCAAACTTTTTTCATATCCAAACAAATTAAAATACGATTTTTTCAGTGGCGTACGTATCGTCCATAATTAAAATGGCGGCCTTGTCCAAAGCCGTTGTAGCAGATCCTTTTCTCGGAGAATAGGTATATTTCCACGTGACGCTTTCTCCCGGTTTCAGATTGGTTGTAACACAATCGACAATGGTTTGGTTCGTCAATTTTCCATTGGAAGTTGATGTCCAGGAGACGATGCCGTTCAACGTTTCCTGGCGATAGGATATGGCACGCTGGCTATTTCCGTTGACAAAAACGAAAGTCACTATTTTTTCGGATGAATTTTGCGGATTCTCCGTAACCGTACGATTGTACTGGTAAATCAGGTTTCCTTGGGCATCGAGTTTACGATCCGACTGGCCCCAGACGAGAGTAGGGAGAAACAATAGGATGGCGAAGATGAAATTTTTCATAACGACGGGTATTAAAAAAAATAGTTGGACAATGTCCAACTATTTTTTAAGTTTGAAAGAACTTGCTTATTCAGCTGGAGCAGCTTCAACAGCGGGAGTTTCCTCAGCAGTAGCTTCGGCTGCTTTGCTCTTACCGCGGCCACGGCGGGTCTTGGTAGCTTTCTTGGTTTCTTTCGTGGTGGTGTAAGTTTCGTTATAATCAACGAACTCAATAATGCACATTTCGGCATTGTCACCTTGACGGAAGCCGGTTTTAAGGATACGGGTGTATCCACCGGGGCGGTCAGCAACCTTCTGAGAAATTTCGCGGTACAATTCTGTAACAGCTACTTTATCGTGAAGGTAGGAGAAGACGGTACGACGTGAGTGAGTGGTATCGTTCTTGCTCTTGGTTACCAACGGTTCAATGAACTTGCGCAATTCTTTTGCCTTGGCCAAAGTCGTTGAAATTCTCTTGTGACGAATCAGCGAGCAAGCCATATTCGACAACATTGCTTTTCTATGAGCGGCCGTTCTTCCTAAATGGTTGATTGTTCTTTGGTGTCTCATATCAATTAATCTTTATCTAATTTATACTTTTCTACTTTCATTCCAAATTCCAAGCCCTTGTTCTTAACGAGGTCTTCCAATTCAGAAAGCGACTTCTTACCGAAGTTACGGAATTTGAGGAGGTCGCTTTTATGGATAGCCACGACGTCAGCAAGCGTTTCAAGCTGTGCGGATTGCAAGCAGTTCAACGCGCGGACGGAAAGGTCCATATCAACCAACTTGGTTTTCAGAAGATTTCTAATCTTGGAGGTTTCTTCGTCAAATTCACCTTCAACGCCCGTGTTAACCGGTGTGTCAACCAAAATTTTCTCATCGGAGAAAAGGATGAAGTGCTGGATGAGGATTTTTGCGGCTTCTTTCAACGCATCCTTCGGATGGATGGAACCATCGGTATTGATTTCGAGAATCAATTTTTCAAAGTCCGTCTTCTGTTCAACACGGAAGTTATCTACTTGATAACGAACTTGTTTGATAGGAGTGTGGATGGAGTCAATCGTGATGACGTCAATTCCTTCGTGAAGGGTTTTATTTTCATCAGCGGAGACATAACCACGACCCTTATCGATGGTAACTTCCATTGTAATACGAACGTCGGGTTCCATACTACAAATCAGCTCATCCGGATTAAGTACTTGGAAGAAGTTGAGGAAGCGGTTCATATCGCCGGCTTTGAACTCCTTCTGTCCCGAAATAACGATGGTCGCCTTTTCGGAATTAGTGCCTTCAATCTTGTTTTTGAAACGCACTTTTTTGAGGTTGAGGACGATGTCAGTGACATCTTCCATAACACCGGGGATGGAGGAGAACTCCTGCGAAACGCCCTCGATTTTGATGGAGGTGATTGCGAAGCCTTCCAAGGAGGACAAAAGCACACGACGAAGAGCGTTACCGATTGTCATACCGTAACCTTGTTGCAAGGGACGGAACTCAAACACTCCGTGAAAATCGTCGGCCTCGACCATAATCACTTTGTCGGGTTTCTGAAAGGTTAATATTGCCATTTTTATGAATTTTACGTTTAACAATTTGATTAAGAATCAGTTATACCGATTACTTGGAGTACAATTCAACGATTGCTTGTTCGTTGATATTTTCGGGAACTTCTTCTCTTTCAGGATAATTCATAAACTTGCCCGTCATCAGGCTACCGTCCCATTCCAACCAAGAATAAGAGGTGGAGTGGCCATTGAGGGAGTTAACGATGACTTCAAGTGCTTTGGAGCGTTCGCGAACAGCCACAACATCACCGGGAACCAACAACATAGAGGGAATGTTGGAGATTTTACCGTTGACGAGGATGTGACGGTGGGATACAAGCTGACGAGCAGCTGCGCGGGTAGGAGCGATGCCCAAACGGAAAACGACGTTGTCCAAACGGGACTCGATCAATTTAATCAAGTTCTGACCAGTGACGCCCTTCTTACCGGCTGCACGGAGGAACAATTTCTTAAATTGGCGTTCAAGAATACCGTAGGTATATTTTGCTTTTTGCTTTTCAGCAAGCTGCATACCGTATTCAGACAATTTGGCACGTCTTTTATTCTGACCGTGTTGTCCCGGAGGATAGTTTTTTCTTTCTAAATGTTTATCAGGACCGAAAATGGGGTCTTTGAATCTTCTTGCAATTTTGGTACGTGGACCAGTATATCTTGCCATATCTAAATAATTTTTAATTTTTTACTTCAACAATACAAACGATTAGACTCTTCTGCGTTTGGGGGGACGGCAGCCGTTGTGAGGAAGCGGAGTAACATCGATGATTTCCTCTACATTGATGCCTGATGCGTGGATGGTTCTGATTGCAGACTCTCTACCACCACCGGGGCCCTTAACGTAAACCTTCACGCTGCGAAGACCAAGGTCGTAAGCAACCTTGGAGCAGTCTTGTGCTGCCATTTGGGCTGCGTAAGGAGTGTTCTTCTTGGAACCGCGGAAGCCCATCTTGCCAGCTGAAGACCAGGAGATAACCTGACCGTCATTGTTGGTAAGGGAGATAATTACATTATTAAAAGATGCATAGACGAAAGCTTTGCCTTTGGCGTCTATTCTGACAACTTTCTTTTTGGTTGTTTTGGTATTTTTTGCCATATCAATCTAAATTTCTTTGTTCTTACTAATTGGCTTGGGAAGATGTCTTCGTCAAGCCGCCGTTAAAACTACTTCGTCGCTTTCTTCTTGTTAGCAACAGTCTTTTTACGACCTTTACGAGTACGTGCGTTGTTCTTGGTGCTCTGACCACGCAACGGCAAACCGATACGGTGACGGATACCTCTATAGCAACCGATGTCCATCAATCGTTTGATGTTCATCTGAGTTTCGGAACGCAAAGCACCTTCTACCTTCATCTCACCGATAAGGCCACGAAGGACTGCAAGTTCGTCATCGTTCCATTCATTGACTTTCTTGTCATAGCTGATACCGGCCTGATTTAAAATTTTCTGAGCGGTGCTCCGTCCGATACCATAGATATAGGTCAAACCTATTTCTCCTCTCTTGTTCTTAGGTAAATCAATACCCGCAATTCTTGCCATATTCTATTTGTATTTTAAATTTTTATTTGATTATCCTTGACGTTGTTTGTATTTCGGATTTTTCTTGTTGATTACATAGACCACTCCGTGTCTTTTTACCACGATGCAGTCTTCCGTTCTTTTCTTTACAGATGCTCTAACTTTCATTGTGTTACTTTTTTATTGTTTCTTATTTTACTTGTGTCTGAATGTGATTCGTCCTTTGCTAAGGTCGTAGGGTGACATCTCTACCTGCACTTTGTCGCCAGGAAGGATTTTGATGTAATGCATTCTCATCTTGCCTGAGATATTGGCTGTGATGACGTGACCGTTTTCCAAACGGACGCGGAACATAGCGTTTCCCAATGCTTCGATGACTTCACCGTCTTGCTCAATTAGGGGTTGTTTTGGCATATCTTTCTTTTATCATTAATTATTTAATCCTAACACCTCTTCAATGTACTTGTAGGAGGAGATGACCTCGGTCTGTCCCTTGGAGTTGATGGCCACTTGGTGTTCGTAGTGAGCCGCCGGTTTCCCGTCTGCCGTACGAATCGTCCACTGGTCATTGTCCTCTTTGATTCTTCTGCTACCGGCCGCAATCATCGGCTCAATGCAAAAGACCATACCGGGACGGATCAGTTCGCCTTGACCGGCAGGCCCGAAATTGGGAACATCGGGACTTTCGTGCATCATTCTGCCGATGCCGTGTCCACAAAGTTCTCGAATGACACCGTATTGAAACGGTTTCACGTAGCTTTCTACCGCGTGGCTGATGTCACCGATGTGCTTTCCTGCGACGGCGTACTTCAGACCCTCATAAAGAGAGGCCTTCGTGCGTTCCATCAACAGGCGTTTCTCTTCCGAAACCTCACCGATGGCAAAGGTGTAAGCGAAATCACCGTGCCAGCCATCGACACTTGCCACGCAGTCCGCCGTAACGATGTCTCCTTCTTGGAGAACGTAACTGTTCGGGATGCCGTGGACGATGACGTCGTTGACCGACAAGCACAGGGTGGCCGGATAGGGGACGTAACCTCTTCCCGGGCAATAGCCCTTGCAGGACGGAATCCCGTGGTTGTCACGAATGTATTCTTCCGCCACTCTATCAATATAATAAAGCGGCACGCCGGGCTTCATCAATTTTGCGACCTCACCCAAGGTCTTTCCAACAAGCAAAGAACTTTTCTTGATTAATTCTATTTCAGAATCAGTCTTCAGATGTACTCTTTTAAGGATTCCCATTATTAGTAAGCTCCTCCGGTACGACCTTTTATTCTGCCTGATTTAGTTAATCCGTCATAATGTCTCATCAACAAGTGAGACTCGATTTGCTGCAACGTATCCAAAACGACACCGACCATAATCAACAGGGAAGTACCTCCGAAGAAGTTAGCAAACTGTTGGTTGACGCCGAAAACGTTTCCGACGATGGCGGGAAGGATAGCGACGATGGCGAGGAAGAAAGAACCCGGAAGGGTAATCTTCGACATAATGTCATCGATATATTGCGCGGTTTGTTTACCAGGTTTAACACCGGGAATGAAACCGCCGTTCTTCTTCAACTCTTCAGAAATCTGAGACGGGTTGATGGTAATAGCCGTATAGAAATAGGTAAAGAGGATAATCATAATGAAGAACACGATGTTATATCCCAAACCTTGATAGTTAATGAAACTGAACCAGAAACCGCCGGGAGTCACTTCTGCCATATTGATGAAAGTGAGGGGCAGGAACATAATTGCCTGAGCAAAGATAATCGGCATAACGCCAGCTGCATTGACCTTGAGGGGCAAGAAGTTGCGAGTGCCACCATATTGCTTGTTTCCTACGATTCTCTTGGCATACTGAATCGGAATGCGGCGAGTGCCTTGCACCAGCAGGATTGAGAAACAGATGACCAGCATCAGGACGATGAGTTCAAGGATGAAGATGATAGGACCACCATTCATTTCCGTGATACGAGAAACTGCTTCAAAGTAGATAGCGTTCGGGAAACGAGCGATGATACCAATCATAATAATCATAGAGATACCGTTACCAATACCCTTGTCGGTAATTTTTTCACCGAGCCACATCAGGAACAAGGTGCTGCAGATGAGCAGAATGTAGGAGCTGAGTGCGAAGGCGGAGAAACCGAGAATATGAGTATTGAGCATACCGGTTGAAAGGGCCTGGATACCGTATTGACCTTCGAGGTTGGCAATGTAAGCAGGAGCTTGGATAGCGACAACAGCGATCGTCAAGTAACGGGTAATCTTGTTGATTTGCTTACGGCCACTTTCACCTTCCTTTTGCAAACGTTGGAAATAAGGAACTACCAAGGTAAGCAACTGGATAACGATGGAAGCGGAGATGTAGGGCATAATACCCAATGCGAAAATGGAGGCATTGGAGAATGCACCACCAGAGAACAAGTCCAAGAGTCCGAGCAGACCGCTACTGGCCTGTTTGGAGAACTCGGCCAATGCTCCGGGATGAACACCGGGGAGCACGATGTGAGTTCCAAGACGATAGATCAAAATGATGGCGAGCGTGTAAAGAATACGCTTGCGAAGATCTTCAATCTTGAAAATGTTTTTTATGGTTTCAATAAATCTTTTCATTTACGATGTGATTAAAGGTTGCTGTTATTGTTGATTTGCAGCATTGGCACCGATGACATTGATGGCACCGCCGTTCTTTTCAATAGCTTCTTTGGCCGTTGCAGAGAAAGCGTGTGCAGAAACAGTAAGTTTGCAAGAAAGTTCACCCTTGCCCAAAATCTTAATCAAATCTTTTTTCTTAGCCAAGCCGTTGGCGATCAATACGTCAGGTGTAATTTCTGAAACGTTGGTTTTTTCATTGATCATCTGAAGTGTACTGATATTGATGGCACTGTATTCAACGCGATTGATGTTTTTGAAACCACGTTTAGGAAGGATTCTGTAGATAGGCATCTGACCACCTTCGAAACCAATCTTACGGCTGTAGCCAGATCTTGACTGTGCTCCCTTGTGACCACGGGTAGAAGTACCGCCCTTGCCAGAACCTTGTCCGCGACCTACTCGCTTGCTTCTATGTGTTGAATTTTCTGCCGGTTTTAATGTATGTAAGTTCATATCTTTCGTCTATAAATGTTTTTAAATAAAGTGTTTAATTAAATTTCTTCAACGCTAACGAGGTGCTTGACGGAGTCAATGATACCCAAAATTTGCGGGGTACCCTCGTGTTCAACGCTTTGGTGCATTTTCCGGAGGCCTAATGCCTGGAGAGATCTCTTTTGGCGTGCAGGACGTCCAATAGAACTTCTTACTTGTGTGACTTTGAACTTTTTCATCTACTTTTTTATTATTAAGTTATTACTAAATTTATCTTTCAACTCATTTTTCGGAGTTTTCCCTCACTTTTTTCCGCTTCTTCCGATTTCTCTCCCTTCTACCAACAAAACTTCAACATTCTAACTTTCAATATATTACAATATGAACGTTAGATAAAAAACATATCTCCCCCTCATTTTTTTCAAGCTGGCAAATATACTATTATTTTCTTTTCAGACACAACTTGAGCCATTTTTTATTCAAAAAAACCAATTTTGTACCTTTTTATATCAAAACACACGGCTCTTTTCTGCCTTAATGAAGATTTTATTTCTTTTTTTCCGTATTGAAAACTATCGGAGCAACGTGATGTTTCCCTTGCGGAAATAGTGCTGCTGTCCTAAACACGTCACATTTAAGTAGAAGTCGTAAACTCCCGGCTCGCACTCCCTGCCCCGATACGTGCCGTCCCAGCCCCGTCCCGCATCATTCGTCTCAAAAACCTTTTCGCCCCACCGGTCAAAAATCTGCAAGTTCACCTCAACCAGAACCTCACCACGAACGTACAGCACATCATTCACTCCGTCACCATTCGGGGAAAACGCGTTCGGAACAAAAACGTACGGCTCGTCACAAATGACCTCCTTGACAAAAATCCGAACCGTATCCCGTTGCTGACAACCGAACTCATCCGTGACAATGGCTACATAGTCCGTGGTGACAACCGGACGGACGACGGAATGCACGGCAGACGGATTTTCAACACCCGTCGATGGCACCCATTGATAACTGAAATCACTTCCTAAATCCGTGGAATAGACGTGCGTCGTCTCACCCGCATAGATGGTGTCCTCATCACTCCACGCACGCACTTGCGTCGGGAAAAGCGTTGAATCAGAAAGTGTTAACTCCAACGTGGCGATGCAACCATTACGATCACTCACCGTAACCACATAATTTCCCACACACAAATTTTCAACGTCAGAAGCTTCTGCCCCGTGACTCCAGACATACCGGAACGGAATCGTCCCACCAGAGACAGTCAGATGAATGCTACCCAAACAAACTTCGTCACAAGGTGGAGAATGATGCCACTCCGTCAGTGAAATGGGAGCAGGACTTTCAATCGTAACCGTCGTGTCGATGCGGCAACCATTTGCATCAAGGCCAGACAACGTATATGAACCGGGAGCCAAACCCAGCACGGGCGACTGCACCTCTTCCCCATTCAGCAGCAAATGGTACGGTTGCTGTCCGCCCGCCAAATCGGTTTGAATCGACGCATTGGTGTCGCCCGCACATAACGGAGCCGTGGCAAACAAATTGACGAAACGCAAGGCCGAACTCTCTTCGATTTGAAGATGAACCTGATAGGAACACCCGTTGGAAACTGAGACCGCCGCTTGGTACGTTCCCGAGCACAAATCCGTCAACGAATCGGAAGTGATGGACGGATACTGGTTCCAGACGACCGTGTGGGTGAACGGAGAAAAATCGGTGGTGAGATAGATGGCCGCATCACAATTGCCCGAACAGGAAATGGGCTGGATTTGGTACGAAAAATCGTAGGAAGACGAATCGGTAACATCATAGACACCCGATACACGACAACCGTGGTCGTCCGTTACAACTACCGTATAGGCACCGGCACAAAGATTGTTGGCGACGCAACCGGTGGCTCCGTGCAACCAACTGAAGGAATATGGAGCCGTGCCACCTTCGGCCACAACGGACAGCATTCCGTTACAATTCTGGTCACAAAAAACAGGCAGCATATCGTACTGATAAACAGCAAGTAGCTCAGGCTGAGACACATAAAAACTATCGACGCCCTTGCATCCGGTTCCGTCGGTGATGGTGACGGTATAGGTTCCCGAAGCAAGCGCGTTCAACGTGGCAGAAGTTCCCCCATTGGACCAATTATAATAATACGGAGCCGTGCCGCCAGTAACCTGAAGTTGAATGGCTCCGTCGAAAGTGCCGTGGCAAAGCGCCGGTGTAACCGTAGATTGAGACTCGAAACGACGAATTTGAACCGGAACCTCCAACATTGCCGTACAACCATACTCATTGGTGGCAGTAACCGTATAAACTGTATTTTGAAACGGCTGCACCCACGGGCCGTCCGTACTTTCGCCACTGATAATCGACCCTGCCGGTTGCCACGAATAAGAGTAGTTCCCTGGGACATCGGCAGTCACAACAATTCGCATACTGTCGCCATAGCACACCACATAATTTCCAGGGGTAGAAAGGGAAAATTCGGAGACAGAAAGCGTCACCCGACTTTCAGAAGTACAAAAGCGCCCCTCAACACGAAGATAGTACGTCGTAGCAGACACAGGAGAAACAACCACCGACGGATTTTCAAAATCGGTGTTGATATAAAATGAAAACGACGGATCCGTGGACCAATAATAACGTTCCGCATTGCCAATAACTTCCGCCGTTAAAACCACCGAATCGCCGCGACAGACCACACGGTCCTCACCCGCATAGACGGAAAGAGACTCTACATCCACCAGCTGCGTGATGGTATCAATGCAAACGCCATCCGTCACAAACAAATAATAGGTTGTAGGAACGGAGGGAGAGGCAATCGGATTGGAAATAGACGGATTGCTCAAATCCGTTGCCGGCTGCCACGAATAAGACACGAGCGAACTTCCGGAAGGCGGAATCCCGATTTGAACATAGTCGCCATTGCAGATTCCCACAGGTTGCATCACGCTGTTGGAGTTGGAAAGGACGACCATCTCGCGAGTTGCGGTGTCCGCAAAATTACAACTTCCAGCATCCGTAGCAATCAATGTAACGACGTAAGTTCCTGACTGCGTGTATGAATGCACCGGATTTTCTTGTGTAGAAGTGGTTCCATCACCAAAATCCCAGAAAAAAGAGGTGGAGTCGCTGATACGCTGCGATGTGTTGTGCATTTCCAACTGGATGGGCGCACAAACGGTGTTGGGGATATGGAAATCAGCGACGACGGCCGGCAAGTTGAAGTCAAACTTGATGACACCGATGTTGCAATTGGTGCTATTGTTCGTCTGCGACCACGCGCCCTGCGTAGTGGGGAAATCATCGTAGCTGCCACAGCCCGCGCAAACCGCCTGATAGATGCGTCCGTGATTGTCGAAACGGCTGGTACCGCCATCCACGTGCTCGCGTGCGTGCGGGCTGCCGAAGTAGGAAGCATACACCAACTGCGAGGCGTCGTCACTTATACATAAGAAATAGTAATCGTTATTGTCGGTCGTCGTTTGAAAGGCATCCGCCGTAATAGGAAGACCTGCCGTTCCGCCCATACCACTGTTGATAGTCGGACTCCCCCACCCTGACATATATATATTATTACACAAATCGACCAAAAGAGCGGTCGGTGAAATGTCCAGGCCAATGGCGCCGGTTCCGAAAGCTGTGGACCAAATGATGGAATCCAAGTCGGGCGTCAATTTCGTCAAAAACTGTCCGCCATTGGAGACAAACCAGTTTGCATTCGTAACCCACACGTTTCCAGACGCATACGTCTGCCCGAAAATATGCGGGTTTCCCTGTTTGTCATTTTTTATAAGATAGGCCTGATCATAACCGGTTTTTCCCAAATAAGTAATCTGCTGCAACTGATTTCCATTGGGAGAAATATGGGCCACAAAGCCGTCGTTGTCGCCGCCGCCGTAGGAAGGTTGCACCACGGAGGGCGATGTCGGCAGGTTTTGAGAAGTGGTTCCGCCGCATACATACAAACTGTTGTCCGGAGCCAACACCATACTGTAAGCCGCATCGTCACCCGATCCACCCAAGAAAGAGCACCAGATCATATTGGAGAGATTGTGGTTGAACTTGATGATACAGGCATCTTGGCCGCCGCCACAATACGCCGTATCGAAAGCCCCCGGAGTGACGGGGAAATTCCCGGACTGCGTACACGTTGCTACATACACATTACTCTGGCCATCAATGATGATTTCACCGCGGGCCTCATCGGCATAATTCTTTCGCAAAGTGGAAACCGTGTTCAACCCGTCGTTGGCACTTCCTCCAACATACGTAGAGCCCAGCAAAGCGGTCCCCATATCATTGAATTTGGAAATTATAATGTCCGAACCGTTCAGAAAACGAACCGTAGAGGTCAACGTGTAACCGTGACCGCCATTGAACGTTGTATCAAAAGCATCGGGCGTGACGGGAAAGTCAAAAGAGGAGGTGGTTCCAAAAACATAGAGTTCGTTATTGTCATTGACGACAAGACTGTGCGGAACCTCCGTCCCCGAGCCGCCCAAGTAGGTGGTGTAATGGAGATACGAACCGCCCGAATCAAACTTGGATATGGCGATATCGGTGCTCCCGCCCGCAAAATTCACCTGATAACTTCCCGCCATTACCGGATAGCCCACATCGAAAGCATTGCCACCCGAATAGAGATTACCCTGTTTGTCGTACGTTGCGGTATAGCCCCAGTTATCGGCAGTTGAGCCGGAGTAAGACGAAAAAATGAGGACGGGGTCAATAATCAATGGCCGCGTGGTATCATAATTTCCCACTTCAAACGTCAACTGTCTCCGGTTGACTTTATAGTGACACGGAACCTCTTTTTGGAGACCCTTATCATCTATTTGATATGCAAACGGCTTCAATTCAGCAATTTGCATAACAGAAGTTGTAATAATCAGATTTCCTTTCGAAATAAAAAGATTCTGGATACCATCGTAATCCAACCGGATTAGTGACGGCGAGGAGCCCGGAGCAATATGGAACTCATATTTCAGGTGAGCGTCTTCCTGCGAAAGAAGCAAATCCACGCCATCATACAATTCTTCATAAAAAACTTCGTGAAAAACAGGAACATTCGCCGCCCACCTCGTACGGTCATTACCTATATAATAATTATGGTAACACGCAGCGGCTTCGTCCCCGTGAACTTGCACCTGCGGATTGGCATCAACAAACTTCACCTTGTAAGCGGCGGCATCAATGATCCCGTCGGACGTGGCGTGCGACGGGTCGAACTTGGCAGCATAGAACGCTTTCAGTTGTTCCGGATGCAAAACGGCAAACGTGAAACCGTCGCGTTCTGCAAAAAACGCACCGCCGTGAAGAGTCGCCTTGAACAGGACACGGTCGTCCCACTGGCGATTGTTCTGCACGAACTCAACGTGCCGCACCGTAACGGAATCTCGGTGGTGTGCCATCACACGACTTTCTCCCACTAAAAGAAGAAACAAGGCAAGGAGAAAAATTCGAAATTCCGTGTATGGTTTCATTTTATTAAAAGATTAAAAGACAATCTCCTTACCTCTTTTACTCTTTCACAAATTTTTCAATCGTGGTTCCTTTTTCGGTTTGAATGCGGAGGAAATAGATTCCGTTGGCGAAATTGGAAACGTTGACCGAATTTTCGACGATGCCCCCGTCACACGCCAACAGCTCGTCATACAAAAGCCGTCCGCTCATATCCAAAATCTGGCAACGTGCTTGAGCAATATCTTCCGACATAAAACTGATACGAAGCTGGTCGGAAGCCGGATTCGGATAAACTCTCAAGTCACCCACACCAGAAAAATCGTTCACCGCCGTCACCGGCTGAACCGTCATCGTGAAACCGTTTCCAGTATCCCAGTTGTCGGCCACGAAACGGACTTTCAACTTTCCATAAACGCAATTGATGACATCTTGTTGCGGATAATTCCGATTATCAAAACGATACAACAACGTGTTCGGTGTTGTCGTCGCATTATAAATTTCGATAAAGTCACCTTCACCGAGTTCCAACTGCGGGAAACTGAAATAGCAATGGTGCATTCCCGTCGGATTGATATTCCACGTACAAATCGAATTGTTACGATATGGATTGTCACCACTGCCGTCGGTTATCGTAACCGAACCTTCCGTACTGATGACGTCCGTTGCGGCACAATACTGGGAAGCCGTCACCGCTGAATAACTGATTTGGAAACCGTGGAACTGATTTTCTTCGTTGGACGTGAATGTCACCAAAACACTATCCGCGGTAATGGAGATAGGGGTTGTCGGAACCGTATTTCCACTAAAGGTACCGGCCACGCCAGACTCAACAGTGGGGCCATTGTAGATGGTGACAATGTCAACATTCTCTTCCGTTTCAAGACGGTCGAAAGTCAGCGTATAGCGGGAGGCCTCCGGCGCGGCCAACATCCAAGAGCAATCGGAATTGGCAGCATACAGTTTCGTCGGTTCGCCGGAACGAATGGTGCCGGACGAAGCCGTATTGCGCTGATGTCCGAGACAAACGCCCGGGGCATCCGTCAAAGGGAACACGGCACGCCCACAATCGGCATCAAGAATAAAACTCATCAAATGGCCCGGATTCTCTTCCTGATCCTGCACATAATTGTCAACAACAGCATAGTAGCCATCAGAATAACCGCCCCAGCCCCAGTTGATATGGAACTTGCCATCTTCATCATAACCATCCAAAATGAAAGCGTGCCCACCTTGTCCACTGTTAGCAGAATAATAGAGCGGTCTCCGACGATTCAATTCCGATTTCAGAGCAGAACGCCATTCGTCAATTCCATCATACAGAGCACGAGGGCAAATCCAAGCACTATCATACTTGAAAAAACGCTTCAACGCGGTCATCGCATCCACACTATTGGCTCCGGAACCAACCGGAGTATAACCCATTTGCACAGAAACGCCGCAATGGTAAATCAACTTGGCCATTTCATTGGAATAAGAAGTCGGAAGATTCGGATTGGCTGAGTAATTATAGGTGTAGTCACGGAAAAAGACGGTGAGTCGTCCGTAAGGACTGGGCTCGTAGGAAGTTCCCAACAGTCCACGATAGGGATGTCCGTGGTAGTTCATCACTTGAGCCATCGCCGTTGCAACGCAACCAGTAAAGACGTGTTGGTCCGGGCCTTGCGCATCCCACGGGCACAATGTGTTGAAATAGTTATCCTGATTCCACTTGGTTGTTACAAGAGGAGTGACAGAGGGGTTGCGGGAAGGTTCGGCGTGAAATTCGTCTGAAAGGTAGCGGTTCCACGTTGCTTTTGCCCCCGGGTAAGAGAGGTTTTCCTTTTCACACTCAGCAATCCAGTGAGCGTAAGCATCCATCAGAAAAGTGGAAGAAGGATTCGGAAGATAGTCACTTTCAAAAGAGTAACTGACAACCGGCTCAAAATGATCGGAGGCGGCAATCGTGACAAAACCGACATCTTTCATTTTAAAAACATAGTAAGCGGGAACATTTCCGCAATATTCGGTTTTGAAATAGTAAAAATCCGTTTGGGAGATTTTGCCCTCAGCCAATTTTTGAGAGAGGAAGTTGCTGCAAACGACGGCTGCCTGCTCTTTCGTTACCGGAGTAGCCATAAGGGTTCCGAAAGCACACAGGGCAACAAATAGTAAAATGATTTTTTTCATATAAATAAATTTTGTTATTGATTTTCTTAATAAAAAAACGGGCAAAAATACAATAAATTTTGAGACATCGGAGTGCCTTCATCATTCGCAAAATAAACGTACCTTTGCCGCGGTTTTAATCCGACCTTATGGCACGTAAAAAATTTCCCATTGGCATCCAAACTTTTGAAAGAATCATCAAGGACGGCTATGCCTATGTAGATAAAACTTCTTTGGTCTATAAGTTGGTAAGCGAAGGGAAAGCATATTTTCTCAGTCGTCCGCGCCGATTCGGCAAATCATTACTAATTAGTACTTTGGAAGCATATTTTTTAGGAAAGAAAGAACTTTTCAAAGGACTTGCTATTGATGAGTTGGAAACAGAATGGGAAGAGCACCCAGTTTTTCGGATTGACTTCAATGCCGCCAATTTTGATTCCGTAGAGGTGTTGACCAATAAACTGAATCTTTTTTTAGTGGAATGGGAATGCTTGTACGGACAACGAAAAGAAGAAGTGTCATTGTCTGATCGTTTTGCCGGCATTATCAAGCGGGCCTGCAAAAAAACGGGAAAGCAGGTGGTTGTTTTAGTGGATGAATACGATAAGCCACTATTACAAACCATTATGAATGAAAAACTTGGAGACCAATTTCGTGATATTCTCAAAGCATTTTACGGAGTATTGAAATCCTCCGATGAATATCTCAAATTTGTACTGCTTACTGGCGTCACCAAATTCTCTAAAATCAGCATATTCAGCGATTTGAACCAGTTGCAAGACATCAGTATGTCACGATACTACGATTCTCTATGCGGAATTACTGATGATGAGTTAAAAAAATATTTTCAAGAAGACATTCAACTTTTAGCTGATAAAGAAAATGTGACCTGCGCTAAAATGCTGGAAATATTGCGACTTCGTTACGATGGTTATCACTTTAGTAACAATCTATTAGGAGTTTACAATCCTTTCAGTATTCTGAACGTATTCTATAATCTGGAACTTCGAGACTACTGGTTTCAGACAGGAACGCCGACTTTCCTGATGGAATTGCTAAAACAGTCGCACTACGATATTACCGATTTAGAAGGAGTGCGTATGGATGCCAACGACATCAGCAACTACCGTGCAGAGGTTGACAGCCCCATTCCCGTTATCTATCAAACTGGTTATCTGACGATTAAGGGATACAACGAACGACGCGGGAACTACACATTGGGATATCCGAACGCCGAAGTAAAAAATGGATTTCTCAAATTCATTGCCCCCTCCTACATTCCGCCCATCACCAAAAATGCTTTCTGTATTGATGGCTTTATGAATGACATTGAAGATGGCAACGTGGAAAACTTTATGACACGTTTCAAGGCAATGATTGCCGCTATGGACTACACACTCTTCGATAAAGAATTGAAAGAGAAATATTTTCAAACGATTTTTTACTTAGTTTTTTCTTTGGTGGGCGCCATCGTCCATACTGAAGTTCACACGTCCAACGGAAGTATTGATGCCGTAATAGAATGCGATGACTTTATTTATATCTTTGAATTTAAATTAGATAAGTCGGTAAAAGATGCCCTTGCCCAAATTGAGGAAAAAAATTACGCTGATCGTTACTTAACCGACCCTCGCCAGATTGTAAAAATCGGTGCCAACTTCAACAGCACAACACACCAGCTTGACGAGTGGAAAACAATTATCAATCAATAGTTTACAAAACGGCCTCACACTTTACATTTTTATATCATTATGAACGAAAAATTAAGTGATTTTTTAACCGCACAGAAGGAAATCAAAGAAAAAGAAAAATTAGAAGCGAGAAATCAACACCTTAAAAAACTTGGACTGACTGAGGACGACAAAACGCCCATCAACGTGACTGACGAAGAATACGAGGAAATCTGCCAGTACTGTCCACCCAAAAAGCCACGCACAATGGAAGAAAATTTTCCGATACTTCTCCGCAAAGTGAAATCTATTCGGAGATTGGTGATTTTTTATGTCATTTTTACATTGGTCATTTTCTTTGCAATATTGGCTATTATCGCTGCCATTTGGATAAAACTTCATCCTGACGAACAAATTATCATTCATTTATAGCTTAATAAATAGTTGCTACTACGACAACGCAACATTCACAGATTACAAATTACAGAACAATGAGATATCAACCATTAAATCAGCAATTTTATATTGATAATAGAAAAAAATTAGTCGGGGAAATCGAAGAAAATTCTCTCGTCATTTTAACCTCGAACAGCGAATTTCCGCGTTGCGGTGACACGACGATGCCGTTTCGTCAGAACTCGGAAATGCTGTACCTCACCGGTATCGACCAAGAGGAAACCTATCTGACGATAGCCCCGTGGCATCCGGTAAAAGAGTACCGTGAAATTCTGTTCATCAAGAATCCGAGTCCGGAAATGATTGTCTGGTTCGGACACCGTTTTTCCAAAGAACAAGCATCACAGCTTTCTGGTATTCAGACGGTTATGTTTACCGATGATTTTCAGGACACGCTACAGAACCTGATGTGCAATGTACAGAACGTCTATCTTCACCTTCCTGAGAATCCGCGTATGCGCTGGGAGCCCATCACCCGCGAGCACCGATTTGCCAAACAGCTGATCGAGGAGTACCCGCTGCATACCTACCGTCGGCTCGCTCCCATTCTCTATCCGATGCGAGCGGTGAAATCCACGGAGGAACTGACGGCGTTGAAACGGGCGTGCGACATTACGACAAAAGCTTTCGGGCGTGCACTAACAGCCATCAAACCAGGAAAGTACGAATATGAAATTGAGGCGGAATTAGCATACGAAATGCTTCGCAACGGAGCCACGGGACACTCCTTTGCCCCCATCGTCGCCGCCGGCCAGGACACCTGCATCCTGCATTACATCAAAAATGACAAAGTGATGAAAGACGGCGACCTCCTTTTGATGGACTTCGGCGCCGAATACGCCAACTACGCCGGCGATGCCACCCGCACCGTTCCGGTCAACGGCAAATTTTCTCCCCGCCAAAAAGAGATTTACAGCAGCGTCCTTTCCATCTTCAAAGAGACCATTCCTCTTTTCACTCCCGGAATGAACATTCACAAAATCAACGACTTCGTTTTCCAAAGAATGAATGAAGAATTAGTACGGTTAGGACTCTTGAAAAAAGAAGACATTGACAAACAAGACCCCGCACATCCTCTCTTCAAAAAATACTATATGCACAACACTTCGCACTTCATCGGGCTGGATGTCCACGATGTCGGACAACGAGATTGGACCTTCCAACCAGGAATGGTACTGAGTTGTGAACCAGGGATCTACGTTGCAGAAGAAGGAATCGGTGTCCGCATTGAAACCGATGTCGTCGTTGCCGACAAACCCATCAATCTGATGGCCGATATGCCCGTTGAAATTGAAGAAATCGAATCTCTGATGGCACGATAACGAATTATGGAAAAAATCATCACGATTGAGCCGGCCTCCGCCGTCGGCATCTACGGAAAAAACAACCGGAATCTCGACCTTTTACGAAACATCTATCCGAAACTCAAACTGACCGCCCGCGGTGACGAACTGAAAATTATGGGTCCGGACGAAGATGTCACCCTTTTTGAGTCCCGTTTTACACTTCTGCAAGCGCATTACGACCATTTTGAACGGCTCACCGAAACGGACATTCTGAACATCACCGCCAGCGAAGACGAACATTTCTTCTTGCTCGACAATGATAAAATGAACGGAGACATCATTCTGCACGGACGGGAGGGAAAAGTCATCAAAGCCATAACGCCGAACCAGAAAAAGCTCATCAAGAGTTTGGCTGACAACGATATGGTTTTTGCCATCGGGCCTGCGGGAACCGGAAAGACTTACACATCTGTGGCTTTGGCCGTGCGGGCACTGAAAAACAAACAGGTGAAACGCATCATTCTCACCCGCCCCGCCGTCGAAGCCGGCGAAAATCTCGGGTTCCTGCCAGGAGACCTGCGCGACAAACTCGACCCCTATCTCCAGCCGCTGTACGATGCACTCCGCGATATGATGCCGATGGCAAAACTGCTTTCCTATCTGGAAGACAAAACCATTGAAATCGCACCGTTGGCTTTTATGAGAGGACGCACCTTAGACAATGCCTACGTCATTTTGGACGAAGCCCAGAACGCAACCGAGGCACAACTTAAAATGTTCCTCACCCGTATGGGGAAAAACGCTAAGTTCTTCATTACCGGAGACATAACTCAAGTCGACTTACCACGGCACCAGCACTCCGGACTAATTCAAGCCCAACGCATTCTAAAAGGAATCAAGGGAATCGAATTCATCACGATGGACCAGTCCGACGTGGTCCGCCACCATCTCGTCACCAAAATCATACAGCATTACGAAAAATGGGAAAGCGAGAAAAAACAGGAGGCAGAAGCCCGCAAGCACGAAACCGAAGAACAAAACCCTTCCTCCCTTTAAACTCCTCCCCCTCCTACTTCATACCTCCTACTTCATACCTCCTACTTCATACCTCCTACTTCATACCTCCTACTTCATACCTCCTACTTCATACTTGAAAAGTTATTAACAATAAAAATATTATCTAACAAAAATCGTTATTTTTGCAGCCGTTTTTTATATAAAATAGTATAAGATATTGAAAATCAATAATATATATAGATATTCGTCCCGACTTCTCGTTTTGATTCTGATTTTAGGGATTACTGTTTCGTGTTCCACTCGTAGGAACACGGGGTTGAATCGTGCATACCACAATCTAACGTCCAAATTCAACGTCAACTTCAATGGGCAAGAGGCACTGAAAACGGGCGAAATCGAGTACAAAAAAATCTGTAAAGACAACTTCATTGCCACCCTTCCCATCTATTGTTATCCTGCCAAGGAAGAATTGTCAAGTATCTATCCTTCAATGGATAGAGTCATTGAAAAGGCATCCAAATCCATTTACAAGCACTCTATGTTTTTTAAAGGGAAAGAGTATGTGAAGCCCATTGACGATGCCTATCTGATGATGGGAAAGGCCTACTTTTACAAACAGGATTACGTGCAGGCGCAACGTATTTTCAGTTACATTGCGACAACGCACAAAGACGGGAACTGTGTGGAAGAGGCCAGAATTTGGGAGATCCGCTGCGCCCTTCGGCAGAAATATTATTCCCGTGCCGAAGACTTGGTCAATGAAACCAAATACATCGTTCAACCCAAGAATTCGAAGAAGTTGAACCTGCTGTACGCGGCTGCCGGAGCTGAATACGAGATGACCGTTCCTAACGGCGACTTGGAAACCGCTACGGACTACATTGAAGATGTTTTGAAGAACAAGCCCAAGAAAGATTTCAGAATCCGAATGCACTATATTTTGGGACAGTTGTACGAAAAGTTGGAACAGCCCGCCGCTGCTCACGAACATTTTCTGTACGTCACCAAGAAGAGTGACTCCTACGAGATGGAGTTCAACGCCCGTATGCACCTGGCAACCAATTATGATGGTTCTCCGACACGCCGTTCCGAAATTATGAAGGAACTGGAAAAAATGCTCAAGGATAAGAAGAACGAAGATTACAAAGACCAGATTTACTACGCAATGGCCGAAGTCAACCGCATTGATGAGGATACGACGGAACGGATGGAACACCTCGCGCAGTCGGTTGCCGCCTACAAAGAAAACAGCTTCCAGCGCACTCACTCCTCCTTGCAGTTGGCTGACCTCTACTTCGACCAAGAGAAATACCCGCAAGCCAAGGCCTACTACGACACCGCAACTTCCTCAATGCCGAAAACCTATCCCAACTACGATGCCATCAAAACCAAGTCGGCCGTTCTGACAGAATTAGTTGACAATCTGCAAGTTGTTGTCGTACAAGACAGTTTGCAACGCATTGCAAAAATGAGCGAAAGGGATCGTAACAATTGGGTGAAAAACAAAATCGCTGCCTATAAAGCCGAAAAGAATCGCAAGGAAAAAGAGGAACGCGACAAAGAACTTGCTTTGCAAAGTGCATTAGGTTATAGCAATTATAACCAATTGAACAACAGCGGGAATAGCGGCAAATGGTACTTTTACAACTCCACTTTGATGGCAGCCGGGAAAACGGAATTTATCCGAAAATGGGGAACCCGTAAGCTGGAAGACAACTGGCGTATCAGCAACAAACAGCAAATGTCGTTTGAGGATATGGCCGATCTTAACAACCCCAACAAGGCGGAGGAAGACACAACCGAATACGATGAAAATGGCAATCCCGTTCTGAAAAGAGAGACCGATCCGGAGAAGGAACGTTTTTATACACAAGATCTTCCGTTAACACCGGGCGCCGTTGACACTTCCAATCGGATGATTGCCGACGCAATGTACCAAGCCGCCATCATCTATTTCGACCTTCTGAACGATGTTCCGCGCGGAATGGATATGTTGGACAAATTTTACAAACGTTTCCCAGAACACGAACTCGCCCCGTCCGTACTGTTTATCCAATACAACCGTTACAAAGAGATGGGCAGCAGCAAAGCCGAAACGCCCAAGGAAATCATTCTGACCAAGTATGCCAATACGGACTATGCCCGACTGATTCGGGAACCCGACTATTATCAGAAACTGGCAGCGGAAAACAAGAAATTGGAAACGCAGTACGAGGAGACCTACAAGGCCTTTACGGGAAAACAGTGGAAAAAGGTTATCTCATTGGCTGACAACGCACTCGCTGTCTGTACCGACAAGGTTCTTCGTTCCAAATACGCTTACGTGCGTGCGGTTTCCATTGGACAAACGCAGAACAAGGATGCGTACCGGGCAGCCCTCCAAGGTGTTCTTTCTGATTACGGAGACCAGAAAGTTGCTGAGTTGGCCCGCATTCTGCTCATTGACCTTGATCCCGCTCCGGTTGTGGAGCAAACACCAGCTGTCATAGCAGACCTGGAAACAGTTGGAAAGAGTCCGTTCACTTTTGCTCCCAAAGATTGGCACTACATTACGCTCATCGTCAATGTACACAAATGCAATGTTATGACTTTGAAAACGGACATTTCCAATTTTGACAGAGAGTTCTACAGCTTGCAGAAATTCTCCATCAACGCATTCTATATTTCTCAAGATGAGCAAATTGTAACCGTTTCTCGCTTCGAGAATATGGAGACTGCAATGGACTACTATTATGCCATTTCCAAAAATGAAAAATTCGCTGCCGACATCAAAGCAGGGAACATCACCGTATATGCAATGAGCGCAACCAACTACAGCAACTACTACAAACAGAAGGGAATCCGTTCACAATATGGTGAATTCTTTAACGAAAATTACTTAGGAAAATAACAATAACATTATCAAAATCAATATTATGGGAAACGACACCCCCCAAATCAGCCCAATGAATGGGAACAACATCAATGTCATTGCTGCAGGAACCGTCCTGACCGGTGACATTGTAGCCAAAAGCGAATGCCGCATTGACGGTAGTATCAAAGGGAACATCAAATGCGACTCCAAAGTCATCATCGGTCAAACCGGAATGTTAGAAGGTGACGTCGAGTGCCACAGCATTGAAATCCGCGGCAAAGTGAAAGCCAACGTCACGGCAAAGGAACTCATCGCGCTGAGTTCAACGGCCATTCTCGCCGGCAACATCATTTCTTCCAAACTGTCCATTGAACCGGGCGCCAACTTCGTCGGTAATTGCAAAATTCAAAACGGCAATACCGTTATGCCCGATATGAGCACAGACAAGAAGTAGATGGCAGACAAGAGGCAATGGAGCAGTGGAGCAAGCTACTCCGGAATGGCCTTTCAAATGGGCATCATCATCGCCGGCGGAACTTACGGCGGTGTTAAATTGGACGAATGGCTCAACCTTTCGCCCCTTTTTACTATTGTATGCGCTTTGGCCGCCATTGCTTTGGCTATGTACGTTATGATCAACAAATTATCACAAAACAAAAAGAAAGATTGAACGATGAAACTATTTAAAAAAACAGATTTTAAAATCCCAAAGTATGTGTTCCGTCTCATTCTTTTTACCATTATCGTCACCATTCCCACCATCGTGATGCCGGTAATTTTTCCCAAATACTCCTCCCCTGCCCTGCCCTTCATCGTACTCTTTTTCTTTTTCCTGACGCTATTCACCCTCTATATCGTCCTTCGGGACGCTTCGATGCGAGAGTCCAAAAAATTCGTCTCCGGTTATGTCGTGTCACGCACCGTCAAATTTATGACCTGTCTCCTTTTTATGCTAATATACATCATTGTAAATAAAGAAGATAGATGGAATTTTGCTTTCGCATTCCTCATCATTTACTTCTTGTTTGCAATATTTGAAGTTTTCGTAATCAAAAAGGAAAATGACAGACTCAGCCGAGAACAAAAACAACGACTTGAACAGCAGCCCGACGAAGGTCAGGAGTAACATCCAACTTATTCTTTCCACCCTTCCGACCAAGCCCGGCGTTTATCGTCATTTAGACGAAAACGGGAAGGTGATTTATGTCGGCAAGGCAAAGAACCTGAAACGCCGTGTCTCTTCCTATTTCAATAAGAATCACGATTCGGCCAAGGTCAGAGTGCTTGTCAGCAAAATCCGTGACATACAGGTTACGGTTGTGGATACGGAATGGGAGGCACTTCTTCTCGAAAACACCCTCATCAAAGAATACAAACCCAAATACAACATCCTTCTAAAAGATGACAAAACCTATCCGTGGATTGCCGTCACGAAGGAGGAGTTTCCGAAAGTGTTCGCCACCCGCTCGCCAGACCACCAAAGGCAGGAAACCTTTGGTCCGTATGCTTCAGTCAGGTATATGAACACGCTTTTAGAAACCGTTTTCGAAATTTTTCCAGTCCGCCGATGCAAAATATTGCATTTGGGACAACGCCCCTGCCTGCAATATCAGCTGAAAAAATGCCCGGCTCCTTGCGCCGAAATGATTTCTAAGGAGGAATATCAAGCCAACATCAAAAAAATCATTGAGATACTAAAAGGAAATAGCAATCTCATTATCAAACAATTGCAGGCAGAAATGATGGCTTGCGCCGAACGATGGGAGTTTGAAAAGGCACAAGAAATCAAACAGAAAGTTGAGATTCTGACGCAATTCCGTGGCAAATCGGTCGTCGTGAATCCGGAAATTACGCAGTTGGATGTCTTCTCCATTGTTGAAGATGAACAAAGTGCCTACGTCAACTTTATGAGAGTTATGGAAGGTGCTGTGATTCAATCTTATACGATAGAAATCGCCCATAAGTTAGATAAAACAAAAGAGGAACTTCTTTTCTTGGGAATGGTGGAAATGAGAGAACGTTTTGGAGAACTTTTTCCAAACATCCTTTTGCCATTTCTTCCGGAAACCGAGGTGGAAGGCCACTCCTTTTCCGTGCCGCAACGCGGGGACAAGAAGAAACTTTTGGAGCTTTCGTTGAAAAACGCTTTCAATTTTATGTCAGAAAAGAACCGTCGCCGCGACCTCGTCAATCCGGAACGGAGAAGTCAGCGAGTACTCACCCAGCTTCAGAAAGATTTGGGAATGAGCGTCTTGCCACGTCATATCGAATGTTTTGACAACTCAAACACGCAAGGATGTGAGCCCGTTTCCGCAATGGTCTGCTTTATCGACGGGAAGCCGGCAAAGAAAGAGTACCGCCACTTTAATGTCAAAACGGTGGTTGGTGCCGACGATTTTGCGACGATGGAGGAGGTCATCACACGACGCTACTCACGGCTGCTCGCCGAAGCAAAACCCCTCCCCGACCTTATCGTCATTGATGGCGGGAAAGGGCAACTGAATGCGGCCTACCGCAGTCTTCAAGCCCTCGGATTAGCCGACAAAATTTTTATGGTTGGCATTGCCGAACGGTTAGAGGATATTTACCGCGTCGGCGACGACCTGCCGCTGTACATCGACAAAAAGTCGGAAGCACAGAAGCTGTTGCAACGGGTACGTGACGCGGTTCACGATTTCGGGATTGCGCACCACCGCAAACGTCGCGCCAAGAAAAGTATAGAATCACAATTGGACGGGATTCCTGGAATCGGGAAGGTTTTAAAAACCAAGCTTTTACAACATTTCAAAAGTGTTAAACGTATTTCGGAGGCAAGCGAGGAAGAGATTGCTAAAGTGATTGGTCCTGCAAAAGCTAAAATAGTAGTTGAGGGTTTATTAAGTTTATAAAGTTTGTAAAGTTTGTAAAGTAATAGGGTTGGGTACAAAAAAAGGAGACCATTCAAGTCTCCCCTGACTTTGACACTTTTTTGCGATAATACGTTAACATATTGATTTTCAGACTATATTTGCGACCCCCAAAATTTCTCATCAAACAAGGGATGTAAGAGTTTGTATCTGTGTGTAAGAGGCATAGCGTCTTTATTATGGT
>DCHI01000021.1:33775-59828 GCA_002314795.1 Bacteroidales bacterium UBA1756 | reverse complement strand
CGAACAGTAGTAGCAGTTATTCCCGCCCGGCAACGAACAGTAGTAGCAGTTATTCCCGCCCGGCAACGAACAGCAGTAGCAGTTCTGCCCGTCCGGCGACGAACAGCAGCAGTTCCGCAAGTCCAGCGGCGAATAGTAGTTCTTCCCGTCCGACATCAAATAGCAGCTCATATTCCCGTCCAGCGACGAACAATAGCTCTTCATATTCCCGTCCATCAAATAGTACGTCTTCGTCTCGCTCTTCCTATTCAAGTGGATCAAGATCATCCTACTCGGGTTCATCCTATTCATCTGGTAGCTCCCGTGGCGGTTCCTACGGAGGTGGTTCATACGGTGGAGGCTCTCGTGGAGGTGGCTCATTTGGCGGCGGCTCCCACGGCGGCGGTTCGTATGGTGGAGGCGGTAGCAGAAGATAATCTTACCCGAATAACTTCATACAAATCTCTGTTGCTTCAGCAGAGATTTTTCTTGTAATACCCATTCAATGAAATCTTATCAAAAAGTAAATCTTTTTTCATATAATACGTTTGCGATTGATCTCCTTTGTGATCGGTTGATTGAGGTGGAAAAAGAGGAAGAAGTTTTGCAACTTCTTGACAACAAAATATTTGAGTCTGAATTTTTAGTCATAGGAGGCGGAAGTAATCTTCTGTTTACCAAACCTTTCAATGGTACGATTATTAAAATGGTTACCAAAGGAATAAAAAAGGTGAAAGAGGATGATTTTTCTGTTTGGATTGAAGTGCAAGCCGGTGAATTGTGGGAAGATTTTATTTTTTATTGTATTGATAATCAATATTATGGAATTGAAAATTTAGTTGGTATTCCGGGTTTGGTTGGAAGCTCTCCCGTTCAGAATATTGGAGCATATAGTGTTGAGGCAAAGGATGTTATAGAAATGGTGTCAGGATGGCGGATTTCTACTCAAAAGTCGTTCCAACTTTCAAACGATGAGTGTCAGTTCGGTTATCGTAATTCCATTTTCAAGTCAGAATGGAAAAACGACGTCATTATTACGAAAGTCTTATTTCGATTATCCAAAAAAGAAAAGTACGTTATTTCTTATCAGGGGCTGATTGAGGAGTTGGGCAAAAATCCCGCCCCGTTGTCACTCCGCAAAGTCGCTGACGCTATTCTTGCGCTTCGCAATACGAAATTGCCTGACATTTCCGAGTTCGGTTGCGCCGGGAGTTTTTTTAAGAATCCGATTGTTTCAGACGATGTTTTTCTCGCTATTCAGCAACGTTTCCCGAAATTGATTTCCTACCCCGTTTCAGACGGAAAGGTGAAGTTGGCCGCTGGTCAGTTGATTGATTTGGCTGGAATGAAGGGATATAGGGAGGGCAATGTGGGTGTTTGGCCGAAACAGGCGTTAGTGATTGTCAATTATGGAGGCGCTTCCGGAGAAGAGATTGTGGCGTTTTATAAAAAGGTGCAACAATGTGTTTTTGACACTTTTGGTATCGCTATTGAACCCGAAGTTAATGTAATTTAGTCGCTACTTGAAGCGAGAGTAGATTTTTTTCAATACCGTCTCTTCGTTTTCCCAACAGTATTTTTCAGCTGCTGCTTTCGTGTCCTCCTTCAGTCTGTTAAGGAGTTCTTCATCGGTGATGAGTTGATTGATGGCAGCGGCAATCGTTTCCGGTTGGTGATTTTCTATGATAATCCCGACCTCGCTTCCCGAAATGACTTTTGCAATTTCAGGTAGGTTTGACGCAATGACGGGAGTTCCGGCTTTGATGTAGTCGAAAATTTTATTGGGAAGACTGTATCTGTAATTGATGTTCGTATCTTTGTCAAGAGAAAAGCCGATGTCAGCCCAGTACGTATAGTTAAAGAGTTTGGCAAAAGGTTGTCGATGAACAAAACGGACTTTTTCTTCGAGTTTTTCGTCCGCAACCATCTGTTTCAGGCGCGGGACGGCATCTCCGCTTCCAACAATGAACAGGACTGCGCCATCCACCCATTTCATAGCACTCACTAATTCTTCGGAACCTCTGTCAACATTGATTCCTGCACCTTGAAGAAGTAGCACTTTTTTGTCTTCCGGCATTCCTAAGGAAGAGCGGGTTTCCGTGATGGCGGGTTTTTCCTTTGTCGGAATATTTCTGATGACGTTGACCGGATTTTTTCTGTGAGGGTACTCTTTGTCGTAAATATCGGCAATGGACTGATTGACAGTTATGACGTCTTCTAATTTAGGAAAACAGAAACGTTCAATAGCTCGCCAAGTGTTTTGCACAAAGGGCCTTCCAATTATTTCAGGCACACCGCAGAAATATTCGTGACTATCGTAAACCAATCCTTTATGTTTCATTTTGCTTGCCAAAAAGCTGGGAAGCAATGTGTCCAAATCATTAGAAACAATGACGTCGCAAGGATGGAAAAGCAGGTAAAAAAATAGACGGATGTTGTATTCTGCGTAAAATTTAGCTCCTTTTTTGAAAAGCAAGTGCATCCGTTCCGTTTTGTAACGTCGGGGTGCGAGGGTGGGGGAGGAGTGATAGCATCTTCCTACCAATACGACATCGAACCCCATTGATGTCAACGAGTTACAGACCTTATCTACGCGTTGGTCGCTGAAAAGGTCGTTGGTGACAGAAACGATGACTTTTTTCAAAAAAGTTTACTTGTTAAGGCGTCTGGCTAATTCTTGAGCCACGTAGGAAGCAACGTCGTCGGCGTAGGAACCGCTGCCGAATCCGGCGTCATATCCTAATTCTTGAGCCAATTCGTGTGAGATACGGGGACCGCCGCAAACCAGGATGACCTTGTCGCGAAGGCCTTCTGCTTCCAACATTTCAACCAATTCGGTAAGGTTTTGGATATGGACGTCTTTCTGTGTAACTGTTTGTGAAACAAGAAGAACGTCAGCTTTCATCTCGATGGCCTTTGCGATGAACTCTTCGTTGGAAACCTGGCTTCCCATATTGAGAGCTTCAAACATTTCATAGCGCTCAATACCATAGTGGCCGGCATAACCCTTCATATTCATAATCGCATCAATGCCAACGGTATGGGCATCGGTACCGGTGCTGGCGCCAATGGCAACGATTTTACGTCCGATGTGCTCGCGGATGAAATCGTCCGTAGCGTGCATATCCATAACGGTGGATTCTACTTTCGGAACGTGAATGGATGAAAAATCAACGGTGTGGACGGTAGAACCATAGCAGTTGAAGAAGGTATATCCTTCGGTGAGTTCTTTGTGAAAAACTACCAACGGATTTTCAAATCCCATTTTCTTCATCAGTTGCTTTGCCGCTTCTACGGCTTCGTCGCCACAAGGAACCGGCAAGGTGAAACTTACTTGCACTTTGCCGTCGTTCATAGTGTCACCGTATGGTTTGACCTTCGTTAAATCTAATGTCTGATCGAAATCTTTCTGATCCATTGAGTAAAGACCACCGCTCATTTTTCTATTTTTTAATGATTTATAATTTTAATTTTGAGGTTGCAAAGGTACAACTAAATTGCAAATTTGGAATTAAGAATTTTCAAATATTTTCACCCATCCTCATTCGTGTTTCAGCGGCCTATGCATTTCAGTGTGACGTTACCGATTTTTCCCATCCATTCCGCTTTGTTGAACAGGGTCGCATCAAAAGTGAGTACGGAATTGTCCATTGCAAAGGGATGATATGAAATGATATGGTACTCAATATCTTTTCCATCCAAATTGTAAACATCTTCTTTTCTATTGTTAATGGATTGAAAATGAATGGACTTGTCGAATTTTGCAGTGCTGTATCCGGGAGCTGATATTTCAAAATGATAGCAAGGATTGTTACAGTAAAGTGAAAAATTTCCGTTCTCATCGCTGTAGGTATTCATACCAATGGACCAGTCTTCGTTCCAGCCACGGACGACAGCTCCTTCGATGGCTTCGCCCGTTTTGTCATCAATAATTCGTCCTTCTATTTTTATATTCTTGTATCCCAACATATTATAATAGTTGACCGGACGGCGATATTGGCTTCGATGGTAATTGTCTGCCAAAGTAGAAACGACTTTTGCCGCTGGTTTCAAAGTCCCTTTGATGGAGTGCTTTCCGTCTGCCGTTTGTGTGGTACCTTCGTGGTTGATGAGGCCGGTGAAGGAGGCTTCAAAATGGGAGAAAGGCGTTTCCTGATATTCCCACAGCCCGAATCCGCAACCGCCGGCGTCGCGAGTGAGCTGGTATGCCTCTTTTACAAAAAGGGCCTGCTCTTCGTAGGTGATGCTGTCTCCGTCGGCGGGCAATCCGGTTTCTCCAATCATCCACGGTTTGTTGCAATGTTTTGAGTACCAATAGATTTCGCTTGGAACACGCAACGGATGATAGGTGTGTATTTCAACGAAATCAACGGGACACAGGGTGCAGTCCCATTCAAAGACTTCGATGGGTTCAGAAAAGGCAATCGTAAAAAGTTGGTTCGGAGCATACTTGGTCATCAACTTTTTCCACCCCGTGACAATCCTGACGGCATCGGTTTTCTCTCTCTTTTCTTCCGGATCAAAATAGAGCGGTTCGTTCATAAAATCGTATGCGAAGATGGTCGGCTCGTTTTGAAAATGTTTTAATAGCTCTTTGGTGAAAACGACAACATCGCGGTCCGCTTCAAATGGTGGCTTGATAAGCAACATCAGCCGTAGTCCGTGGTGCGCCGCCGTTTTGACGAAATCGTCCATCCCTTTCAAAATCGCGTTCCGGTCTTTGCTGTCTCCCAAATAATATTTTCTGTCGGCCAGGTAATAATATCGGCCGTCTTCGTCTTTTCCCGTTCGGTCCCAACACACGCGAACTGTGTTGAACCCCATTTCTTTTATGATGGAAAAATGAGCGTCCAACTGCTTCTGGACTTCTGTCTTGCCGTGCGCCTCAACATATTGTGCCGAATCGTAGTCGATGGACGGTGCCACGATAAATCCCTCTTTCTCGTTTCCTTGATACGAAACAATGTAGTTGACCATCAAAGGAAAAAATGTGTCATTTTTGAATTTGAAAACGTCATCATCTATGTAGATGAAATCAGATTCTGCACGATTTGTCGTGTTGTTTTGGCAAGAAACCATCGTTAACAGTACCAATGTGGCCAATGCAATTGCTGCAAGTATTCCGTTTAAAGATTTTCTCATAATTGATAATGAAAGAGTTAGTTATCTTTCTTGGCGTGAAGAATACTTACATTAAGGTCAAATCCAATCAGAATGAACAAGGCGTTCCAATAAAGCCAAAGTTGGATGGCAAAAATAGCACCGAGCGACCCGTAAATGACGTTATAGTTTCCAAAATTGGCAAAATAGTAGTTCATTGCACCCAATACAAGAACCATTGCTAAACTTGAGAACGTGGAACCCGCGGAAAAGAATTTGTAATCTTTGCGGTTCAACGGGGCAAGATAATAGAATGAGGAAACGAAAACGTAAACGAGGAAGAAAAGAAGTATCCACTTGACAATGGCAATGGTGGTGACTAACAGCCCCGGTGACTTGAAAAAGTGTGTGTCTAAATAACTGAATCCCGTTTGCGCCATAATGAAAACGCAGACGGCCAAGAGAATGATGACGAACCACGTTGCCAAAATAAACAGGACGATGGGCAACTGTTTGAAAAATTTTCTTCGACTGTGTGAGTAATAGGAAACGTTGAGAATGTTGATGAGTGCATTGACGCAAATGACAGAAAAGATGAGTCCGAACGCGAGCGAACTCCAGAGAAGTGTCCCGTTCTGTTTCATTACGACTTCCGTAATCATTTCCGAAATCGCTGGCCAAACGTACGAAGGCACAACGGACTGCATAAAATCCATAATAGTCTGTTTGACGCTATCTCCTAAAAAAGAGATGCAGGCAAAAAGTGCCATCAGTATGGGGATGAGTGCAATGAAGAGCCGGTAGGTCATAGCGGCCGCACGATGAAAAAGAATCCCTTTGGAAAGGGATTCTGTAAAGCTGTGAAGCACGATGCCCGTCGGCACTCCTTGAAAACCGGGAAGTGAAAACCGGTTCAGAAAAAGGATGGCTTTTTTATAAAATGTAAGTTTTTTTAACTTATTCATTCACGAAGGCGCATTTCTCAACTTGAAGTACTTCACGGGTGATTTCGTCCATAAGAATGGCAACAATGTAGCAGTTTTGTTTGTTCCATTCTGCCGGGCATTCCGTTTTGTACGACTTCGTGTAGGACATCTTTGCGGCTACTTGCCCGTTCTCTGAAAAATAGGCACCGTAGGTTCCATTCAGCGATTTACGAAGCACGTGGTTGTGCGTATAGTCGGCGATGGTATCTCCTCCGTCAATTTGAGGACTGACAATTCCGTCTTCGATGACGTAAAGCGCCAGTTTCACCGGGAAATAATAATCTTGAAGGAAAGTAGTTTTGGTATGTGCTGTCAGCGTGTTCCCCTCCATTTTGTTGATGATTTGGATGGCGGCGACAGCAGGCGCGTGGTTCACATTGTTGATGATTTGTCCCCAAGCGCTGATGTCTTGTCCGTATGTCCCGTTGAACTGTGCCCGATTGATGACGGCGCGGGGAGTAGCACCCACGGCGAAGTCGGTGTACATTTCAGTTCCTTCGTCCGTGCGGTAGTCGGCTGGAAAACCTTTGTTGGCCTGGGGTTTGGCAAAAGTGCCGGCGTGGATGCCGATGGCAATGAGCGTGTCGCCGTATTGTTGGGAAAGTCCTTCGAGCGTACGGTGGCCATCCGGACAGTTGGTGCATCGGTGGCCGGTGTATTCCTCAATCAGGATTTTTTTGTAAACGGCGGCGGTGTCCAAGTCTGGAAATACCACGGTGGTGGCGACACTTTCGTCGTATTTGATATAAGGACCTTCAATTTTATCGCAGCTCATAAAGCAGCAGATAATGAAAAGTGAGGCAAGAATAAGGGGTGATTTTTTCATTAGCAATATAAAAAAGGAGGGATGTTAAAATGATGTGGTGACGGATAAACCGACTCCGTATGAAGCAGGAACGCTACGACAGACGCCGCCGATGCAGAGAATGCCTTCTTTCGTTTTACCGAAATTGAGTGCAATACGGGTGGTCTTGATGACGTAGGCAGCTGCAATATTATAATAATGTATGCGCTGGTCGATTTCGTTGTTCCCGTAGTTCCATTGGTCGGAGACAGAAACAAACCAGTGCGGGGCGACGGAATATTCTATGATGCCGTACAGCCAACTTCCGTTGTCTTCTTTTGCATAAAGATGATCCATTTCGAATTTCAGCGCGTGTTTGGTGTTGATTTTATAAGTAACGCGCCCCATCACGTTGTGGCCACGGTAAAGCGGACTGGCGTGCCCTTGCAGAATGGTGAGGTTGTACGTGATGAAATTGTAGGCCAGGTCTAATTTCCAATTCTTGTTGTTGAAGCGATGACTGATTTCCAATCCGAGGTCTTGGTATAGCAGATTGTCGCCGAACTTGAAAAATGAGCTGGTGTAACCTTTTGTCCCAGACTCAATTCCATTTGCGATGGCTTCCGGAACCCATTTCTGTTCCACATCGTGGAAACGGGCATAATTGAAGGTGAGGTCTATGCCGTATTTGCCTCCAATTTTTGACCCTTTCGGAATCTTGTAATTGATCTGTCCTTGTACTCCAATTTGTCCGTTTGGCTGGCTGGCATAGCTGTAATTGCCGATGAGCGCGTAGGAATATTGACGACAGATGGATGGAATGTAATTGATGCTGAGTAAGTTAGTTGCTGCTGAAATATCGCGCTGTGAGCGGAAATCCATATTGTCGGAGCGAATAAAGGAAGCTTCAACACCAAATCCTTTCATAGAATAGGACGCGCTGACTAACAAGGCATTACCATCTTTGAAAATGTAGTTGTTGGTGTTGTTCGGGTCGTTGTTTTTGTGGGCATATTCACCACTGATGAGGAAACCTTTATACCCGAAGTTGAGGCGAGCCGCCCAGGTGGCTACGTTTTGAGGAATCTTTTCCTTGGGAATGATGCCACTTTCAATGTCTCCAATAGGGAAGTAAATGTAAATGTCGTTTTCCGCCTTTTCAAATTTGCTGACGAAACTTCCACCAATGGCGGCTGTGAACCCTTTTTCCGACATTTTCGGAATCATATCACCAAAGGATAATTCGGCATCTAAACCACGGATGTAATCGTTACGTTTGGTGTAGTCGAAATCGAAATTCTTACGTTCGATTCCCCAGACGCCTTTGATTTGGATACCTTTGTACGGAGTGACGCGGATGCGGGCGCCGAGGAGACTGTTGTCAATTCCGAGCTGGCGGTCTTCGTAGGCACGCAAGGCAAAACCATTTCCGAACTGTTCGTAGAACGTTCCCGCGGTGACTTGAATGAAATCGTTTTTGTAATCTAAAAAGTAGTGGGTTAAGCCCTGTCCTTTGTATCCAATATCTTCAAAATCGATGAGAGGAAAACTGTAAAATTCGTATCGAACGCCAGCCGTAAAACCACCGTTAGTGTAATTGACGTTCAACCAAGTGTTGGCTCTGACTTTTTCTTGAACCTCTTTTGCATTCATCAGCGAATCGGGCATATAGTACATACCGTTGAACCCGAAGTCACCGCTGATGTGCCCCAACTTGGACTGACCGATAGCGGGCAGCGTGCAGGCAAGAAGGCACAAAAGAAGTAAATTCCTTTGTAAATATTTCATTTTCAAAAAATTATTTTTCAGCAGCTAATTTTTTGAGGACTTCGTAAACCTCTTCTTCTCCTCCCGGTGCGTAGGAAGTGTGAGACCAGACCAATTCTCCATTCTTATTGAAAATGCACAAAAAAGGAACATCTACCACATTGAGTGCGCGTTTCAAATCGGAGTTGATGTCTTGCAGAACGACGTAGTCCCATCCTTTGGCGCGAACCACGGGCCCGACTTTGGACGCGGAACGGCTATCGTCGATGGAAACGGCATACAACGTAACACCAAATTCTTCTACCCATTCTTCATAAACCAATGAGATGGCATCGAGTTCTTCCATACAAGGTTTGCACCAGGTTGCCCACAAGCTGACAATGAAAGGATGGTCTCCGGTGTAGAATTGTTTTGTGCTGACAAGTTCGCCTTCAAGATTTTTAACGTCAACCGTAGGGATGCGAGCGCCAGAACTTTGGGAGTTGTCTTGTGCAAATGTTGAAAAACAGAGGGTTAGACAAGTGACCAAAAGGATGATTTTTTTCATTGTAAAATATTTTATTGTTAAAATTTCGGCGGCAAATATACGCTAAAATAGTTCTGATTTTTCTTCTGTTTTCAAAAAAATTATAATTTGGTTGAAAGACGCGGAACCATCTGATTCTTCCATTCTGTAAAGGTTCCTTCTTCAATTTTTTTGCGGGCCGTAGTGACAAGGTCGAGATAAAAATGAAGATTGTGGATGGAACCGATCATAGGACCGAGGATTTCGCCAGCTGTATATAGGTGGCGAAGATAGGCGCGGCTATACACTCGGTCAGCGGTCAGGTCGCTGTTTGCGTCAATGGGGGTGAAGTCGTTTTTCCACTTTTCATTTTTCATATTCATCATTCCGTCCCACGTGAAAATCATTCCGTTGCGCCCGTTACGAGTTGGCATCACGCAATCGAACATATCAACACCTAATGCGATGTTTTCGAGAATGTTGGCTGGCGTTCCAACCCCCATCAGGTATCTTGGTTTGTCTTTTGGAAGAAGCTGGCAGCAGTGGTCCGCCATTTCGTACATCAGTTCCGTCGGTTCACCTACGGCAATTCCGCCGATGGCGATGCCTTCGCTATCTAATTTGACAATGTGTTCAATGGATTTGGCTCGCAAATCCTTGTAAGTACTGCCTTGTACGATGGGGAAGAGCGTCTGCGAATGTCCGTACTTGGGCTCGGTTTCCTTGTAATGTTTCCAGCAGCGGTCCAACCAACCGAGGGTGATGTCCAACGATTTTCGTGCGTATGTAAAATCACAAGGATAGGGGGGGCATTCATCGAATGCCATCATAATGTCGGAACCGATAGTTCGTTGAATATCAATAACTTTTTCCGGTGAAAACAGATGGCGTGAACCATCAATGTGAGACTGGAACCAAACGCCTTCGTCAGGTTTTATTTTCCGACACGCACTTAATGAAAAGACTTGGAAACCGCCACTGTCCGTTAGAATGGGGCGGTCCCAGCCATTAAATTTGTGCAAACCGCCTGCTGCTTCAATCACTTCCATTCCTGGACGCAAATAAAGATGGTAGGTGTTTCCTAAAATAATCTGGGCTTTCACCTCTTCTTTCAAATCATATAAGTGAAGCGCTTTGACCGCTCCAACGGTGCCGACGGGCATAAAGATGGGAGTTTTGATCTCTCCGTGGTCTGTCGTGATGGTGCCCATTCTGGCTGAACTTTTCTCGTCTGTTTTTTCAACAATGAACCTCATTCTGTTAATATTTTGCGGCAAAAGTACGCCATTTTCCAAAATAAATGGGATACTTTTGCACACTAAATTCTAACAAAGGTATGTTGCTTTCTGTTCCTGTGAACTTGCCGCTGATATGTCTAATCTGTTTGGGCGTGGTGTGTGTGTGCTTGTTGTTGTACTATTTTGGACTTTTTGGACGGTTCGTGTTTCGCAAGGAGAAGAAACGGATTGTCGCAGAAGAACTTCCACCGGTTTCTGTTATCATCACCGCTCGTGACGAATCGCATCTGTTAATCCAATCGTTGCCGATTCTCCTCACCCAAGATTATCCTAATTATGAAGTGGTTCTTGTGAACGACAATTCCGTCGATGAAACTTCACAGTTGGTCATTGAATTTAAGAATACTTATCCGCATTTGCATTATGTGGATCTGACATCTTCCATTTCTAATATTAAAGGTAAAAAATTCCCCCTTGCCTTGGGCATTCAGGCGGCAAAAAATGAAGTCGTCGTTCTTACGGATGCCTCCACGATTCCTAATACGCCTTATTGGTTGCAACATATTGCTAATCACTTTGTTCACAAAACGAAGGTGGTTGTCGGAGGCGTCTCTATTGCCCGAAAATCCGGACTCGGAAATGCCATTCAACGGTACGACTCCGTGATGACGATGCTGCAGTCGTTTTCCTATACGCTTGCCGGAAGGCCGGTGATGGCCAATGGACGCAACTTGGCCTACACCCGCACGCTTTTTATGAAAAACAAGGAAAAGTTTGTGTCAAAACCGAAGGTTCCTTACGGCGACGATGACGTTTTTATGAACCAGGTGGCGCGCAAGGTCGCTTGCGATGTGGAACCCGATTCCGATTCTTTCGTGAGCCAAGCCGGTTTGACGAATGCTCGCTGGTTCCGCCAGAAAAAAATTGCCTTTGCCACACGCTCCTTGTACGATGCCGGCTCTCGTTTTCTGCTGAAATCTTTTAATGTTCTCTCACTGCTTTTTTATGTGGCGTTGGCCATTGCAGTTGTTTTTACGCTGCACGACATCGGCCTTCTTTCCATTGCTCTTGGTGTTGCCGTTGTTAAAATCGGTTCACAGTATCTCGTTTTCGGCAAGGCGGCAAAAAAGATGAATCAGGGGGGACTTACTCCTTTTGTTCTTCTTTTTGATTTGTTGTTCTGCCTGATGAATCCCTTTATGAATTTCCTTTCAAAATTTGAAATAAGAAGATGGAAATAAAAGCTATGAATAGTACGACAGACAAGGCAAAACGTGACTTGCTTCTTGTCCGCGCCGCTTTAGATGACGGAAGCCAGCAGGCCTATTCCGACTTGATGAGATTCTATCGCGATCCACTTTATTTTACGATGCTTAAAATGACGAAAAATCCGTACGATGCGGAGGATTTGACCATTGAAGCATTTGGAAAGGCATTCAAGAATTTGGAAAAATATACTTCCGATTTCGCATTTTCCACTTGGCTTTTCAAGATAGCGATCAACAATTGCATTGACTATATGCGTCGGAAAAATGCCGCTCCACAATGCGTGGATGAGGATTTTGTTGTCTTTGAAAATACTTGTGATTCAGATAATTCGGGTCACTCTCTTTCTCAAGAAGAAAATTATATGAGGAAAGAACGTGCCCAAATGATGCACTGGGCCGTGGATCAACTTCGTCCCAAGTATCGCACGCTCATAGAACTTCGTTATTTTCAGGAACTTTCGTACGAAGAAATCGCTCAAACGCTGAATATCAGTATGAATAATGTCAAAATCCAACTTTTCCGTGCCAAGTATATGCTTTCTGCTATTATGGAAAAGGTAAAGTATGCAATATGACCTATTCGTGGGGTGATTCGCGTCGCTTTAATTCCTATAAACGTTTTTTGTTGCAAAAATTCGGCACCCGTGTGCAGAAACTCACGATTGATGCCGGTTTTTCCTGTCCTAACCGCGACGGCACCGTCGGTGTTGGCGGATGCACTTTTTGTCTGAACGACGCTTTCAATCCGTCCTACTGCTCGCCTCAGAAATCGGTGGTGCAGCAGTTGGAAGAGGGAATAGAGTTTCACCAGAATCGTTACCGTCGTGCTGGAGCTTACTTGGCTTATTTTCAGGCGTTTTCAAATACCCACGCGCCGCTGGAACGTTTGCGTGAGTTGTATCAGCCCGCCATCGAACATCCCCTTGTAAAAGGGATTGTCATTGGCACTCGCCCCGATTGTATCAGTGCTGAAAAGCTTGACTTTTTTGCCGAATTGCAAAAAAAAATGTTCGTTTCCATCGAGTATGGTGTCGAATCCTGTCACAATGCTACTTTGGAACGGATCAATCGTGGACACTCGTTTGAATGCGCGTGTGAAGCCATTCGGCAGACTGCCGCCCGAGGAATCCATTGTGCGGCCCATTTCATCTACGGGCTTCCGGGAGAAACCCCGACAATGTGGTTGGATGATTTGGCTACTATCAACCAGCTCCCACTTAACGGCGTGAAATTCCATCAGTTGCAAATAATAAAAGGGACGGCTATGCAGCACGACTTTGAGACGAACCCCGCTGACTTTTTTCCGTTCACCCAGGCCGCATACGTTGATTTTATTGTCCAGGTGGCGGAACGGCTCAATCCGTCGTTTGTAGTGGAACGTTTCGCAGGTGAGGTTCCTCCCCGATTCCTATATGTAAATAATTGGGGATTAACACGATATGATGTTGTCTTGCAGCAGATTGAAGCGCGGATGACACAGTTGGATACCTACCAAGGCAGATTGCTAAAATAAAGATTCCTTCTCCTTCGTGAAAAATTGCCCATCTGAAGGAAGCTGTGTTAATATCTTTTTGAATTTTAATTATAGATTTTTTGATTTTTTATATAAATTTGCGCGCAATTTTTTTAGCGTGAGATAAATCTATAAAAAATTAAAATACAATGAATTACAAATCAATTTTCAAGATGGGAACGTTCCTTTTTGCTTCGTGTCTCATCGTTTCCGGCTGCCATAATAAGCAGAAAGAGGAGACTCCTTCCAAGGAGTTGGCTTCTGGTATTGTGTTGGACAATTTGGACACGACCGTTAGCCCGAAAGACGATTTTTACCAGTTCGCCTGCGGCGGTTGGGTAAAGAATCATCCTCTGCCTGCCGAATATTCCCGCTACGGTTCTTTTGACCAGCTTGGTGAAAGTACTGAAAAACAGTTGAACAAACTTATTACCGACATCGCTCAGCAGAGTAACGACGCCGGTAGCATCGCCCAGAAAATCGGTGATTTTTATAACTGCGGGATGGATACCCAGACCATCAACGAGCAGGGTGACCAACCCATCCGCCCCGTCCTTCAGAAAATTGCCGATGTGAAGTCCAACAAAGAATTGACGGATCTTCTTATCGAATTACATTCGGAAGGTTACTATCCTTTCTTTGACATTTTTGGAGAAGCTTCTCCCAACAACAGCGCCCTGACGATTGCTTGGCTTTCTCAGAACGGCTTGGGGCTTGGTGAACGCGACTATTACCTCTCTCCCGATCCGAAAATCAAGGCCGGTTATTTGGAAATGATGGAAAAAACGTTCGAACTTTCCAATTATGGTGAAATGACCAACAACGTTGGAAAGGAAAAGGCACTTGCCAACAAGGTTTGGAATTTGGAAACCGCACTCGCCAAAATCTTCATTGACAAGAATGAACTCCGTGACCCCGTCAAAACGAACAATGTCCTGGCTATCGACGACGCCGCCAAACTGATGACCGTGGTCGATTTGAAAAAATATATGGAACAAATGGTTCCTAACAAGGTGGAAGAAGTCAATGTCGTTTTGTCATCCTATTTCACAGCATTAAATAAACTTCTTGCTACACAGGATATTAACACGATAAAAGCTTATTTGGCTTGGAACGTTATCAACGAAGCAGCTCCGTACCTCAGCGATGACTTCGTAGATGCAAACTTCGGTTTTTATGGCAAGGTCCTTTCTGGCAAGGAGGAAAACCGTGAACGTTGGAAACGTGTCATCAATACGGTCAGTTCACTTTTGGGCGAACCGGTCGGACAACTCTATGTTGAAAAATATTTCCCGTCCGAAGCCAAGGAACGTATGCTTACGTTGGTTGACAACTTGAAAATCGCTTTGGGTGAACGTATTGCCAATTTGGATTGGATGTCACCTGCAACGAAAGACAAAGCCAAAGAAAAGTTGGACGCTATGATTGTAAAGATTGGCTATCCGGAAAAGTGGCGCGACTACAGCGGCCTTCAGATTCAAAGCGACAGCTATTATGCAAACATCGTTCGTGCAACCCGCTTTGAAATCCAGTATCAGCTTTCGAAGATTGGCAAGCCCGTCGATCCGACCGAATGGCTGATGTCTCCCCAGACAGTGAACGCTTATTACAACCCCACTACCAATGAAATTTGTTTCCCCGCCGCTATTCTTCAGCCCCCGTTCTTTGATATGAATGCTGACGATGCCGTTAACTATGGTGCCATCGGTGTGGTGATTGGCCACGAAATGACGCACGGTTTTGATGATCAGGGCCGTCAGTACGACAAGATGGGCAATGTGAACGACTGGTGGACGGAAGAGGACAGCAAGAAATTCACTGAACGCACGCAGGTTTTAGTGGACCATTTCAACAAGATTGAAGTTCTTCCTGGAACATTTGCCAATGGTCGTTTCACTTTGGGTGAAAATATCGCGGACAACGGTGGTTTGAACACCTCTTTTGTCGCGTTGCAGCACGCCAAGACGCAAGGAACCGTACAGGAAAATATGGACGGTTTTACGGCTAACCAACGTTTCTTCATCGCCTACGCGGGCGTTTGGGCCAACAATATTCGTGACGAAGAAATCGCTCGCCGCACGATGACCGACCCCCACTCCTTGGGAAAATGGCGCGTCAATGGTACGCTGCCACATATCGATGGTTTTATCGAGGCCTTCGACATCCAACCCGGTGATAAAATGTATCTTGCTCCCGAACAACGTGCAAGAATCTGGTAATGAATTTGTTAATTAATTTAAAAAATATTTTTTAGTATGAAAAAAATTGAAAATCTCATTTTAAGAACGCTTCTCCTTGCTGTTCTCGTTGGTGGAACCTTTTCTTTGACAGCTCAAAAGGCAGGCGCAACTGTGAAGGATGTTGACGGAAACGAGTACAAGACCGTCGTTATCGGTTCTCAAACTTGGTTCGCAGAAAACCTTAAAACCACGAAGTATGCCAATGGCAATGCTATCAAGAATGTGACGGACGGTCAACAATGGGTTGATTGCAAATCTTCTGCTTATTGCTGGTACGACAATAACAAAGCCAACAAGGACGAATATGGCGCTTTGTACAACTGGTATGCTATCAATGCCGGTAATATCTGTCCTAACGGTTGGCACGTTGCTACCGACGCAGATTGGAAATCACTGGAAAACACCATCGGTGGAACGCTCAATGCTGCTCAAAAGTTGAGAGAAACGGGTACCGCACATTGGAAAGGCGAAGTGGATGGAATGAGCAACCAATATGGTTTTAATCTTTTGGCTGGTGGATTCCGCGATGCTTACGGTAACTTTACCTGGCAAAAGGTGGATGCCGGTTACTGGACCGCTACCGGAAAAACCCCTTCTTACGCTTGGAACCGTACCGCTTTCTATTATGACAACCACACGAATCGCCACGAAATTCAAAAATGTTTCGGCTATTCTGTTCGTTGTGTGAAAAATAACTAATCTGCTTTCACTACGCGTTTTGAAATGCGCCGCGTGAACTAAATCAACGAGGCATTTTCAGTTTGGAAGTGCCTCGATTTTTTTATAATAATGTGGAATTAAAGTAAAGATGTGTATGAAAAAAGACATCGTTAAGCAGCTAATCCTCTTTACCGCCTTAATAGTTTCCTATTTATTGTTTATGATGTTGGGAACATTGATGCCTGACGCGAAGGTGCGCCGTAACATTGAACGGTCGGTTTGTTCTTTGGAACGGCAAGGCAATTATCCGCGTGCGGTTTTTGATAGCGACTGTTGCCAAATGGATAATTTTACCGACGGACTGATTCTCAATATAGCTTACCATATTAGTGCAGATAGTATGCGGACATCGATGTTTGCAGTTCCTTATGCTAATGTGGGAATGGATATGTCCATTGGTCTGAAAAAAATGGTTGCAGAACAGGTGCCCGGTACCATACATTATACTCGCTATTGGCACGGGAGTACTTTCTTGATGCGCTTCTTTCTTCTGTTGGGAAATTTTGAGTACGTCCGGCAGTTGCTCTTTGTCCTGTCAATGGCTTTGCTGCTTGTCACTTTCTCGTTTGTTCAGAACGAGATTGGAATTCCGTGTGCGTTGGCTTATTTTTCGGGGTTCTTCTTCCTGTACGGGTTCATTATGCAAATGTCTATGCAGTTTTTCCCCATATTGATGATTGTATTGGGAACATCTCTCGCCTTGAGTCTCCATTGGCGGGATTTTTCTCGGGTTATTCTTGTGTTCATTGCGGCTGGTTCACTCACCTCATTTTTTGATTTGCTTACTACTCCGTTGCTATCTGTGGGGTTGCCGATTCTTTTGTATATGTTGTTCTCCCGAGATGAGAATCTCACGTGGCTTGAAATGTTGTGGCGGATGGTGCGTTGCGCTTTCGCGTGGGGAGTCTCTTTTGCGGCGACGTGGGCTACAAAGTGGGCGCTCGGATCACTGATGTTGGGCGAGAATATTTTTAAGGATGCCTTCAATCAGATTGCGTACCGCTCAGAAATCTGCGAGGATTTTAACCGTTGGGACGCCGTTTCTGCCAATTTACATATGATGAATTATCCGCTGATGATGTGGTTCCTGCTGGCACTGTGTCTGTTATGTGTTTTCTTTTTCAATAAAAGATGGCTCCGTTCGGGAAGTCTTTGTATTCTGCTCGTAGTTGTCCCGTATATTTGGTACTATATTGTTTCCAATCACTCCTACATACATTGGTGGTTTACCTATCGATTGCAGATGCTATCGGTAACTGCCGTTTTTGTCACGGTTGCCGGCTTTGTGGATTGGCACAGAGCTGCCGATTGGATGCAAAAACTCAAAGCAAAGATGGTTCAGTGGCATAAATAATCTGTCGCATCTTTGCTCCGTACGAAAAATGGCAAGGGATTATGTTCCTTTGCCATTTTTTCTTTTTATAACCACTTTCTTCCGAAGCGTTCGAAAGCGGCTCGTTCCAAATCTTCTCTTGCGGATGGATGGGCAATGGAGGTGAGCAGACGTGCGCGTTCCAACATCGGTTGGCCGTATAGGTTGACGGCTCCGTATTCCGTAATTACCCAGTGAATGACCGTGCGCGGGGTGACGACTCCGGCACCTTCTGCTAAGGTCGGGACAATCTTGCTTACCCCTTTCACCGTTGCTGCCGGCATCGCTATAATGGGAATCCCTCCTTCGCTCGCTCCGGCCCCGATCATAAAGTCAAGTTGCCCGCCCGACCCGCTGAACATCTTCGTCCCGATGGAGTCGGCGCACACTTGCCCCGTCAGGTCAATCTGTATGGCCGAATTGATGGCCACCACGTTCGGATTTCGGGCTATGACAGCCGGATTGTTCGTGTATGCCACGTCGTCAATGTGCACGGACGGGTTTTTGTCAACAAAGTCGTAAAGCTTCTGTGTCCCTTTTAAGAAAGTGGCCACGTGTTTCCCGATGTCGATTCGTTTTTTGCTGCCATCCACCACTCCGCTTTCAATTAGCGGGAGAACGCCGTCTGAAAACATCTCGGAGTGGATACCGAGGTGCTTGTGCCCTCCGAGTTCGGCCAATACGGCGTTGGGAATGTTTCCGATGCCGATTTGCAGGGTGGCGCCATCGGGGATGAGTTCCGTAGCGAACCGACCAATGGCAATGTCCTGTTCGGTCAGCTCGGCATTCCCTGCCTCGATAAGAGGTACGTCATACCGAACGAACGTGTTGATTTTTGATATCGGGATGCGGGCGTCACCGTAGCAGAACGGCATATACCGGTTGACTTGCGCAATGACGTAACGTGCCTGTTCAATCGCTTCCAAAGTGCAGTCAACGGAAGTTCCCAAGGAGACGTATCCGTCTTCGTCGGGCTCGCTGACCATCAGAAAGACGCCATCCACACGTTGCAACCCCTGTCGGATGATTTTTGCTGTATCGGAAAGCGAGCAGGGAATATAGTCGGCAAGACCATCCTGTGTGGCTTTTCTGACATTTCCTCCGATAAAGAACGAGTCGAGATGAAAGCTGTCGGCGTATTGTGGAAGAACGTAATCGGCATATCCTTCCGTATAGAGATGCGTGATGTGCACGTTTTGAAGTTCCGGTGCGCGGGCTACAAGTGCGCGAATGAGAATCTCCGGTGCTCCGGAGACACAAGGCCAGTGAAGATGGTCGCCAGACCGCACGCTTTGAACGGCTTCTTCAGCCGAAACAAATTTAACAATGTCTTTTTCCATTATTGTCTATTTTCAATAAGTTTAGAAACGGACGCAAAAGTAATGAAAATATTGATACAAAAAAAAGAAACGCGTGAACGTTTCTTTTTGGAAATATTGAATGAAAACGGGATTATCGTGTAACACGGTCGTCAAGATAACCTTTGACATTTTGCACCTTCTGGACATACCGAATGGCAACGTCACGAAGCGTAATATCGGTTAGGTGAAGCGGCCCGAGTTCGAATTTCTTTTCTGTTCCTCTTTCTACAAAAATATTATCGCCAAAATTGATGACAAGAAAGTCAACCGTAACGAAGCGGTACGTTTTGGCATCGTCAAGCGGTTTCCCGTTGACCATAATTTGAGATGGCGATTGGTGACCTTCCATTTTCATACAAACGTGGGAGAATGGTTGATTGAGCGTGTCGTTCATCTGGCCGATAACCTTTCGCAATTCGCTGCCTTTGATGGTGGTAAGAACAATGATGTTGTCGAAAGGAAGAATGGAAAAGATGTCGCCTACCGTTACGTCACCTTCGACAAGTGGCTTGCGGATTCCTCCAAAATTGAGAATCGAAAAGTCGATGCCTTCTCCATATATTTTTTTAGAAAGGGAGTCACCGACTTCAAAAAGCATATCCGTCAGTACGTTGGATAATTCGCCTTGTGGACGCGCTTTGTCAATGGTGTGGTCACAACTGCCGATCACGATGTCCATTTTTTCTCCGTAAATCTTCTTTAAAGAATCAAGGAGAGCGACGACTCTTGCATCGTCACTTTCGGCCATCGTAGAATCCAAGCTGATGACTTCGTGCGTTGCGTCATATTCCGGGGCAGGGGAGTGGCAAGCCGAAAGAAGGAAGGCAGCAAAAAATGCTGACAAAGAAAGCAATGTGATTTTTTTCATTTTAGAAAGATTATTTAGCAAAACCGACAGGTTGGCCAAGGATGGCTTTCCCGTTGAATTGGAGCAATTTTTTCAAATAGTCGCGTTGGATGCTTCCGAGGACAACGGTATTCAGCCCTTCGGACGCACAGTACAAATAGACATTCTGACTTACAAAGCCCGCGTCCGTTGCGCCATAAAATTCCTGGGCCTCCTTGTCCATCCCCTTCATTTTGTCGTATTTGGCAACAAAGATGAGCACGACGGGCGCTTCGGCGGCGAAAGGTTGTAAAACGATTTCCTTCCGTAAGTCCTCTTTTTGAACAAATTCCAAGACGTTCTTTTCGGGAATGTAGAGATAGACACCTTTTTTAGTAAATGCGTAAATGTCAATTTCTTGACAGTTTCGGGCGGACGGGGCGGTGCGTTTTCCATCGGAACGGTTGACTCCGTTGGCGGCCCAAAGCAGGTTGGACAATTGCTGGTCGGTTAGCTCCTTGGTGGAAAATTCGCGGTGCGTGCTGCGTTTTGATAGAACGTCCATCAAAGGAGCCCCGCCACCGGTTTGGGGGGCGGGGAGTTCAATGTTTTGTGCAAAGGTAAGTGTCATAGTGATGCAAAGGAGCAAAGTGCAAAAAAGTACTTTCTTCATAGTCTGTTACTCTTTGTTTTCTTGTTGTTTTTTGGGATGGGGTTGTCCGACTTTGCCAATGGAATCACGCATAGTCGTATCTGCCTTCAAGTTCTCGAGTTTGTAGTAGTCCATCACGCCGAGGTTGCCGTTGCGGAAAGCGTCGGCAAGTGCGAGCGGAACTTCCGCTTCTGCCAGAATAACTTTGGCGCGGGCTTCTTGGGCCTTCGCCTTCATCTCCTGTTCTTGAGCCACAGCCATCACACGACGCTCCTCTGCCTTCGCCTGGGCGATGTTCTTGTCGGCATTGGCCTGATCCATTTGCAACATAGCGCCGATGTTCTTTCCGACGTCGATGTCGGCGATGTCGATGGAAAGGATTTCAAAAGCAGTTCCGGAGTCTAATCCTTTGGTTAACACAACTTTGGAGATAGAATCCGGATTTTCAAGTACCTGTTTGTAGGAGTTTGCGGAACCGATGGCGGTGACGATGCCTTCGCCGACACGGGCGATGACAGTCTCTTCGCCGGCACCACCCACCAATTGGCGGATGTTGGTGCGGACGGTTACACGGGCCTTGGCAATCAATTGGATACCGTCTTTGGCAACGGCTGCTACGGGAGGCGTGTTGATGACTTTCGGGTTGACGGAAGTTTGAATGGCTTCCAAGACGTTACGTCCGGCCAAGTCGATGGCAGCGGCTGCTTTGAAATCCAAAGGAATGTTGGCTTTTCCGGCAGAAACGAGCGCATTGACAACGGGAACAACGTGGCCGCCTGCCAAGAAATGTGCTTCCAATTCGTTTCTATTGAGCGGGATACCGGCTTTCGCTCCGGTAATCATAGCATTGACGATGACTCCCGGCGGAACTTTTCTCCAACGCATCAGAATGAGTTGAATAAGTGAAACGTGAACACCGGAAACAAGGGCGGTGAACCAAAGTCCTACGGGTACCATCCATAATAAAAAGATGAACAGTAGGGCGCATACTACGAAAGTAATGATTGAAACTGGATCCATAATTTTCTGATTTAATGTTATTTATTGAAAATATTTGTTTTTTTACAACTTATTCCATTTCCTTGACGAAAATTTTGGGACCGTCGATTTTAACGATGACGACCTTCGTATTTTCATTGATGAGGTTTTGCAAAGACGTGGCTTCCACCGTTTCCCCGTCGAATACCGCTTTTCCGGAGGGGGCAAGGCGTGACAAGGTGCGTCCTTCCGCGCCGACGGTAATCTTTTGTTCGTCGAAAACATTCATCTTCGCATCGATTTCCGTTTTGAGCATCAGCTTGCGCCACGTGCGTCCGCGAATGGACAGGATGAGCCCCGCAATCGTAATCAGGACGGTGGCAATCAAGGTGATGTTTCCTGCTACGGAGCCGTAGGAAATGTATGAAATGACGATGCCACCTGTGATGGAAAGCAGTCCGAGAACGCCGACGACGCCTCCTGGAACGATTAAGATTTCTAATACTAAAGCTATAAGTCCGAAGAGGATTAACAAAATGATGACAGCCCAATTCATAGTTTCAAAAATTGCGCGCAAAGGTACGACTATTCATTTGATTTTTTTATTGTTTCAAAAAAAATCAAACAGAAAGAACCATTTTTACATTTCGGAATTAGTGGAGCATTGTAGTGATAATCAACGAACGCTCGTGAACAGCTAACAATGGATGTAAATCCGTATTTTTTTCGCGCAAATAACAATATTGCAATTCCTATGTCCTTTAATGAATCTTGTACCTATATTCCGAGTTCTAATTGATTCTTTACTAATTTATAGTATTCTCCTTTTTGTTCTGTAAGTTCTGTATGTGTACCTTGTTCCACAATTTTACCGTTGTCGAGAACAACAATTGTATCAGCATTCTTAACTGTACTTAAACGATGAGCAATAATAATTACTGTCCTGCCTTTGTAATAATGTTCCAAATTATTCATAATAACTTTTTCATTTGTAGCATCTAACGAGTTCGTTGCTTCGTCAAAGAATAAATAATCTGGATTTTTGTATATTGCACGAGCAATTAGAATCCGCTGCTTCTGCCCCCCACTAATTGGGAGTCCGGTTTCTCCAATTTTAGTATTCTCACGCATAGGCATAGTGTCTATGAAATCATTTAAGCAAGATAATTTTATGGCTTGCTCAAATAATTGAATATCAACATTCTTTTCATCTAATGTTATATTCTCTTTTATTGTTCCGCTAAAAATATACCCATTTTGCATAACAACACCGCAATGTTTTCTCCATTCAAGACAATTTATCAAAGTAATATCGTCATTACCTATCAGTATTTTCCCTTTAGATGGTGCATAGAATCCCATCAACAATTTCAAAAGAGTTGTTTTCCCACTTCCGCTAATACCAACAATAGCTGTGACTTGATGTTTCTTTATATGCAAAGTAATATCATTCAATACGGTATGCTTTTTTACACCAGGGTAATTAAAATCGATATGGTCAAAATAAATGTCGCCATTTAATGCCTCTGTTGAAATAGAGTATTTTTGTTCATTATTCTCCTTGGTGTGAGAGCTGACCTCATGAACTCTATCATTAGACAATTTAGCGTGTTGTAATTGTTTAGAGAATCTCAATAATTGATTGACGGGACTTGTTATTTGGCCTAATAAGAAACTGATTGTCATCATTGTTCCAATAGTCATTTGATTATTAACAACTAGAAATGCACAGATACCAGTAACAGCCAAATCCATTCTTTTCATAATCGTTCTTGAATTGTACTATTTCTTTTCAGTGAACCTTTCGTGGCATTATTGCCAAAACGCACACTATATGATAGCCAATAAGTTCGTCCGTATGTATAGTGGTGTTGCATATAGGAATAATTGCTTGTCTCTATCGACTCTGTACCTTGCCAATCTAAAATATCATCTACGCCGAAAGACAATGTGCCAATTTTTAATTGTTTTGTTATATATACATTCCAATTTATGCTCTGATTCAGGTTCGCTCCGACGTATGACGATATGGGGATATATTGAAATGTTGTAGCCAATTTCCAATCTTTCTTTTTACAAAGTGCTGTAATTATTGAAAGATCGGCTGCGAACTCGCTTCCTTTATTGTTGTATGCGTGGACTTTCTTATTCGTGATCTTGTAAATATCGTATTCGTAAAATAAACTTGCAGACAAAAAAACGAAATTGTTGAAAAACTGCTGGTCAATGTCTAATTCGGCAGAAAGAAAATGTGCATTGCCATAATTCTCATCCGTAATTATTGTAGCATTCGTCTCAGTGTCTAATATCCTAAATTCGTTCCAAATATTTTGAGTATAGGAATATCCTAAGATGAGCATATAATCCCAAAACAATGTGTATGATAGTTCAACATCATACATTTTGCACGGGTGTAAATCGGCATTGTTTTCCCTGTATAATGTTGGAGAATAATAATACCTGAATGGATTTCTTTTCCCATAACTCGGAATAGCTTGGCGACTTGTGAAATCCAAAGACAATTCGTGGTCATCATTCGGAATAAATACAAGAGAGAATGAAGGAAAAAGATTCGGGTATTGATTCTTGAGAACTTCTCCTGTTGCTTGTTGCCTCCCTTGATAAGCGTAGTACTCGCCTCGAAGTCCTGCCGAAATGGACCATAAATCTGATATTTCCCAGTTATAGTTTGCATATAATGCGGTTGTTATGTCTTTATAAATAAAATGATTACTTTGATTATAATCATTATTTTGTTTCCTGGTAGCACAGTAATCATCATCAGCAATGCTGCCATAACATTCAAATCCTACTTTCAGATCCATTGCATTTGTGAATTGGATATTATATTTTGTTTTGAAATCAATTCCATTGATAATGGCCGCATTTTTTGTTAAATATGTTATCATCGTTTGCGATGGGTTCCGTGTGTTCTGATTACAGTATTCCGAAGATGCTTCCTGTCTTGTATAGAAGATATCAATTGCTAATTTCCTTTTAGCACTGAAACTAATATTGTAATTTAGATTGGAGAAAAGAGAGTAATTAGGTATTTTAGATGTTTGAAAAGTTGTTGTCAAATCAGACGAATCGGACGTTTCGGCATTTCTATGAAAATATTCACTCTGTGTACTTGCTTTATCTTGTAGGTTGTGGTAGATATTGGTTCCAATCTGAAACCCCAATGTGTTTTTTTCATTGATGTGCCAATCTAACATTGCGGTGATATTTTCATTAAGCGTACGGTTTCTATTCGTACTCGAAAAAATATTTTTGGTAGTATCTGTATTGTTGAAGTACTTGTAAGTGCTTGTATTTCCATTATAGTTGGATCGATATGTTGTGGAAAAGCTAACTGTGAAATTGATTTTTTTCTTCTGTAAAATAAGAAATGCATCCAAAGATGGATTGTTAAGTTCCCATTTCTCTTTTTGTTTATCTTTGATGGTGATAGTGGTCAGCACTCCATCCGAAGGATTCTTTTTTAGTATAATATTTATGATTCCATTTTTGAGAGTAGATGGAAATTCACTCCCTGGATTTGTTATTACTTCGATTTTTTCAATATTTTCGGCTGGAATATTTTTCGGCTCTATATTACTCGGTCTTCCATTTACATAGATTGCAGCCTTCCCTTTATGTAATATTTCAAGTTCTTCCTCTGGTGTCACATTCACTAAAGGAACAAATTTCAAGATTTCTACAATATTGTTCCCTGATGCTAAATTAGAAGTGTAAACATTCAAAATTGTGTATCGGTCTGATTTCCGTTCTATGCTCAATGCGTTTGCGGTAATAGTAACTCCATCCAATTCCGTATATGATTTGGTTAGAGTAAATCGATTGAAATTCACTTCTGTTGGTAAAGGAACTTGTAAGGCGTTGTATCCAAATGCTTTAACATATATGTATTTTTTTTCTGCTTCTTTTGGCAATATCAATTCGCATATTCCATTCGAATCAGTGATATTGGAAAAAAACTCTTGGTTGTCGCTTGTGACGATAGCCACAACTGCCATTGGTATTGGCAAACTATCTTCACCAACTACTTCTGCTTGAAAAACATCCTGGGCAGAAAGAGTCATATTGTAAAGCAATAAGAAAGAAAAAACAATGTGGATTCCAATTGTGAATTCATTTTTCATAATGTATAGTTGTTACTATTTCAAGTTTCGCAAGCTCATTCAGCGTACTGAAAATGAGCAAAATAAATAAAAAATGTGGCATAAGACATCGCATAATTGACTGAAAATCAGTATTTTTGTTGTGTCCAATAACAAAATCGCAATCGTTATGCCACACTGCAAAAATACTACAATTGTCTCATAGTATATGACATTTTTTTTTCATCCCGTCGCATTTAACTGTTTTTCATTGATTATCAGGAAGTCAAAGAATTGTAGTTGTTGTAGCACCAGACGAAGGCCATCATCACAATCAGCAGCAGTTTCTCAATCCGTTCAATATCAGATAGATGTGTCGCTTCAATATTGAATCCTGCACTTTTCATCGCCTTGAACATCGTCTCAATCTGCCAGCGCTGGCGATAGATTCCGACCGCGTCTTCCGGCTTGTTGAATGAAATGATTATCTGCAGCTCCGGTTTCCCGCCATACCCTTTGATTCTGCTTCCTGCCAAGTAGCAGGCCTGTCCCTTCGTTCAGCCACTTAATCCATCTTTCGCCGACAAACTCTCTATCGGCGAGCAGACAATCTATGCTGTCTATCCCGAACAGGTCGATAACTTACTGAAACACACCGTTC
>DCHI01000021.1:0-33557 GCA_002314795.1 Bacteroidales bacterium UBA1756 | reverse complement strand
ACAAAAAAGTTACCAACAAAATTTGCTAATAACTATCTGAATTATAATTAATTAGGAAAAATTTTCAAATTTTTGTCATATACTAAGAACTTTTGGTTATTTGTGTTTGCACTTCCCTGCTGCGTCTACGTGCGTCTGAGTGATGTTGGTATTTGACGCAAAAGTGAAATGGACCTTGAGTGTAGTTTCTGAAAATTATTTGTAGCCGTATGCAACACCACTTACAGTGGCTTTTGCGTTTTGTCCGAATCCGGTAATCCCGTTCATACCACCCCCATCACGTACTTGGTAGTTCCGAATGAAAATCACGTGAGCACCCATTTCCGCTGCTTCTTCTTTCATTTCACGTTCCGCTTTTTCTTGAATCTTGGCGGTATTGGACATCGCCGAACCAGTTTTGCTGCCTTTTACCTCGCCTTTCATCACCAGTCCTTGAACGTCGGATTCCAAAGATGTGATAATAACCTTTTCCCAGTCATCTTCACCATTAACGATGACTTTTTCGCTAATCTGCTGCGTCCTTCCGCTGGAGAACACGATTTTTTCAACCTGGTTTTCAGAAACATCCATCGTCATTGTTTCGCCAGGGTAGGAGTAGGTAATTAAGCCATTGGTGATGCTTTTAACTGAAACCTCTAGGGTTTGTCCATTATGCATATAGACCTTGTCGGTTTGTGCGTGGAGTATGATTATAAAACCCAGGAGGAAAATGAAAAGAGATAATTTTTTTGACATAGATTTCTACTTGTTATAAACCATCAGCCCATCGGTTGTTAATGTGTTATTGAATGAAAAATTCAATGGCAAAAATAGATGTTATTCTGATTTCATTCGCGCTCTGCAAGGCTTGCAATGACAGCGCAATTCATTCTGCATTCGTAATCAATTAAACGAACAAAAAAAACGCCACTCTTCGTTCCGTGTGGCGGTTTTTAACTTTGCTTGTTGCGACAACGGGAGAAATACTCACATCGAACGGCATTTCCCACAATTGTCTTGTAACTTCTTCTATTTTCAAATGCAAAATCATACATTTTATCCAAATCCCCAAATGTTTTTATGGAAAAAGCAGAAGAATCCCCAAATTCAGAGGTAACTCTCTAAAATATGTAACACAAAATTCTTACTCCTTCCTCTTGCGGACAATGATGCGGTCGCAGGTGGCCAAGACGCCCGGCAGCACGAAAAGGATGAGCAGTACGGCGACGAATGCACCTACGGAGATAGACTGCAAAATAGCCGAGATGGTGGGTTCTTTAACCAAAAACGTCATTATGGCGGGCACCAGAATCAGAATCGAACCAGAGGTGAGAATGGTGTGCGTGGCGCAACGATAGGTGTCGGTAAGTGCCTCACCGATACCCATTTCCGCACGCTTGTTACGATAGTAGTTGGCAAACAAAATGCCGTAGTCAATGGCCGCACCCATCAAGATGCTTTGGACAATGAGGTAGGCGATGTACAAAAGCGAACCGCCTCCAAAACCGCTAACCACCACTTGCACAAATACGCCCGACATAACGGTGATGACCAAAATGGTGGACAATATCAATGAGCGGAACGTGAGTGCAACAATCAGGAAGATGGCTGCGATGGTGAGAAATGTCACTAAAAGCAACTCTTTGCTGAAGCCGGCCTTCATCTCAGAAAGCATCACCGACTCGCCAATAGCGTAATAGGGCTGACTCAATGATTGTTGACAAACTTCGTGAAGATGGTCAATAAAGGTGTAAGTTTCGGGGGACTCGGTTTGTAATGTGGTGATAATCATTGCGATAGAATGATTCTTTCCTTTCAACTGGCCGACACCTTCCAATAAATTCGTCTTCACTTCAGTAAGTCCTTCGCGCATTGACGCATCTATCATATTGGCTAAACTCGGGTCGGTCAGGACCGAATCGGCGAGGAAAGTCACCAACTCTTCCAACGTCATCGTCCAGTTGGAATTGTAATCCGTTCCGCTGGCGTGGTACATATAGAGAAGGTTGATGAGTGCCTCCGGAATCTCTTCTCCCAACAACGAGATATTGTGAGCCATCTGCTTGGCTGTATATTGCTTTTTACCGGAAAGCATCTCGTCCAAGACGAAAATCGGGTCGTTCGGGTTGGGTCTGATGCGGATGACGGGAATCTTCGGTTGCTGCGGCGCAACGGGTTGCACTGGAGCAACAACGGGCTGTGCAACAGAGTCTCGCATTGCAACAGCGGTGGTATCATCAATAATTTCGGCAATATCTTCGTCCGGAGCTGGTGCGGCGGTCTGAACGGCGGACTTACTTTGTGCCGCGAGAATTGCTGCGTCCATCGTTTCCTTTAACGCTAACAACTGTGCCTTCTGTTCGCCTTTGATCATACTTCCCAAACCTTTGCGTTGCATAATATCGTCAGTGAGGAAGTGTACGAACTGAATCGGTGACATTGTGCCGCCCGCACGTTTGGCTAATTTATAGACCATTTTGGCCTGGCCCGCATCCATCGTCAGAAACGAAGCCATCTCCGCAGATGTCATCGGCGTGTTAAGCAGGGTAACGTTGGTATAGGACGACTGCTGCGGTGTACTGTTAGAACTGGCTGGCGTTTCATTAGTTGTGGTAGAGCGAGCCGGGGTGTTCGTGGCGGGATTGCTCGCTTTGGGAGACGCAGGAACAGAGGCGGGGGACGTAGCGGTCGAAACCGTCGTATTGCGTGGAGTCTTTTTTGCCTTCGAAGGAGCTTCCTTCTTTACATCTTCTTCGACGCCGGCCAACGGATTCCGGATTTCATCCAACATTGCAATTCGCGCCCGCGTGCTATCATCCAACTGGCTTCCTATAAGCGAATTGGGGTCATTGGCCTGCGCAATGATGAAATCAGCCATTTCGTTAAAATCCATTGTCAGCTCTTTGGAACCGCTGTGAGCGGCAAAATAAACGACCTTGAAAATGTCGTCGGTGAGCATATCCATATTCATCGCCGGATTAGCTTCGGGAGCCATACTTCCCATCATTGCACTGAGGTCGGTAATGGTTTCCACCATCTGTGAGGCCGTACATTCGCGGTGCAACAGTGTGGAATACGAAATGACCATATCAACACCGGCGTCTTTGGAAATGGAATCTAACAACGGAAGCATTTTATCTTCATCGGCATTATCATACACCAAAACCACAGGATTTCTTTTTGGAAAATATTGCTCAATCTGCGATTCCGTAGCATTATAGAAGATGATATCCGTCTGGCTATGAAGAACGTAGGAACCGACAAAAACCGCGACGAACAAGATAGTAAGCGGGATTCGGAAACGCATACTGAAATTCGCCAGTTTGTCGGTTGGAATCGGCAGAACTTTTTTAGCTGATTTATAAATACCCTTTTCAAACAGGAGAATGAGTGCCGGAAGGACGGTGAAATTACAAATCAAGCTGCACAAGACACCTTTGGAAAGTACGATACCCAAGTCGGCGCCAATCTTCAATTTCATAAAAACCAACACAATAAGACCGACGATGGTCGTTAATGCGCTACTGATGATGGGAGAAGCGGCGCGGCGCAAGGCCTTACGCATCGCTTCAACGCTATCTTCTGTGAGGGCCTTGTCTTGCCGGAAATGGTTGAGCAAAATGATGGAGTAGTCCATTGACAGCACCAGTTGCAGTACAGCGACGATAGAGTTCGTAGTGACGGAAACGCTGGGCAGCAGGGCGTTCGTGCCGACATTCAGCAGGACGGCGATGCCGGTTGATGTCAGAAAGAGCAGGGGTTCCAGCCAAGAGCGGCACATCGAAAAAAGGATGACTAACAGGAGGACGACGGCGCCGATAAGCATAGGGCCACCGGGGACAGCTCCGTCCTGGCTGCTTTCTATCGCCTCGATGTTGTCGAACTGGTATGAAATATCTTCGCGCAGCGCAAGTTGGTCAACGGAGTTGGAAATGCCCAACTCAAAAAGGGTGCGGGAACCATTTTCTTGCTCGATGACGCTGTTAACTTCCTCAATCTCACGCAGCTTTCCTCTGATGTCCGTTTTCTGTTCTTCGGACAGTTGGTTGAACATAACGCGAATGCCACTGCCGTTGTTGCCAGCCAAATCACCGAATTCGTCGTTCATTATTTCCACACCTGCCCGCATTTTAGAGTCATCGGGAAGGTATTTCGACATATCGGAATTGATGTTAACGCGTGGAATTAGCAATGCACACGCCACAGAAAGCGCAAGAGTAATGCCAAGAAACCAGTGTCTATATCTTATTAAAATATTAGCCATCAAATAGTTACATTCACATTTTAACACAAATTGCCTTTTGTCAAATAAAGGTGCAAATGTACGAAATTCTTTGCTTGGCGCAGCGAAATTGTTACCAATTCATTGCTTTTGACAAGCGCCGGAAACGGCCGCCCTCGTTCCGGTGGCCGTTTCCGGCTGCACATCGACCAAAAAAACGCCAGCCCTCGTTCCGGCTGGCGTTTTTTTACCTTGGTTGTTGCGACAACGATAGGAGCGGTTATCCTTTTCGACCTTGGGAGAAAAGATAAGAGCGGATAGCGTGTCCGTCGCCCAAAGAAAAAATTTTTTAGGGAATCTTTTTATTTGAAAAATCATTGTACTTTTGCCGCGGAAATAGAGTGCCGGTATTCACAAGCTGTTTATCTGCACTATAATAAGGAATTAGGGATGCACTGAAACATTGTGCATCCTTTTTTCATAAGATTGATACAATGAAATTTGCGACAACAATTGAAGACCAGATTGCTCTTTTGAAAAGCAGAGGTATGACCATAAATGATGAAGGAAAAGCCAAAGAGGTTTTATTAGATATTGGTTATTACCGATTAGGTTTCTATTGGTTCCCATTTGAAAAAACATATCCCCAAAAAGGAAACAGACGTGCTCACCACTTCAGAGAGGGCACTACTTTTGAGGATGCTGTGAGTTTATATTATTTTGATCACGATTTACGGAATCTTCTGTTGCCATATTTATGCCGTGTAGAAATTAATCTCCGTACATTTATCATTTATCACGTTTCGCACTTCTACTATAAGAATCCGTTATGGTTTGTTGATACGTTTGTCCTCGACAACAATTTTGTAACGAATTTCAAAAACAGTTATGCGAATAGTATAATAAACAATGTTACCATCAAACGACATCACCAGAAATATCCGAAGGATGATTTTGCTCCAGCGTGGAAAACTTTGGAATACGCAACATTAGGAGAAATACACAAACTGTGTCAAAGTCTGCTGGACATCACTTTGCAAAAAAACATAGCCGCTCATTATGAAGTACGGAACATTGATGTTTTCAACAGTTATATCAATACAATTCGTGTTTTAAGGAACCTCTGTGCCCACGGGCACAACATTTATGATTTAAGTCTTCAAAAATCCATCAAGGCAGGAAATATTCCCAATATGAAAGGAGATGAACATCATAATTTAGTAGGTTCTTTACAAGTACTTCTTTATCTTCTTTCAAAAATTTCAGTTCATAGAGAGCAAGATTTAAGAAAAGAAATAGAAGAATTGTTGAAAAAGAATCAAACGAGCAACATTTATAGTATTATTTCATACTTGGAACGAATCATTCGCTAAATATTTCTGTTTGGCAACCGATTTCCCGTAACGATTATGACAAAAGTTGTAAAATTTCAAGGGGTTTAACATAAAAAAGGGGACAGCGTTGACTGTCCCCTTATCGTATTCAAAGTGTAACGTTATCGTTTTACAAATTTCGTGGTGACGGTTTGCCCTTCGCTTTCCATCTTGATAAAATAGATTCCATTGGAAAGGTTGCTAACTGGAACTACGAGCGTGTTGTTGGTTCCGTTGGTGCTGTAAACCACTTTGCCGGTAAAGTCATATATTTGAACCATTTCAATAATACGTTCGGATTGAATGGTGATATAGCTTTCCGCCGGGTTGGGGAAAATCTTCACACTGTTCAAAGCGAAGTCCGTGACTGCCGTACCACCTTGCTGTGTACAAGTTACTTGCACATCGTGATTGGCTACGATGTTGGTTAACGTATAGACCGAATTGTTCACTTGATTGGTAACATCGGCGCCGTTGTCCGTGACAGTAGAAATGATATAACCGCTGTTGGGGGTGATGGTGATCGAGAGGTTGTCGCCGGCGTTGACGGTGGAGGTTGCCGGGGTGACGGTTGCGTTGCCGTCTGTCGTTGCCGTCACCGTAAATGTAGCGGTCGGAGGCGTAGTGGATTCGACGAAAGCCACAAAAATGGTGTGGTTTAACTGAATGTTGTTCAATGTGTAAACGTTATTGACAACGGAGGTGGTAACGTCCATCGTATTGTCCGTAACATAATCGATGACATAGCCCGTGTTGGCGGTAATGGTGAGGGAAAGGTTGTCGCCGGCATTGACGGTTGCGTTCGCCGGGGTGACGGTGCCGTTGCCGTCGGTAGTGGCGGTAACCGTATAAGTGACGGTCGGCGTGGTGGATTCAACGAAGGCCACGTAAATATCGTGATTTAACTGAATATTGCTCAACGTGTAGACGTTATTGACGACGGAGGCGGTGACATCAACGGTATTGTCGGTAACGTAATCGATGACGTAACCGCTGTTGGGTGTAATGGTGAAGGTTTGGGAGCTGCCACAAGCTGCCGATGCAACATTCGTCGGGGTGACGGAGCCGTTGCCATCGGTGTGTGCGGTCAAAGCAAAATAGGTGGTGTTATAAATCACTTGGAAAGTGTGGTTGGCCGTTACATTGGTAAAAGTGTAACTGTTGTTAACCACTTGACTCAGAACGCTGCTGCCATCAACGAGCACGTCACTGATTGTGTTGCAGGAACCCGGGGTGATATTGAAAGTTTGGGACGCGCCCTGGGCTACGGTGACGGTTCCGCTCGGAGAGACGGTATTGTCGGTGTTGACTACCGTGATGGAGTAGTTGGTCTGCGTCGGGCCTTCAAACGTGACGGTCAGGCAGCCGGTATTGTCCGAAGCATCGTTTTCATACCACCCTGACTCCGGTTGTACGGACATACAGAACGTATGCGTTCCGTACAAGTTGCCGGATGCGATTTCCGCAGCCGTATAGACGGTGATGTAATCATTATAGCCATCGTTAAGATAAACCCAGTCTCCGGAAGGAATGGAGCCGCTGATATCTTCTGCACTAATAAGGTTTCCGTCCAAGGTGTATTCAAAATGCAAGCTCCCACTAAAATCGTTGACAGCTTCATTGTAGTTGAAATTCCAGACGACAGGAACGGTAGTAAAATCGCTTCCGTAGGGAACTGTTAAATCAGTAATGTAGTTTTGATTGTTGATATCATCCATAAACATAGAGCCGAGGTCGATGACGATGCCCGTAGCATTCGGATCTTCTGCGTAACCTTTGATTCCGAAGTTGCCGACGGTGAAACTGAGTCCGAGTGAGTTGATATCGTACCACGCCTGGTCTTCGGTGTCGTAATAGATGGTGCCTTTTCCGGTGGTGGTGTTCACTTCATCGTAAGACATAAGCAGACCGGTTCCGTTGCTGATATAGACGCCGAACCAGAGTTCCTGTGTCGCGTCAATAGTGACGGGCGTGTTGAGGGTGACGTTCGTCCAGTTGTCGTAGGTGATTGAAGAAACGGCTTGTGACGTCACCAATGTCCCCGGATTCATACTGGTACCGGAAGTGTAACTACCGCCCTGATAGACGCGGATGGTGTATGAGCCGCCGGCTGGGTAAGACGATGAGCTCCAAAGATAGAAGGAAACTTTTGTCAACGAAAAGCCGTCATACTGAGCAAGATCAGACGTTGAGAAACGTTGCATACACATAAGATCAAAAGGATTCGTATCATCATCGTTGACGATACCACTGGTAAGATTGGCTTCTTCGGACCACGAGATCCAGGAGGAAGTGCGGTCGGGCACAAGTTGGGGCGCCGATGCGGGGCGGGTGGCTGTTTGCAGACGGTTCTGCGCACACACAGACAGTACGAACAAAGCGCACAAAGTGAAAAGAGTAACGATTTTTTTCATAGAAAAATGTTTTATAAATTTAATAGATTGTCAATTAAAATAAAAAAAGAATCTTTTAACGAGATTTTGAGGCCGCAAATATACAAACTTATTGATATAGTATGCCATTTTTTATTTTTTTGTTTGATATGATAGATTTCTTGTTTGGAGTCCCTATCTGATAATGCTAACACATTTATTAACCAAAACAAAAAAACTATGGAACAAATTGAAAACGTTTCTCCAAAAAAACGAAACAAAAAGAAAGGATGTTTAATCGGCGGACTGATTTTTCTTGCTATCACCATCTTATTGATTACAGTTATTCCAAGTGATGGAGAAAAGACAGAGGAACAAGAATCACCAAAAACAGAAGAGAATGCAGACGTTGTAAAAAGCGTTTGGAGATCTTCTGAATCGGTCGATGAAATGACAAATGAAGTATTCTATTTTATGGAAACCACTTCGTTGAATGAACTTGAATTTAGTTTCCCTTACGAGGGCGGCTCTACTTTCTACTTAACGATTCGCGGGAAAGCTCAAAAACAACCTGAGATTATTCTTTCAACCAACCGAGGTCAGTTCATTCCCAGCATTAACAGCGAGCACCTCCGTGTGAAATTTGATGACGAAGAAGCTTTCAATGTAACCTACAATAGTCCAGAAAGCTGCAGCAGTGAAGCTATCTGTATCAAATCGGAAGGTAAAATACTGAAAAAACTTGCTACTGCAAAAACACTAAAGATAGAAGCGCCTTTCTTTGAAGATGGACGCCAAATTATAGAGTTTGATGTGACCGGTTTCAGCTGGGAGCACTAATAACATTGCAAAAAAAATGGTCTGTTAAGGAGCCAAAATTTCTTATTTGTTTGAAAAAAATCCGTTCACATTTGAACGGATTTTCTCACTATTTTTGCAGCCCATTTTACTAACAATGCTCCTTACGAACTATGATGAAAAAACTACTCGCACTCGTTCTGCTGGTACTGACGTGTACCGGCCTTTTTTCACAGCAAATCACACTTACTTTTACCGGTCGCGATACCACAACCCAATCGCACGTGGCACTGTCACGCATTGAAATCACCGATATCACCCGCGGGTGGACGGAGACACTGACCTATCCCGACACCACGGCCATTCTGACCGCCGTTTCCCATATTGAGGAAAACGGAAATAACGCCAAATTCGCGCTTTCACAAAACGCCCCGAATCCCTTCAACAGCACCACCATCGTCAATCTGACCGTTACGGAATCCGGACCGGTCACGATGAAAATCACGGATGTGAATGGCCATATTGTAGAGACGTTTCCTGAAACGTCTCTACAATACGGCACCCACCAATTCCGCATCAACATTGCTGCCCCCGGTTTTTATTTCCTCACCGCCCATCAAAACGGGAAAACCTCATCCATAAAAATGATGAATAACGGGAATGGGGAAAAAAATGGGATTGAATACATAATTGTAGAGACGTTTCATGAAACGTCTCTACAACCCAAAACATCGTCTCTACAACCCGAAACATCGTCTCTACAACCCGAAACATCGTCTCTACAACCCGAAACATCGTCTCCACAACCCGGAACATCGTCACCAAAATCCAGATCCGCCATCCGCGGCGACATCACATTTCCATTCCAATTTGGAGACCAGATGGAATACGCCGGTTTTACCATCGTAAACGGCACAGAGATGGAAAGTCAACATATTATACAACAGCAAGTTACATCGCAGACATTCACGTTTCTGTTTGACTTCCCGCAGGAGTCACAGGACGGCCAGCCCTGCCCCGGCACGCCCACCCTCACCGACGCGGACGGAAATACCTACAACACAGTCCAGATTGGGGCTCAATGCTGGATGAGAGAGAATCTCAAAACCACGAAATATGCCGACTTCGCTTCCATTGAAAACGGAAGTACGACATCAGACAGCATCGGCTTTTGGTATTATCCTAATGATGATTCCACCCATCAAGAAACCTACGGGTTGCTCTACAACTGGAAGGCAGTGATGAGGGATGCTGCCTCCAGCAACAGCAATCCAAGTGCCGTACAGGGAATCTGTCCCACGGGATGGCACGTTCCGAGCGATGCGGAGTGGACACAGCTCACCAATTACGTCAGTAGCCAAAACGACTACTGCTGCAACAGCAACACGAATTACATTGCCAAATCGTTGGCCGCCACTACGGGCTGGGACAGTTATAGCGGAACCTGCTGCATCGGGGACACGCCTGACGACAACAACGCTACGGGTTTCGGCGCGCTCGCTGCCGGCCTCTACTCCGGGAGTTACTACTATTTTGGAACGGGCGCTGGTTTTTGGAGTGCCACGGAGAATGCAGAAACAAACGCTTGGGCGCGGCCCTTGCTTTACAACGGGCCAAGCGTTGGCCACGGCTACGCCAACAAGGCCTTCGCCTACTCAGTACGCTGCATTCGCGATTAAGAAAATGACAGCACAAATGTCGTCATTGGCTCCGTACGCAAGGTCAGTGTTCCCCCTGAAAGCCGCATAATTTGACGCGAAATGCTCAAGCCAATTCCGCTTCCATCTTCTTTGGTCGTGAAAAATGGAACAAATATTCGTTCCACCAATTCGGGAGAAATAGGGACTCCATTATTGGATATTTCAATTATAACAGCCTCTTTTTCTGAAAGATAACTATTAATGACGATATGACCAGCGGGAACGTTGGCTACGGCCTGCGCTGCATTTTTCAAAATGTTTCCTATGACCTGACCAATGAGGTTTTCATCTGCATATACCAACATATCAGACGGTTTCACCTTGATTTCAAAACTGATTCGTGAATTTTCGGACTGATTCTCAAGAAGTCGGACCTGACTTTGAAGGAATGGTAAAACGTAGAACAAAGTCGGCTCGGGCGTTGGTAAATGCGTGAACTTTCGATACGATTCAACAAAACGCATCAATCCCTTGCCTGTCGTACTAATTGTTTCAAGTCCTAAACGCACGGACGCATCCTCGTTCTGTAATCTGCTTTGCAAGTTATCACTTAAAGCCACCACGGGCGCCATCGAATTCATTATTTCGTGTGTCAGCACCCGCGTCAATGTAGACCACGACTCTATTTCCTTATCATCCAATTCATTGCGAATATCATTGATAGCCACCAACTTCAATTGCTTTCCTTTCAGCGAAACTTGTGCAAACTGCAACGAAAGCTGCTTGCTCCCGCGTTCGTTACTGATTGAGATTTGCATTCTTTCATCTTTTTGTGCGGAAAGCAACGTTTCGGGAAGTGTCGGCTGCACGCGCTGCAACTGGCCAATATGCGTCAGAACCGAAATCCCGAACATTTTCAAAGCGGCCGGATTGGCTTGAGAGACAAAACCTTGCTCATCAAACGCCACAATTCCCGTCGTGACATTGTGCATAATAACCTCAAAATAACGTTCCTTTTCTATCTCATCGTTGCGGATGGCCGAAAGCACTTCGGTGATTTTATTCAGCGACTCCGTCACCCAGCGGTCACTCCCCCATCGTGCCTGCGGTGTGAACTTGAAATTGAAATCGTTGTTTTCCACCGCTTCCAAAAGAAAATGCACTCGGCGCAAATTCAGACGGAACAATCTGTACAAGAACCACATAGCACACAAATCCGCCAATCCAAACAAAATGGCACCGACCACATTACCAGAAAAAGCGACCCACCCCGTCAACAAAGTGAAAATGACCACAATGGCCAAACGTACCGGAAAGTGACTGAACAGACGTTTCATAATCCGTACTTTTTCATCTTGTTATACAGTGTTTGCCGTGCGATTCCCAACTCGGACGCCACCGCCGACAAATTTCCCGCGTGACGGGCAATGGAGGAGGCAATCATCGTCATTTCCATTTCGTCCAACGTATTGATACTGACGGAAGATACGAGCGGTGAAGCCAACGCAAACAGTTCCGCGTCTATCACACTTCCGTCGCATAAAATCACCGCCTTTTCCACCGAATGTTCCAATTCACGAATATTCCCGTTCCATACGTGACATTTCAATTTATCCTTTGCAGCTGTCGTCAGTGTCAGCAAGGGTTTGTGATACTTGGCAGCAAATCTGTGAATCAAACTTTCAGCCAACGGGACGATGTCCTCCGGACGCTCGCGCAACGGCGGAATTTCGCAATGTATGGTATTGATACGATAGTAGAGGTCTTCTCGAAATCGTCCTGCCAAAACCAATTCCCGCAAGTTGCGATTGGTGGCACAAATGAGACGAAAATTCACCGGAACGGACTTGTTGCTGCCCACCCGCGTCACCGTTTTATTCTGCAAAACCGTCAGCAGTTTGGCTTGCAACGGGAACGCCAGATTCCCGATTTCGTCTAAAAACAGTGTTGAGCCATCGGCTTCCTCAATTTTGCCAGCGCGATCCGAACGGGCGTCCGTGAAGGCACCTTTCACGTGGCCGAAAAGTTCACTTTCAAACAAAGATTCCGAGAGGGAGCCAAGATCCACCACCACCATCGCCTTGTCACGGCGGTCTGACAACGAATGGATTTCATTGGCTAACAAAGTTTTACCAGTTCCATTTTCCCCAGAAATCAGAATAGAAGCGTCGGTCGGAGCCACTTTCTGCGCCAAAGTTCGGAGTTCCTCCATCCGGCGACCGTTTCCCCAGAACAGATTCTGATTTGCAAGCGGAAAATTTGAGCTTTCGGCCTTGCGTTTCTCGCAAGAGGCGGCGGACATCAAGGTTTGCAGAAGTTTCTCGTTATCCCACGGCTTCACCACGAAATCGAAAGCGCCCTCTTTAATTCCAGCAACGGCCAACTCAATGTCGGCGTATGCGGTAAACAGCACCACCGGAAGCTGCGGGTTCCATTTCTTTATTTCACGAAGAAAAAACAACCCCTCATTTCCCGTGTTCAGGCCCGCTTCAAAATTCATATCCAAAAGGACGACATCCACTTTCGTGGTCGCAAGAGTGTGCCGAATCGTGTGCGGCGTAGGAGAAACCACAACATTTTCAAAATACGGTTCTAACAACAATTGCAAAGTCGTTAATATGCTTTTGTTGTCGTCAACAACCAAAATGCTTCCTTTTTTATTCATAAAATGATTTTAAAAACGAGGGGGCAAATTTATTATTTTTTTGCAAAACGTAATTCTTTTAACGATTCATCTTTCCAAAAATAAAAAGACAAGTGGCCACAGGAATCCATACAATGAGGAAGGCGACAAGGTACAACCACCACGAAAAAATCTCCTCGAAGAACATTGTGGGCAGACACACTTTTGCAAGTAGTATGGCTAACGGAATCGCCACAGCAAAACAAATTAAACTCATTATCAAATAACTACCAACAAGTTTCCACATCACTTGGCAAGAAGATGCGCCAAATGCCTGGTGAATGTTGTTCTCTTGGCGACGATACTGAATATCTAACATCGTTATTGAAATAACACCTATCAACATAATAAACAATGAGATACAAGAAAAAATCATTACAAGTTTAGCAAATTCGGTTTCGTGCTGATATTCGTTCTGTATGTCTTCTTCCAAGGAGGCAATCTGCAGATGAGCCAAAGAAAAATTCTTTTTCTGATAAACGGAACGAACAGACGGCAACAGCTCTTCGAAATCGCTTCCATCAGTCTTTATATAAAAATAGAAAGGCACCAATTTTCTATTGGACGGAACGTACCACATACATTCGTTAATGGGCTGATCCAAAGGCATATTGTGGAAATCGGCCAAGACACCGGTACAGGAGAAATATTCTGACGAATCCGCGATAGCCAAATGGTACTTCTGCTGAACTAATTCGTTGATATAACTATTTTTGGACTTCGTCGTATCCACCGCACGGCCTTCTTTCAATTTCAATCCAAAGAAATCAAAAAAGTTGTATGCCACGCTGATTTGATTTATTGAAACCATTTCATCTTTACCCGCAATTATGGTTGCCATCATTAACATATCTCCGCAACCCATAATCTTACCATCAGAGCAAGTAGCATCTTGAATGCCAGGCAACTTTTGTAAATCGCGCAGCACGGGAGAAGGATCGCACATAAAATTCGCGGTGTCCTCAATGCCACTCAACACATAGACATTCTCCGTTTCAAATCCCACATCGGTTGTTTTGAACGTGTGGTTTTGTACAAACGCCATCATCAACAGGCAGACAAAAAGGAAGGCCTCTACCATTTGCAAGGAAATCAGGATTTTACGAAGCCACCGCCCCGAACGTGATGTGGCAAAGGTTCCTTTCAACACCATAGCCGGCTCAAATGACGTACTGTAAAATACGGGATAAACAGATGCTAACAACGTCATCCCCAGTATGATAAGTGTAGTAACAATGAGTGTCGGCACTTGAATTGCCAATTCAAGACTCACTTGTAAGAAAGGAATCAACTCGTATTGGGCACAAAGCCATACTAAGACCAAGGACAACAGATAACCCGTCAGCGACATCAGAGCCATTTGACGGAAAATTTGCCACCGCAAGGCCCACTTGGAAGAGCCTAACACTTTCATCGTATTGATTTTCTGAATATTAGAAGGAACGACAGCAATGGCAAAATTGACGAAGTTAACAAATGCGCCTAACAAAATGAGCCAAGCAATCGCAAAAAGGATATGCGCCTTTGTCATCGGCTTCGCATTGTCTGAGCGCCACAGATTATTGACGGGAACATAGCATTCGTGCAGTTTTGTCAAATGAATGGAATCGTAATCCATATTCTGAAGCATTTCTTTTTTTTCAGAATCCTGCATCGTATCCAGTATTTTATGAATGTTGGATTTATGCAGTTTTGTCATCCGTTGTGCCACCAATTCCGCAGAAGCGCCTTCCTCCAATTTCACATACAATAGTGGCGAAGTATTCCGAAGGGATGTAATCATATCGCAATCCGCAAATGAGGACATCACTCCAAAATCTTGTACAACGGCAATGACAGTTAAGGTATCCTGTTTTTCTTTTCCATCGTAAGATTTTGTGTTTAAGACGATTGTGTTTCCGATGCAATTCCCGTCTGGGAACCATTTGCGGGCATTTCTTCCTGTAATCACTACAGTGCCTTCCTCGTCAAAACGAGAGAAGTCCCCTTCGAAATTGTACAGGCCGAAGAAATCAATTCCACTAATCGACATCTTACGCATTTGCGCAGCCGTGTCCAACATCTCACCTTTTTGTGAAAAGAGTTCTCCTTTCACCGTTTCCCACTCCGATGAAATGACGGTAGCGTTTTCCACTTGCTCCACCGGAAAATGTGTCGGAGAAACATAAACAGAACAGGAGTCTTTCGCAATGCCTGTCAACTCCGTTATTTCTGAGTGAGGGAGAAGATTTCCAGCGTCAAATCCAAACTCCACCCTTTCAAAAGGGAAAGTATAGCATTTTTCAACTCGATAGATTCGATCAGCATCTTCCCATCCGCTATCGTACCAAAGATCGAACAAAGATTGTTTCATCAAAATGATGAATGCGGCAAAAGCGACGGCCAGTCCTAACACATTGAGGAGGGTGGCAACATTTTTTCTGAAAGGGGTGAACGGTTTCATACTCTTCTGGTTTTATGATAAAAAAACAAGGGTTTATTCATTTCTAACGGCTTCCGAAAGGTTAAATCGCAAAGCGAAAATGGACTGCAAAGTGACCACCAATATGGTGAACAGCGCAACAAAGGCAAAAGCAACTGCGAAAATCCAAACGGGGATTGGAGCGTTATAAACAAAATTTTCCATCCATAACCTCATCAACCAAATGGAACAGGGAAGTGACAACAAAAAGCAAATTGTAATACGAAGAAGGTAACGTAAATTGATTTTCAAAACGATTGTTTTAGAATCGGCACCATAAACTCGCTGTATTCCAATGGTTTGTTTTTGATGATTCATTTCCAAGAAAAGAATGCTAACCATTCCCATCATAGCGATGAGAACCACTATTCCGCTGAGGAGCAACAAACCATTCATAAAATTTTGTTCCTTTTCATACATCTTTTCAATCGAGTCCTGCAAACGTTTGACCTCAACGGATTTTTCACAGCCATAATATTTTGCTACTTCACTGATATAATGAGAAATAGAAGACATATCTTTTCCTTCATACTTGATAAAAAAATGATTAATTCGTTGACCCGATGCACCTACCGTTAAGGCCAATGGCATAATGCTGTCGTGCAACGGACGATAATTGAAATCATTCACAAAACCAATCACTTTCTCCTCTTTGGTTGAGGATGACATACTTTTGAATGTTTCTCCAATCCGAAGTTGATATTTTTCGCGGGCGGCCACATTAAAAATCGCGGACGAGTGAAGCTGCGATTTTTCCGCTTCCGGAAACGAGTTTCCATCCGTCATTTTCATTCCAAAAAACGAAATGAAATTTGGAGAAACGTGCAACCACTCAAATTGCACCGGACGATTGCCAATCTTTGCTTTACAAACAGTCACTCCTGTTTGTCGGACAATTGGAGCTGAAGAACCTGTAACATCATCTATTTCACTATGATGTTTTAACGAATCCATAAACAATTGAACATTGACAACATCGACATTAGCATCAAACTCCCACACATTTTCCGTTTGGAATCCCATTTCGTGATGATTGAGAAAATGGTTTTGAACAGCAACGTAAAGCGTGCAGGCAAGAAGAACAAAGGAGATGAAGAATTGTATTCCGACAAACGTTTCACGCAAAATTTTACCGAAACGAGATAGTCCACATTTGCCTTTCAAAGTCATTGCCGGCACAATGGAAAGAAGGTAATGCGTTGGTAAAATGGCAACCAACAATCCAAGAACCACTGCACAAAGAGTCCCCAACAAGATCCAACCGGCGTGAAATGTCACCTGAGCGGAGGTGGTTAGCATAGGCAGAGGCCCCATCCAATGAAACAAACCGACTAAAAGCAATGCTATCACGTATGAAAACAAAAAGAGAAATCCATATTCAAAGTAGTTTTGAAAACGCAAAGTGGCTCTTGACGCACCAATGACTTTCATTGTGTTCATTTCACGAATACGGAACAAAGAAACCGCCATAGCATAATTGACAAAATTGATGAGTGCCACTACCAAAACCAAAATAGCGATAGCGAGGAGACTGCACACCACAAAACGATTGGCCGTTCCCTGCTCTTCGCGCTCGGTTTCAAAATGAATATCATTGGCACGAACCAGTCGAACGGCTGGCGATAAAGAATCCGTTTCATTTTCAGAGTAGAATTTCGACTTAATCTCTTCAGCCAGTGCTTCCGGATCGGCATCGGGTTTCAACTTGCAATAATATTCTCCATAGGGTTCCGGATATTTCGTCACTTTTTTCAACAGAACCGGTGTATGTGCCGTCGAATCCGTTGAAGCATCCACCCGGACCATTTTGGAATGAGAATCGCCATAATATTCAAAATCTGAAGAAGCCATCATTCCTCCCGACGCGACAACAGATGTCTGCTCAAACAACATCAGAACCTGCATCTTTCCCGAATCGTTCTGTTCATAAAACATAGGACCAACCACAAAATCAGATGTGTCATTCCAATAGCGACGGAGGGATTCCTTATTGTAAACAAATTCAAAATCTTCGTAAGGCAACTCAATGAAAACCAACGGATTCTGTATGGTACTATTGGCTGGCATATCCTCATAGACAGCCGCAACCGTAAAAGTGAGAACCGTATCCTCGACATAGGTTTCAAAAGCATATTCAAGTTCAATCGTCTGCCCTATCGGGTTCGTTTTCGGAAAAAGTTTTTCTGCAAACGACTTGCAAATGACGACTTTTGATTCCGAATCCAGATTTTTGAAATCCCCATCCGTACATTGGAAACCGAAATAATCAAAAAAATCAATGTTATTTGGCAATCTGACACACGATAATTTCTCTTCCTTTTGATTTACCAAACAATAATATTCAGAAGAAAAATAGAACGGACAAACATCATCAACTAATTCATTTTCTGAAAGATACTCAAACAATCCATCTTCAGCAATAAAGGAATTGAATCCAACAGAAAAAACATCGGCTTCTATCCGAAACAGTCGTTCTTGGTCCGGATAGCACTTGTTGTAAAGCAAGTCAAAAGTCACTTGTTTCATCAAAATGATGAATGCGGCAAAAGCGACGGCCAGTCCTAACACATTGAGGAGGGTGGCAACATTTTTTCTGAAAGGGGTGAACGGTTTCATACTCTTCTGGTTTTATTATTTTATAAATAATTGATAATAAACTATTTTCCAACGATAGCACCATCAAATAGGGGAACAATGCGGCGAGCGAACTCTGCATCGTGCTGGGAATGCGTGGCCATAATGATGGTAGTTCCCTCTTGGTTAAGTTCTGTCAGAAGGCGCAACACTTCAAGTCCGTTTTGGCTATCGAGATTGCCGGTTGGTTCATCGGCGAGGATGAGTTCCGGCCTGGCCGCCACGGCACGCGCAATGGCCACCCGCTGCTGTTGACCTCCCGATAACTGTTGCGGATAGTGCGAGGAACGATGAGCCATATTCATCCGCTGCAGCAGTTCTTCCACACGGGCGCGGCGTTCCGAACGCGACATACGAAGGTAGGTCAATGGGAGCTCCACATTTTCAAAGACCGTCAATTCGTCAATCAGATTGAAACTTTGAAAGACAAAACCGATTCCACCACGACGAAAGCGAAGTTGCTCGCGTTCGCGCAAGTGCGTCATTTCCTGTTCATTCCAGAAATAGCGTCCGGAGGTGGGGCTTTCCAACAGTCCCAAAATATTAAGCAAAGTCGTCTTGCCGCATCCCGACGGACCCATCAGCGCAACAAAATCACCACGGTCTATGGTAAAATCCACCGCCCTCAAGGCAACGGTTTCCACTCCCTTGGAGGAAAAACTCTTACTGATTTTTTCTAAACGTATCATCATTTTATTTTTTAGCGACCTATGTTATGCCAAAATCATTCCATTTTTATAATTATCTCTATTTGAAATAATTATAAAAAATCAATTGAAAATATATGTAAAAAAAATAGACACCTAATGTCCAAAAATTGGACGTGAAGAAGTAAAAACTCCCAAAATCCCGTCTTCGGGGCGAACTGCGTTTTTTCAAAAAATATGTACTTTACACGCCTTTTCAAGGAACAGAAATTCAGCAACGACTTGCAACGTTGGCTGTTTGTAATCAAAAATATGGGGAGCGCTAATTTTCCAGTCTGTCCGTTTGAGAACCCACTGTTTCAGGATTTCTTTGAACAAGGCCTAATCCAAAAATTGACGCCAATGGAACAAGAAAATTACAAGAAAAGCATCTACGACTATCAGGACGTGCAAGACACGAACGAATTTGAACGCGAATGTGCCCGCGAGGAAGGTCGCGCTGAAGGCGAAGCGAAAGCAAAACTTGCTATTGCAAAAACTAACCCTGAGCTTCTTCATCCTCATTCAAAGCAGCCCAAATCATATCTTTCAGTTCAATAAGATTCTTCTGTGCGTGCGATGAGATAAAGATGGTAGGAGCCGGCAGTTTCAATTTTTTCTTCAACTTTTTGATTTCATCCTCTTCAACCAAATCACATTTGGTAATCGCAACAATCTGCTTTTTATCAATCAGTTCCTCGTTATACGATTTCAATTCATTCAAAAGAATCTTGTATTCTTTAGCTATATTTTCTGAAATGACGGGAATGAGGAACAGCAGAATGGAATTGCGTTCGATGTGGCGAAGGAAACGAAGTCCGATTCCCTTTCCTTCGGACGCACCCTCAATGATTCCAGGGATGTCTGCTATGACGAAAGACTTATAGCCGCGATAAGAGACCATTGCCAAATTCGGAACTAACGTGGTGAAAGGGTAATCCGCGATTTTGGGCTTGGCATTGGAAATGACGGAAATGAGTGTGGATTTTCCAGCATTAGGAAATCCAACCAAACCGACATCGGCTAAAACCTTGAGTTCCAGCGTAACCCAACCTTCAACGCCCTCTTCACCGGGCTGTGCAAAACGCGGCGTCTGTCGAGTGGCACTCTTGAAATGGACATTGCCTTGTCCTCCCCTACCGCCTTTCATAATGATGGCCTCCTGACCGTCTTCCAACACTTCGCCAATCTGCTCTCCCGTTTCCATATCACGAACAATGGTGCCGAGCGGGACCTCGATAATGGCGTTCTTTCCGTTTTTCCCAAAACAAAGATTAGCACTTCCGTTGCCACCGTTCTCTGCAAAAATGTGCTTGGTATATCGCAAGTGCAACAAGGTCCACAGGTTTCTGTTTCCCTTTAAAATGACATTACCGCCTTTTCCGCCATCGCCGCCGTCCGGACCGGCCTTCGGATCCTGTGCCGTGCGAGCCAAATGTGCGGAGCCCGCTCCACCGTTGCCAGAACGACAGAAAATATTTACACAATCAATAAAGTTTTCGTTTGCCATATAAGTATGAAGTATGAGGTATGAAGTATAAAGTATGAAGTATGAGGTATGAAGTATGAAGTATGAGGTATGAAGTATGAAGTAAAAAGTATGAAGTATGAGGTGTTAATTGTTAATTATTCATTGTTAATTACTAATTGCAGAGGGTTTATGGGCGCGGGTTATTTCGCGTTTGCCGGCAGGGCCAGGGAGTGATTCGACATCAAAACCGACGGATTTCAATGCTCGCTTCACCCGGCCTTTGGCACAGTAGGTGACTAAAATCCCCCCTGGACGCATAGTTTGAAAAATCTTTTCAAAGATACTTTCCGTCCAAAGTTCGGGCTGCAAATCAGGGTTGAACATATCATAATAGACCACATCGTAACTTTCTGATTCAAAGGAAATATTCTCCAATTTTTCAATCGTTTTTTTGAATAAAAAGGATGATGAAAGTGGTACAATGCTTTGGTTTACAGCCAAGTGCATACGCAGATGCGTTTCCGTATGAAAGTCTTTAACAGCAGAAGCATAATTCAATGTTTTGACTTCCTCCAACGTCAACGGGTAGGCCTCCACCGCGTCGTAACTGATGTTGCGACTGCCAGCATACTGGAAGGTGAGGGCCGCATTGAGTCCCGTTCCAAATCCACACTCCAAGATTGCAATATCGGAACCATCATTCCGATATTGCAATCCATTCTGAATGTATATGTGAAGAGATTCCTGACAAGCTCCGTGAAACGAGTGATACTGTTCATCGGCTTCCCGCAATCGCAAGGACGACGAGCCGTCCTCCGTTACAAAAACCTGTCGGTTACTAAAATCCATCTTCAACTCGACTATCTAACAATAAGTTTTTTACGAACAACATCACCTTGTTGCATATTCATTTGCAACAGATAAGTTCCAGCTGAAAGGTCGTTCAAATCCAATTCCACCTCCGTATTCGAAACACGGATTGTTTTCACCAATCTTCCGACCATATTGAAAATACGGATTTCATTAATCACTTCATTCTCAGCTTTTACCGTAACATTGCCTTCGGTTGGGTTCGGATAAACGACGACGTTGTGAGCAACGACGTCATTATCATAAATGCCGACACCGATTTCTACGGAAGTGCTATTGGAACAACCGGTATTGATGTTCGTTGCAGTTACTGAATAGGTGGCACTTGAGTCAGCAGGAACCTGAATCATCGTGGCATCCATACCCGTACTCCACATATAGGTACAACCGCTGGTGCCGGAAGCCAACAACATCACATTGTTTCCAGAAGGAATTTGAGTAATGACAACATTCGGTATTGCATTGACCGTCAGCGTCAAAGAGACCAAACTATCACAACCGAACTGAGACGTTCTGACAAAATTAAAGAAGTAGGTTCCCGGATCCAACGGGTCGGTGAAAGCCGTATCGCGCCATACAAACGGGAAATCGTCAGCACAAATGGCCTCAATCACCTGTTCAGAATAACTTTGGTGAATGGTCAAAGCAAGGTAAACAATGCTATCGCAACCGGCAACCGTCTGGTATGTAAACATATAATCTCCTGTATTCGTATTAGCAGGGAAAGTATGATGTCCCGGTTCATAATAGTATGGAAGTTCGTTGCGACACAAGGCCAACGTGTCGTAGAAACGATAGGATTCATTGACGACCAAGTTCAAGACGACATTGCTATCGCAACCCAAAATGTTGGTATAGTGGAAATAGTAGGTTCCAGACGTGGTTCCCTCTTCAAAAGTCGTATCGGTGACAGACCAGGTGTATGGAAGGTCGTCAGTACAGATACGGAGGTTATACGACTGTGTGGAGCTCGGATAAACCGTCAAAGCCAACGTAACGATGCTGTCGCAACCGCTGACGGAGACGCGATGGAAGGTGTAGAAACCGCTGGCCGTTCCCGTTTGGAAAGTAGTATCGCGCCACACATACGGAAGTTCACTCTGGCAAATGGCCATCTGTTCATTAAGGTTGTATGTCGGATTAACCACGAGGTGCAATGTCACGACGCTGTCACAGCCACGAACGGTATGACGATAGAACTGATATTCACCCGAAACCGTTCCTACCAAGAAAGTCGTATCGCGCCATACGAACGGGAATCCGTTGGCACAAACTTCGGCATCCTCATCCAAATAGAAGGCGGGATTGACGATCAAAGCGAGGGTCACCAAACTGTCGCAGCCTAACGAGCTGGTACGGACAAACGAATAAATGCCGCTTTCGGTACCCACTTGGAAGGTGGTATCGCGCCACGAATACGGCAATTCGTTCTGACAAATCACCGCGGAAGCATTTTCCGAATAGGTCGGGCGAACGACTAAGGAGATGCTGACCACGCTGTCGCAACCGTGCTGCGTACGATAATAAACGGGATAGGTTCCGGAAACCGTTCCGACGGGGAAGATGGTATCGTCCGTCACATACGGAAGCTCGTCCGAACAAATCGTATAGTTCTTCGTTTGGAATCCGCTCGGATAAACCGTCAAGGCAAGTGTCACTACACTATCGCAACCGAAGGTGGTATGGCGGCGAAGGACGTAAGTTCCGGTCTGGGTACCCGATTGGAAAACCGTATCGCCATAAACGTAGGGGAATTCACTTTCGCACAAGGCGATAGCGTCGTTCACGGCCACCGTCGGATGGACGGCCAAGTGCAACGTAATGATGCTGTCACAGCCAAACATAGAGGTGCGGCGCATTACGAAAGTGCCGGAATGCGTTCCCACTTGGAACGTAGTATCACCATAGTGGTACGGAAGTTCACTTTCACAAATGGAAATCTGATTCTCAAAAGCAAAAGATGGATGGATCGTCAACGTTAACAGAACGGTACTATCGCAACCCGAAACGGACTGTTTTTCAAAGTAGTAGCTGCCACCACGCGTGCCCGAAAGGAATGTCGTATCGCGCCAAACGTAGGGCAGTTCATTCTCACAAATCACCAAACTTTCGTTATGGCGATAGGAAGGATTGACCACGAGCGAAAGAATCACGATGCTGTCGCAGCCGAAGGAGGTTTGTTCACGATAAATGATGTTGCCGGTATGCGTTCCCCTCGGGATGATGTTTCCGCGCCATTCCACCGGAAGTTCGTTTTCACAAACCACTAAAGACTCATTGGAACCGAACGATTCGTGAATGGCCAGTTGGAGCGTCACAATGCTGTCGCAACCACGGCTCGTGTGACGACGGAACGTGTAGGTTCCGGAAGTGGATTGAGCTTGGAAAGTGGTGTCGCGCCATCTGTATGGAAGTTCCGAACGACAAATATCCAACGTTTCACTTTCGTTGATGGAACGATTCACGGTCAGGCGAAGGACGACGGTACTATCACAACCTGCAGCGGATTGTTTTTCAAACAAATAGATACTTGAAGTAGTACCTACAGCAAAGGTGGTATCGCGCCAAGTATAAGGAAGTTCGTTATCACAAATGGAAAGACTTTCATCGAAACGGTACGTCGGGTTGACGGTAAGATACAGCGTAACAATGCTGTCGCAGCCCGCTACGGAAGTTTCGTTATAACGATAGGAACCAGACTGGGTTCCTCGAGGCAGAATATGACCGCGCCATTCGATAGGAAGTTCATTTTCACAAACGGCAAGCGGCACCATTTCGTAATAGGTCTGATTGACCGTCAAATGCAAAGTGACGGTACTGTCACAATTCTTTGCGGTTCTTCTTGCGTAAGTATAAGTTCCGGAAGTCATTCCCACCTGCAACCATTCGTTGCGCCAGCGGTACGGCAACTCGCTGCTACAAAGGACTAACGTGTCGTGAATTTGGTAGGAAGGATTTACCGTCAGATGAATGGTCGTGTGATTGATACAGCCAGACGCCAACGGACGTTGGACAAAATATGTACCTGAAGTAGTACCAACGGCGAATGTTGTATCGTGCGTTGTATAAGGAAGTTCCGAGCTACAAATCGTTTCAGAGACTTCCACATCGGAGGTTTCCAATATATCTATAAAAAGATAATTGATGTCGGTACAGCCGCCACCCGTCGTGGTCACGCGACGAAGTCCACGGGTAATGTTCGACTGGAAGGTGACATCAGCAAGATTTCCGTGCCAGACGTATGGAAATTCGTTTCTGCAAATGCGAACGGTGTCCGGATGCGCGATGTCCTGTTCCATCCCGCCCACGACAAGATGCAACACGGTATTTTCACAATTCATAGAAGAAGAACCTTGGAAATAGAAATAACCGGATGTGGTTCCTGGCATAAAAATCGTATCGCGCCAAACATACGGAAGTTCATCTTTGCAAATGGTATCTTCATAGATTGTTGTAGCAGAACGAGTAACAACCAAAGCAAGCGTCACCACGCTGTCGCAACCCCATTGAGACTGACGAGAGAAAGTAAAGACACCACTTTCCGTTCCCTCTTCAAAAGTGGTATCGCGCCACGTGTAGGGGAATTCGTGTTCACAAACCTGGAGCAATTCCAACTGTTGATAACCGGGATTCACGACCAAATGCAGGTTCACAATGCTATCGCAGCCCAACACAGATGCGTAACGGAAAACATAATTTCCAGTCGGCGTTCCAATCGGGAAAATGGTATCATTCCAAATGTATGGAAGATCTTGTTCGCAGATAGTATCTTCAAAATGCAGTGAATAAGAAGGATTTACATAAAGTTGCAAAGCCACAATGCTATCGCATCCAAGAGAAGAGGTGTATTTGAAAACGATATTGGTATCGGTAGTACCAACTTCAAATGTCGTATCGCCCCATTGGTAAGGAAGTTGGTTCTGACAAATCACCAACGTATCTTCGCGATAAACACTACGGTTTATGGTAAGATCGAGCGTATAAATGCTATCGCACTGCCAAGCGGCGACACGAGGGACAGTATCAAAATAAGTACCCGTTTCATAATAGATATGATTACGCCAACTCATTGAATCACAAGAAGTAGCAACAGTCGTATCACCCATAACAGAACAATAGGTATAGAAAGAGACGGGCTCTGAATAATCGCTAAGGTTATCGGGATCACAAACCGACTGAACATAAACATCGTAGGTGGTTTCACCGGTCAAAAATTCCAAGTCAATGGCAGGGGTGTCTGTACTCACGGTAATACCCGTGCCGTGAGCAAATCCCGTCTCACCATATTCAACGCGCCAAGCTTGTTCCCAAGCGGCGGGCGTCCATTCCACGTGAGCCGACGTCATCATCACGTTCGAAGTACGGATGTCGGTAACGGGCGCACACGGAAGGAAATCCACGGAAATGGAATCGACAACTGTGATGGTATAAAATCCCGTTCCGACTCCACCTTGCTGAAGGAGAGCAAGTTGTGCTCCTTCCGGAATGCCTCGTCCATTCAATGAATAGGTAAACTTGGACGGAGTCGCCTGAACGGGGACATTTTCCAAAGCGACAAAAGACGACGGATTCAAATCATTTACAAAATAACCGAAAGTAAAACGGTAATTGGGAGCTCCAGTATATTGATAAGCAGTGAAAGAGAAGGAAGTCCCATTCAAATCATTAGAGAAACGAGGCAATGCCAAATAGTTGGAAGCTCCGAACGAAGCGTGTGAAGAAGAATACATCACAACACTATTCCCTTCGATAATATAACCTTGCGTATTGGTAACGTGCGGATAATGACCCTGGTCGGTAGCAGAAGAAACAATTTCCCAGCAATCGGGAACAGTACCCGGGGACATCGCAGCCGTTGCCGGATGGGAGTCAAAGGTTTCCATAAAAGGAACCTGTCTCAACGAGCAGCGTGTGGTAAAAGTCGTAGCGGAAGTCCATTCGGTATAAGTACCGCCGGAGCAAACTGCCTGCACATAAACATCGTAACTTGCCGTTGGCTGAAGTCCCGTAATAACAAAAGAGGGAGTGTTCACCGTGGTAGGAACAACGCCGCTGGGAGACTGACCGGCGGGACAATAGACGACGCGCCAGGTATGCTCGTTCCAGCCGGGCGTCCAAGTCACCTGAGCCGAATTTTCATTAACGTATGGAACCGTGACGTTCGACGGCACATAGCAATACGGAATTGAATCTAAGAGGATATTGTCAATGCTGCAATGGGCTGCTGAATCCTGGTTTTTCCAGCGGAACGCAAGACGATGATTAGCTGGATAGGGAGCAAATGTCCGGAGATAGCAAGTGTGCTCCATCGGAGAAAGCGTATTGGAATAGGAGACAAAAGACTGGAAAACGAGTGAGTCACCTTCCTGATAGACACAACCGAATTCAAGACGTCCACGACTGCCGGATTCCATCTGGGAATAAAACGTCAGCGTGAGGTTTTCCAACGGAATCGTAATTTGAGGAAGGATCACCACGTTGCTTTCTCCGTAAGCGGCATCATTGCCGGATGCCATCAAAATCGCGTTGCCGGTCGTGCTATAATCAGCGGAAACGTGGGGGGCGAGCGCGGTATCCGTACCCGAAAACATAAAAGTCCAACCTTCGGGAAGAATGCCACGGACATTCCAGGCCGTTGCAGAATCGCTCTCAAAGTCGCGTTCGTACTTGGTCGAGATTACATATTCGGGAACCGAATCAGCCACGGGAACAGCCCAAACAGTAGTCACCGACAAGAGCAACAGAGCGGCTAACAAAATCATCGGTCTGCTTTGACACAAAGCAAAACGGAAAGAGGATGAAAAAAGTCTCTTTTTGTTCATAACTATTGCAATATTACTTTTCAAATTTTCTCATAAATATTTCTAAATCAGCAAAATAAATATCAAATAGACTATTTTACTCATTTTATAAAAAAGTGTGCAAAAGTACGAGAAAATATGATTGGCTTCTCACCCTTTTTCATAAAAAATCAGAAACCTATTTACAAAATAGAAAAAGCACATAAAAAGGGCTAATGATACAAACTAAAATCGTACTTTTGCGCCCTTAAAATTTGAAATAGAAATCATTGGATATGACACACATACATTTTCAGTACGACGGGGCTAACAGGTTTATTCCCGCCAATCTTTTTATTGAAGAAAAAGAAAAAGTACGGACAGCTTTTCAGAAAGTCATTGAGCGGAATGGTGCCGGCAACGACTTTTTGGGATGGCTTGACCTTCCGGAAACGGGAACAGAGCAACTGAGCGCCATTGAAAAAACCGCTGCCCGCCTGCGCGAACAGTCCGAAGTGGTGGTGGTGATTGGCATCGGCGGTTCTTATTTGGGAGCCCGCGCCGTTATTGAGGCACTCAAACCGCATTTCTGCTTGGAAGATGCGAAGTTAGGAAAACCGACCATCCTTTTTGCAGGAAACAACATTAGCGAAGACTATCTTTTTGATTTAAAAGAAGTTTTAGATAAAAAATCCTACTCCATCATTGTCATTTCCAAATCGGGAACGACCACCGAACCGGCCATCGCTTTCCGCATTTTTAAAGAACATTGCGAAAAGAAGTACGGAAAAGAGGAAGCACAAAAACGTATTGTCGCCGTCACCGACAAAGCCAAAGGTGCGCTGAAACAGTTGGCCACACAAGAAGGGTACGACACTTTCGTCATCGAGGACAGTGTGGGAGGCCGTTACTCCGTACTCTCACCCGTAGGCCTCCTACCGATTGCCGTTGCGGGACACGACATTCGCGCTCTGCTGAAAGGCGCCGAGCAAATGAAGGAACAGCTTTTTTCCAACACCAATATGGAAAACAACATTGCCCTTCAATACGCCATCATCCGCAACTATCTGTACAACAATGGGAAAAAGGTTGAATTGATGGTTGCTTACGAACCGCGCCTTTTCTATTTCATTGAATGGTACAAACAACTTTTCGGCGAAAGCGAAGGAAAAGAGAACAAGGGGATTTTCCCGGCGGGCTGCATTTTTTCCACCGACCTCCACTCACTTGGACAATTCGTTCAGGAAGGTGAAAGAGTGCTTTTTGAAACCGTTATTTCCGTCGAAAAGTCCAATCATACGGTCGCGATTCCGTGGGACGAACAAAACATTGACAAACTCAACTATTTGCAGGACAAACCGATACACGAAATCAATCTGACGGCAGAAACGGGCACTCGGATGGCCCATATTGACGGAGGCGTCCCGAATCTGCGCATTGTCATTCCGTCTATTACAGAAGAAAACCTGGGCGAACTTATCTATTTCTTTGAAATTAGCTGTGCCGTCGGGTGCTACCTGCTGCAAATCAATCCGTTCAACCAACCCGGTGTAGAGGCATACAAAAAGAATATGTTCCGTTTGTTAGGAAAAGAACAATTTCAAAAAAACACATTAACTTATTAATAAACAATCTTTTAAAAATTATCCAAAATGAAAAAATACGTAGCAGAAATGATTGGAACAATGGTTCTGGTATTGGTTGGTTGCGGAAGTGCCGTTCTTGCTGGTTTAAACCTGTTTGGTCTTTATGGAATTGGTTTTGCAGGAATCTCGTTAGCATTTGGTTTGGCCGTGATGACGATGGTTTATGCCATCGGACCGATTTCGGGATGTCACATCAATCCCGCCGTCACTTTCGGTATGTGGATAGCAAAAAAGATTTCGGGAAAGGACGCCCTCTGCTACGTCATTGCCCAAGTAATGGGTGCTTTTATTGGGGCACTGATTCTTTCTGTCATCGCGGGAACGCCCAAAGGATTGGCTTGCAATGAAATAGATCCTTTAAAATTAGGAGTTTTCAATTTCAAACAGGCCGCCGTCATTGAGTTAGTGATGACATTCATTTTCCTCTTGGTTATCTTCGGAGCTACCTCATCCAAGGCGCACGCCAGTTTGAGCGGCGTGGCCATTGGCTTTGCCCTCACGATGATTCATCTGGTAACGATTCCCGTCACCAATTGCTCCGTCAATCCGGCACGTTCTCTTGCTCCAGCCGTTCTGAACGGTGGCGCTCCGTTGCAGCAAATCTGGCTCTTTGTTTTGGCGCCACTCGTCGGAGCCGGACTCGCGGCCATCTGCTGGAAATTTTTTGAACGTCCTGAAGAACAACAACTTTCGGAAATTGAAGAGAAGGACGCCAACGCCTAATTGAACCACTATGGAAATCATCACACAAGCCACTGGAGAGATTTCTCAAATCCAAAAACTCCAGCAATCGTTGAAAGGAACGGAGCTGCCTCTTTCCACCAACATTCTTTGCTTCGATACAACCACCGAAATCTGTTCCGTCGCGCTGACGAACGGCGGCAAAGTTTTGGCCTACCGTGAAAACACGGACGGACATTCGCACGCCAAAACACTGCTTCCTTTCATAGAAGAAGTGTTGAAAGAGGCGGGGCGCAAACCGGAGGAAATAGACGCTATCGCCCTCAGTATGGGGCCTGGTTCCTATACGGGACTTCGCATCGGAACCTCCACAGCCAAAGGACTTTGCTACTCATTAGACAAACCGCTCATTGCCGTCCCCACTTTGCAAATCATTGCGTCCGGAGCACAAAATGAGAAATCATTTGCTGACGACACCCTCTTCTGTCCCCTGCTTGATGCCCGTCGGATGGAAGTTTTTACAGCACTTTACGATATGCAACTTACTGAAAAGAAAGGAGTTGAAGCTGTTGTCGTTAATGAAGAAACTTTCACTGAATTATTAAAAGGACAAAAGGTGGTCTTCTGTGGCAACGGTGCCGAAAAATGCAAGCCATTGTACGAAAACAACCCGAATGCCATCTTTGTTTCCTCCCCTATTTCCGCCCGTGCTATGGCCAGCATCGCTCTTGACAAATTCCTCAACAAACAGTTTGAAGACGTGGCCTATTTCGACCCGCTTTACGGAAAGGACTATGTAGCAGCAAAACCCACTGTAAAAGGACTTCATTGATGGAAGAAAAAAAACAGACGAGCATCATTGTTCTGACGGACTTTACTGCCCACGGCAATTCGGCTGTACGGCACGCCGCCACCTTGGCAATGGTGTTCGGGGCTTCACTCCACATCGTCACCCGTTTTTCTTTCAACCGACATTTTCCTGCTTTTCGCGTAGCGAACGATGCGTTCAAACAAATCGTGGATGATTTTTCTGAAAAGGTCAAAATCACCATTTCAGACGAGAGTTTCCAGCCACATCTGCTCCATCATTTCGCCGAACGCATCAACGCCATAATGTACGTCATCGGAGTTTCAAGCAAACGGGATGAAACCTTTTTCAATCGGAAGAAGGCACTGAAATTCATTGCACCGTCGCGGCTTCCCGTTATGACAGTAGGAAAAGAGAGCCCTCGCGATGAAAAGTGGCAAAACGTTCTGTTGCCCATCGACATTCACCGACAGGAGAAGGAGAAGGCCTTGTGGGCGGGTTATTTCAACCGTTTCGGTGGCGCCACCGTCCACGTGCTTTACAACCAATACAAGGATGATTTTCTGAAAGAAAAAGTGACTGCCAATCTTGATTTCGTTGACAAACTTTATAGCAACTTAGAAATCAACTCCGTACAGAAAAACATCGTTCCAAAGAAGGAAGATTTGGACCACTACGCACTACGTCACGCCAACGAGTTCAATGCCTCCGTTTTGGTTACGATGACGACATCGTATAAAACGCTGATTGACATTCTGTTTGGCACGCACGAAAAGTACTTGATTGCCAATTCGTACCAAGTACCCGTACTCTGTCTTAACGAGCGCGACGACCTCTATGTACTTTGCACGTAATTATTATTTGATTCCAAAAAAATGTAGATTTGCAAACTTTTGCAACCAACGCTATTTTTTAACGAAAACACTCATATCCAGACAAATAAGCGTACTGTCAATTTATTTTTCTTGAAAAAACATAACACATCAATGATTATCCAAAAAATCAAATCACTTTTTATGGGGGAAGCCAAAGGAACCATTGTCCAGCTTTTTCGCTATGGTTTTGTTGGCGGGGCGGCATTTGTTGTTGACTACGGTGCGCTTTATGCACTCACTGAATTTGCTGGCTTACACTATCTTCTTTCTGCAACCATTTCATTCATTCTCGGCCTTACCGTCAATTACTTGTTAAGCATCTCGTGGGTATTTAACAACGGCAAATTATCCAATCGACTACTTGAATTCTTAGTATTTGCTCTCATAGGCGTTATCGGATTAGGACTGAACACGCTCATTATGTATGTATCGACAGATTTGTTATCAATACATTATATGATTTCCAAAATCATATCCACCATTCTGGTATTCTTTTGGAACTTTTTTGCACGTAAAATCATATTATTCAAAGCAAAATAAATTATGACAAAAAAAGCGATTATCGTGGGTGCTGGCCCCGCGGGACTAACAGCCGCATACGAGCTCATTGACAAGACAGACATTCATCCAGTTGTATTTGAAGCGACGGACCGAATCGGCGGCATTTCTCAAACAGTCAATTACAAAGGCAACCGAATGGATATTGGAGGACATCGTTTTTTCTCCAAAAGCAATGTTGTGATGACCTGGTGGAACAAAATTATGCCCTTACAAGGAGCTCCGTCATCCGACGATATTTTACTGAACAACAAGACCAAACAATTCAGCAAAGACGGTGGCGACCCTGAAAAAGAAGATCGCGTTATGTTGTTACGAGGAAGAGTGTCTCGTATTTTTTACCTACGCAAATTCTTTGACTATCCTATTTCCTTGAAATTCCAGACTTTCTACAATATGGGACTGTTCCGAACCATCCACGCAGGATTGGGATACTGTTGGGCGTCCGTCGTCAAACGCAAAGAAAATTCTTTGGAAGACTTTTACATCAACCGTTTTGGGAAACCGCTGTATAAAATGTTCTTTGAAGACTACACCGAAAAGGTGTGGGGAATCCATCCGTCAAAATTAGGTGCAGACTGGGGTTCGCAACGCGTGAAGGGACTTTCCGTTGCAGCAATTCTTAAAGATATGATTTTCAAGAAGTTTCATTCTTCAAAAGATTTATCTCAAAAGAATGTTGAAACCTCACTGATTGAACAGTTTATTTACCCGAAATATGGTCCGGGACAATTGTGGGAAACGGTAGCCGATGACATCATAGAGAAATCAGGAGAAATCACCAAGGAAAGCGAAGTGACAGCCATTTATGTGGAAAACGGCAAGGTGACTTCCGTTGACGTAAAAAAAGGTGACAGCATTGAGAACCACACTTGCGACTATCTATTTTCAACTATGCCTATCAAAGATTTGGTTGCGGCCATCCGAGGCATTGACATTCCGGAAGATGTGAAAGAGATTGCATCTAATTTACCCTACAGGGACTTCATCACCGTCGGTCTTTTAGTCAAAAAGATGAAAATCAAAAACACAACCAAGATTCCGACATTTGACAAACGAGTTCCTGACACTTGGGTTTACATTCAAGAGCGCGACGTAAAAGTGGGCAGGATGCAGATTTTCAACAACTGGTCACCTTATATGGTCAGTGATTATCAAAACACAATGTTCATCGGTCTTGAATATTTCTGTTCAGAAGGTGATGCCTTGTGGGAAATGCCAAAAGATGAATTCATCAAGATGGCCATCGATGAAATGGTCAAAATTGACATCATCGATAAAGATGACGTTATTGATGCCACACAAGAAAAAATCAAGAAGGCCTATCCTTCCTATTACGGAACTTATTATCAATTAGATAAAGTACGCAATTTTGTTGACAACATTGAAAATCTCTATTGCCTTGGACGGAACGGACAACATCGTTACAACAATATGGATCACTCTATGTTAACCGCAATGGAAGCCGTCAACAATATCCGCAACGGCATTACATCAAAAGAAAACATCTGGGCAGTAAACACAGAAGAAGAATACCACGAAACAAAAAAATAATAAACGAGACAATAACAATAAAAGTTTTCTTCAGCGCATAGAGGATTTTTCAAGAAACAAATTCTTTATCTTAGGTTTACTCTTTATTCTAAGTATCGTTTTTTCTCCAACTATTCATCAATCTATGATGAAAAATTGGACAATAACGGAGACAATATATATTATTTCGCATTAGGAAAAGCATTAAGCGAAGGTTTGGGTTACAGCAACTCTATGGGCTATGAGGTCACCCCGCACAACCACTTTCCTCCCGGCTATCCGTACTTTGTTTCCAAAATAATCAAAGTTTTTGGTGACAACATTGAAACAGTGAAAAAAGCAAATGGCTTCCTAATGTACGGAAGTGTCATTTTATTATTTTTTGTCACCTTTCCTGACTTTGACACTTTTTTGCGATAATACGTTAACATATTGATTTTCAGACTATATTTGCGACCCCCCAAATTTCTCATCAAACAAGGGATGT
>DCHI01000015.1:383-13751 GCA_002314795.1 Bacteroidales bacterium UBA1756 | reverse complement strand
CGGAAGTGCCATCGGCGAGGGTGTCGCTCACGGTCTTGATGATGGAGCCCCTGACCGCCTTGCTTGAATCAATATTGTTTACAATGGATTGGGTGAAATGAGCTGAACTATCAATGTATCTTTCTACGTTGTTCGTTGCAATCGTATCAACAGTGTGGTTCAAAGCGGAGTTGCCGTTCTTGAGGGTATCGTTGATGACCTTCACAATATTTGTCGTCAACCCGTTGTTGCCGACAGCAATCGTATCTGAAACGAACTTGAAGATATTCTCTCTGACTTCGGGCGTGCTGGAAACGCAATCGGCTACCTTGCCGCAAAGCTCGCCTTCCAATGTGGTGATGTGGTTTGCAACGATGGTGTCAACGGCGTGGTTCAAAGCGGAAGTGCCATCGGCGAGGGTGTCCTTCACCACCTTGATGACTTCACTTTGAAGAACGGTGTTACCCGGCATACAAGCGGCTACGCTGTCGCAAACGTGCGTATTAAATTCCTCAACGCGATTCTCCAATTCCGTCAATGAGATACCGCCATCAGATTGTATGGCATACGGAATAGGGCGAACAGAATCTCTAAGAGTAACATTACCTTCGGCCAGGTGATAGGTAACGACGAAAGCAGCTTTACGCCAATCCGTCACATCAGAAAGACTGCCGTATGTACGAATCGGGGAAGTACCGATAATAAAAGAAACCATTCCGTTATGATTCGTACTAACATCTGTAAAAGTTTCACTGAACATCCGAACATTCTCCTGTTCCACTGTAATATCAATGGTGAAAATGGAATCACGAACCAAATGGTTTTGTGAATTTCGCACCACGGCCTGATATGGGAACGTGGGAGTGGACTGTGCGAATGCGGCAACAAATCCAAACAACATAACTAATAGTGTCAGGGTCTTTTTCATTTTATTATATATTATAGTTTATATTAAATCTTTTGCAGAGAACATTTCCGCGGGGGTACTCCCATATGCCCAATGGAGTACCCCACTTCCGAAATATTCTAATTAATTATAAATAACGACCGATTAGTAATTCAACACGCAACGGACACTAAATCCCATATCCTTACGTTCCGGACTCAGTTCTGACGTTTCACAAGCAGAACCGAATTGGACGGCGGTAGCAATATCACTATTTACCGACTCCGTAGTCCAGAAATAAGCGCGCGTGAACAGGCCCTCATAGCGTTCGAGGGAGGAATTATAGTAACCGGCGGGCAAGAAACGGAAACCAAAATCGTCCGTTCCGTCCGAGGGAATCCAATGGATATTCGGATCATTCGACATCAACTGACTCGCATCAAATGCGGAGACAACATAGGCGGTTTCTTCAATCGTAGGAATGTGCCAATTGGGGGGACAGATTCCCTGTGCCGTATTGTTGACTGCCGCATTCCACGTATAGAGGTGTCCAAAGGTTTCTGCCATATCGGTTATACCCGGTGCATATTGCGACGGATAGGTCATCACATCGGGAATATCCGTCATATCGCTATTATGGAGTGTACGCAAGTTTTCTGCCGTCCAGCAGTAATAACCGAGGTTGACGACGGGATAGGTAATCATATCAACATCTGTAACCGAAACGATTTGGGTAGCACAAGGGAAGTAGTCAACTTTCACATTCTGATGGCACTCCTTTGTCTGGCCCGCGACCGAGGCCGTCCACGTGACGACCGTCGTTTCACCGACAGGATAGTCGTGAGGATTTTCCGGTGACGAAGTTACGGTCACAGGGGAACCCACCGGTTCAACAACCGGCAGATACGGATCCACCAACTCTACGGTACACCAACGTTTTCCCGAGACAGCCATAACGGTGTCATACTCGGGAGGACACGTCAGTGCATACACCTGACGCTGAATAATGGAGTCATATCCTTCAACTGAAGAAATATAGACCTCGTTTTGGCCAGGAATATATGGAGCAATTTCATCGGAATAGAGGAGCATTGTATCTTTGGCATCGATAGCGTATGCTTGCTCAATACCTTCTGCAACCAAAGTAGCCGGCTCGGGCGAATGGGAATTAAAGAGCTGCCCATAGGTATGTGCAATATTACTTTGAGTACTCCCTGCCATTACGACACCATACTGCGGAATGCTACCTTGCGCAAAGGCGGCAGAACATAAAAATGAAATGATAATTGTTGCAAACAGCTTTTTCCGCGTTGTTTTTTCGCACTCACAAAGGGCAAAAAAACGCAATTTCAAAGCATCAAATCGACCATTTCGACCCACATCTCCATAGGGGGGGGGGTAAAATACTGAAAAACAATTTCTTACAGGGCATTTTCTAAATTACAAAAAATGATTTTTACATTATTCTATTACAAGTTTTTGGGGGTGCAAAGGTACTACAAATTCTGATATAATGAATATCTTTTTGTTTTTTTAACAGAAGTGATAAAAATATTTAAATTTAACACTATCCATTTTCTCACTTTCTGCCTTAGGATTGCTTTGTATTCCATTCGAAAGAAAAAGGAATCCATTATTTCTTGTTATTATTTTATTAAAATTTGCAGTTTCGTTTCAGAAACATAAAAGACCTCCTTCTGCCATTCATTTGAGGAGAAAAAATATTTTTTCATAACTTTGCCATCCTTTTTTACAGAAATAACTTATTGATATTAAGCAATATAAATCATTCAAAAAAAAAAAAAAGCAATTCTTTTGTTCCTTTTTGTCAGCTCCGTTCTGATGAGTTTTGCACTGAATGCGCCTTCTCTCACCTTTGAACGGAATCACGTATATTCCTGTTGACAATCAGATCTTTACCTGGAGTCCATACGCCAATGCACAATCCTATATAATGGAATATTCCACAAACGCCAATTTTACGGGAAATACGTTTGTTCAACAAGTTACCTCAACGAGCACATCGTTGCAAGGACTGAGTCCGCTTACGACCTACTATTGGCGCGTTCGTGCCATCAACGGGGTGGATATGTCACCTTGGTCAACAAGTTGGAGTTTTACGACGCAGAATTGCAGCATCACCATTGCAGATGCCGTCGAAATCACCATCTGTGAAAGCGAACTTCACCACGCGGAAATCCGTCTGTATGATCTCTGCGGCAAGGAAGTGATGAAAGCTTCCGTCCAAGGGACGTCAACCATCCTCAACTTGTCGTCCGTAGCCAAAGGCATCTACATTTTACGAGTTTTTGAAGACGGACGCATTTATCAGGAAGCAAAAATCATTAAAGAATAAGACTTTGTGAAATAAAGGAAACGGCCTTCTTTCTTCGGGGAGAAGGTCGTTTCCTTTATAAAAGTGTGTAAGGTCAGAAAAGTTTATAAAGTTTATAAAGGGGTGTTTTTAATTAACAGAGGAGATGTTATTCTTTCACTTCCTGTTTGAGAAGATAACCGAAATACGTATCTTTTTTAATAGTAATATAGTAAGTATCAATCACTTCCCATCCCTGAAGGCCGAGGTAGTTCAGTGCATCGATGTTACTTTCAAATTTGAGGACTTTTCCTTCCTCGTCTTTGAGTTTCATTTTACGTTTTTCATTTGCAATAGTCGTGTGTTGTCCGTAGTCCATAAAGCATTTCACCTTGTTGGATAGCAGTTTCTTTTTGCACACCAATTCACAGTAGTTGAATTGTTTGTTGGTTGCCACTTCCTGTGCTGTAGCAACGGCGAGGCAGAAGAAGGCCATTACTACCATCAATAATAGTTTTTTCATAAATATAAAATAAGAGGCCTCTTCGTACAACACAACTCAAGCGAGGCCGTTGCTTGAATTGCGACGGCAAAATTACGCACGAAGGATGTAGTACAGAGGCGAAGCACACAAAAGCGCCAAAAACCGCAATAAACGGGCCACAATCTGCAACGTTGCAATGTCCGTTGTAACGAAATCGAAGTGAGTTTGTAAGGTTCTTAAAGTTTATAAAGTTCGTAAGGTGGGTAAAGTTCTTAAGGTTTGTAAAGTGGGGGGAGAAACAAAAAAAAGCGGCCTTTTGAAAGCCGCTTATATAAAAATCGTAAGATTAAGTATCGAAGAAAATTATTTCTTGCCTTTGTCCTTTTGGCCAGCGTGACCGCGGAAGATACGGGTAGGAGCAAATTCGCCGAGTTTATGACCAATCATATTTTCAGTAACATAAACGGGGATAAACTTGTTGCCGTTGTGAACAGCGATAGTAAGGCCGACAAAATCGGGAGATATCATAGATGCGCGTGACCAAGTCTTAATGGTTGACTTTTTGCCAGAAGCTTGGGCTTCGAGTACGCGTTGTTCCAGTTTATAATGAATAAACGGTCCTTTTTTTAATGAACGACTCATAGTGTTATCTCTTTAAATTATTTTTTTCTTCTTTCAATGATGAACTTATTCGAATTTTTCTTCGGAGCTCTGGTCTTGTAACCCTTAGCTGGCAAACCCTTGCGTGAGCGTGGGTGCCCACCGGAAGCACGACCTTCACCACCACCCATTGGGTGATCAACCGGGTTCATAACGACACCACGGACGCGAGGACGACGGCCCAACCAACGGCTTCTACCGGCCTTACCTGAAACTTCGAGGCTGTGGTCGATGTTGGAAACGGTACCGATGGTAGCGCGGCAAGCGCAAAGAATCATTCTCGTTTCACCAGAAGGCATACGAATTACAGCATACTTACCGTCGCGGGACATCAGCTGGGCGTAACCGCCGGCGCTGCGGACCATCTTGGCACCTTGGCCGGGACGGAGTTCGATATTGTGAATAATAGATCCGAAAGGAATTTCGCCCAATGGGAGGCAGTTACCGAGGTCGGGGGAAACACCGGAACCGGAGACGATAACTTGGCCGACTTTCAGGCCGTGAGGAGCGATGATGTATCTCTTCTCACCATCAGCATAGAACAGCAGAGCAATACGAGCTGAACGATTCGGGTCGTATTCAATGGTGTGCACGGTTGCCGGAATTCCGTCTTTTTCTCTACGGAAGTCAATGATACGATACATTTTCTTATGGCCACCGCCACGATTACGCATCGTCATCTTACCACTATTATTTCTACCACCCGTGCTGGGTCTGGGTCTCAATAAACTTTTTTCCGGTTTATCAGTGGTAATGTCATCATAAGCGCTAATAACTTTGAAGCGCTGCCCAGGAGTTACTGGTTTAAATTTTCTTAATGCCATCTCTTATTAAATATTGCTGTAAAAATCGATTTTGTCTTCTGCTTTAAGGAAAACGGTAGCTTTCTTGATTGTCGGCTTTTGACCTTCAATCATACCGGCCTTCGTATAGCGGGAAGCATCCTTGCCGCGTTGAATCAACGTATTGACTCTGATTACTTTAACGCCGTAGATATCTTCCACTTCCTTCTTGATTTGCGATTTGGTCGCTGATCTTTCAACGACGAAGCCATAGCGGTTGAATTTTTCCGCATCGGCCGTACGCTTTTCACTTATGATAGGTTTAATGATTACGCTCATTGTTTCTATTTTTTGATGTTAAACAATTATTCGCCAAGCATTTTTTCAATATCGGCGATGCTCTTTTCGCAAATGATGAGGTTCTGGGCGTTCAGCACGTCGTAGGTGTTGATGTCACAAGCTCTCATAACTTTTGCACGCTGGATGTTGCGACCGGAGAGGAATACGTTGGTATTGCTTTCGTTAACCAAAGTAAGGGTCTTAGCCGTTTCCAGTTTCAAGCTTTTAAGAACGTTCACGAATGCCTTGGTTTTCGGAGCGTCGAAAGCGAAATCTTCAACAACGACGATCTTGTTTTCCTTTGCTTTGTAAGTAAGCGCGGAGAAACGGGCGAGGCGTTTAACTTTCTTGTTCAATTTGAAACCGTAATCTCTTGGATGAGGACCGAAAGCGGTGGCACCTCCGCGGATGGTGGGAGATTTGATACCGCCGGCACGTGCGCCACCCGTTCCCTTTTGTCTTTTCAACTTGCGGGTACTTCCGGATACGGTGGTACGATCCAAAGTATTGTGTGTTCCTTGTCTCTTATTTGCGAGAATGTTCTTGACATCCAACCAAATAGCGTGATCATTCGGTTCAACATTAAAGATTCTGTCGTCTAATGTAACCGTCTTGGCAGTTTCGCTGCCGTCAATTTTATAAACTCTTAACTCCATCTTTCAATAATTAAATATGAACCATTGGGTCCCGGAACAGAACCTTTAACTACGAGAATATTTTTCTCTTGAACGATTTTGAGGATGCGCAAGTTGTTGACTTTCACTTTAGCGTGACCCATTTGGCCAGCCATACGCATTCCAGGAAGTACTCTTGACGGGTAGGAGGAAGCGCCCATTGAACCGGGTGCTCTCAAACGGTTGTGCTGACCGTGGGTTGCATCGCCGACACCGCCGAAGCCGTGACGTTTTACAACACCTTGGAAACCCTTACCTTTGGAGATACCGCTGACATCCACGAATTCGCCTTCTTCGAAGACCGTTACGTCGATGACTTCACCGAAACTTTTCTTGTGTCCTTCTTCAAAACGGGTGAACTCGCGAAGAATCATCTTCGGGGTGCAACCTGCTTTTTCGAAATGTCCCTTGAGGGGCTTCGGTGTGTTCTTTTCTTTTCTTTCGCCGTATCCCAATTGGATAGCACTGTAACCGTCCTTTTCAACGGTCTTGACTTGCGTTACGACGCAAGGACCAGCTTCTATCACTGTGCACGGAACACATTTTCCGGAGGCATCGTAGATGCTAGTCATTCCAATTTTTTTTCCTATTAATCCTGACATTGTTTAAATGGTTTTGGTAATAAATTTCTTACTCTTCACGCAAATAGAGCAACTATTTAAAATATACAAAACCTTGACACAGAAGAGGTTACATACATTTTCAACAGCTACTTTCTTCACTTGAAAAAGCTTGCAAATATACAAATTTTATTTACACTTCAACGTGTTGAAAAATATTTTTATTCAACGTTGCTTCTGCACGCTTCGTACAGCACTATCGCCGCCGCTATCGAGGCGTTCAGCGACTCAGCACGCTCGCCACTCCCGACACCCGCCGGAATCGATACCTTCCGCGTGACTAATGACGCCACATCCGAAGAAATCCCCTTCCCTTCGCTTCCTATTACAATAATGTCCCCTGCTTGGAAATCCGTGCGCTGCAACGGAGCCCCCTCCATAAACGTACCTAAAATGGAACTTTTTGATTTTCTGGTTTTCAAATAGGAAGGCAAATCCGTATAAATGACTTTCACCCGGGTAAACGACCCCATCGTCGCCTGAATCACCTTCGGGTTGGTCCACTCGACACAGTCCGCCGAACAAACCACCTGCCGAATGCCGAACCAGTCCGCCGTCCGAAGCATCGTCCCGAGGTTGCCCGGATCACGGATCCCGTCCAGGGCCAGCAGAAACTTTCCCTCATCGATTTCGTCCTTGCCGTAATGCGGACTGCGGGCAACGGCGAAAACATCCTGCGGGGTCGTCAAACAGCTAATCCGCGAAAGCTCGTTCTCCGTAACCGACTCCGCCTCCAGCAACCGCAACTCCCGTTTGTGCGACTTCATCCATTCCGCCGTTCCATAAACGGCCTCCACTTCCAACTCCGAATGAAGCAAGTCCATCACCGATTTGGTGCCTTCCACCACGAAAAGGCCAGATTCTTCACGGAATTTCTTTTGTGAAAGCTTACGGAGTTCTTTTATCTTTGTTGAATGCATAATATAGTTTGAAAGTTTGTAAGGTTTGTAAGGTTTGTAAGGTTTTTAAGGTTTGAAAGTTAAGGGGGATGGAAGATACTATTATTATCTTTTATTCGTTATATTAAAAATAACATTCGCATTAAAAAATTATATGAAAATCAACAGATTTGAGGATATTATCGCGTGGAAAATAGCAAAGGATTTAACAATAAAAATCTATCAGCTTATGAGTTCCCATAAAGATTATGGATTTAAGGACCAAATACAAAGAGCGTCTGTTTCCATTATGAACAACATTGCAGAAGGTTTTGAGAGAAAAACGAACCAAGAATTCAGACAATTTTTATATGTGGCAAAAGGTTCTTGTGGCGAGGTGCGGTCGATGTTGCTTTTAATGCCCGAGCTAAATTATGTGGATTCGCAAACAGCAGAAGAACTCATCGCACAAGCAGAAATCATATCAAAAATGCTCTCCAACCTCATCAAAACCTTATAACTTTACAAACTTTATGAACTTTATAAACTTTATGAACTTTATAAACTTTACAAACTTCCTACCCTCAATTATCATCCCTCGTCGTCGGGTTGACGTCCTTGTGCTCCGGATAGTCGAGAGAGTAGTGAAGGCCGCGGCTCTCCTTGCGGGCCATCGCATTTTTGATAATCAAATATCCAATATTGATGACATTCCGCAACTCACAGATTTCGGGAATCAGGATGGACTTTTTATACAACTCCTCGGTTTCACGATAGAGAATTTCAAGACGGTCGAACGCCCGTTGCAGACGCAAGTTCGACCGGACAATTCCGACATAGCTGGCCATAATGGTCTGAACCTCCTTCATCGACTGCGTGATGAGAACCATCTCTTCGTTCAGGACCGTTCCGTCCGTGTTCCAATCGGGAACGTCGTCGCAGAAATCGATGTTATTGATTTCCTCCACCGCATTCACGCAGGCACGATGAGAGAAAACCAACGCCTCCAATAACGAATTGGAAGCCAGACGGTTGGCTCCGTGCAACCCCGTGGAGGCGCACTCGCCCGAAGCGTACAGATGGGAAATCGTGGAACGGCCCCACTCATCGACCTGAATACCACCACAGGAGTAGTGCGCGGCCGGAACAACCGGAATCATCTCCTTCGTCGGATCGATGCCGATGCTCAGACATTTAGCATAAATGTTCGGGAAATGGCTGAAGATTTCCTCTTTTTTGATGAGCGTAGTATCCAAATAGACGTGGTCAATACCTCTGATTTTCATTTCGTTATCGATAGCACGCGCCACCACATCACGCGGTGCGAGGGAACCACGGGAGTCATATTTACGCATAAACTCCTCCCCGTCCTTCGTTTTCAAAATGGCACCGGCGCCACGCATCGCCTCCGTGATGAGGAACGACGGACGCTCGCTCGGATTGTACAAAGAGGTCGGGTGAAACTGCACAAACTCCATACCACGAACCGCCCCTTTGGCCCGATAAACCATCGCGATGCCGTCACCCGTAGCAACCGTCGGATTGGTCGTATTTCCGTAAACGGTCCCAATGCCGCCCGTCGCCATCATCGTTACCTTCGACAAAATCGTGTCAACTTCCTTTGTCATAGGGTTATAGATATACGCCCCGTAGCAAGTTATTCCCGACGTATGCCGATTAACCTCGATTCCCAAATGGTGCTGCGTGATAATTTCTATGGCGAGGTGATTTTCCAAAATCTCAATGTTCGGATTGTTCCGGGCGGCCATAATCAGCTTTTCCTCAATCTCATAGCCCGTAATGTCCTTGTGGTGCAAAACGCGGAACTCCGAATGGCCGCCCTCTTTTGCCAAGGCGAACTGTCCCGACTTGGTTTTATCAAAATCAACGCCCCACTCCACCAGTTCAAGAACGCGCTCCGTGGATTCACGAATGGTAATCTCAACGATGCGTCTGTCAGACAATTCGTCGCCCGCCACCATCGTATCCTGAATATGTTTTTCATACGTGTCGGGACTGTACATCACGGCGGCGATACCTCCTTGCGCATACTTGGTTGACGTATCGTCCGTATTGGCCTTTGTCATCATACAGACTTTGCCGTAATTAGCGGCTTTCAGAGCAAAACACAGTCCCGCGATTCCGGAACCGATGACCAAAAAATCCACTTTCTTTCTCATTGTTGATTTTTTTGAAAAAACGGGCGCAAAAGTACAACTTAATTGTGATATGTTGAACACGGTTTTTTTAACGAGACTCCCGTTCCAATGCGAACCGTTCCCAATCGTCGGAGACGGGAAATTGCTTTCTGAACGAGGCCAATTTTTCCATCGAAAGTTCACCGGAAAACAGGTCCGGGCTTCCTGAATGAGCGGCGGCCAACAGCGTGCCATCCGGAGCAATGATGCGGGAGTCGCCTTGATAAAAGTGGCCGGCGGGGTCCGTTCCGAAACAGTTGCACGCCACCACGTAACACTGATTTTCAATGGCACGGGCCGCCAACAACGTCTGCCACACCGACGCACGCGAGGCGGGCCAATTGGCCACATATAATAATATGTCATACTTAAAGTCACTGGCCACACACTGATTGCGGCTCCAGACCGGAAACCGCAAATCGTAGCAGATTTGCGGGCAGATTTTCCATCCTTTATACTGAAAGACAGGAAGTTCGTAGCCCCGCTGAAAATATTTCGGTTCTAAACTTTTGCAAAAAAGATGACGTTTGTCGTAAAAATCGACAGTGCCGTCCGGCGTGATAAAATAAAGCCGATTGTACCATTTTCCCGAACTTGAAACAGAGACACTTCCTGAAACCGCCGACTGACGTTGGTCTGCCAGCTGCTTCATCCATTCCAAAATGCGTACAGAGGAGTTCGCGTCCGGAAGTCCGTCGGCAATAAATCCCGTTGCAAACATTTCCGGGAAAACAATCCAATCGGCTGGTCCGTCCGAAGCCAATATTCTTTCTATATTTTGAAGATTGATATCAACATCATTCCAACATATTTCATTCTGAACAAGAGAGATACGAAGATTTTCACTCATAAAAATCATTATAAAAAAAAGCGGTGCAAACGTACACAAAATAGAAATGCAGCACCCATCATTTCACATAAACTTTGTACTTTTGCCGCTTCAAAATCATTATCTATGAAAAAAATAATTCTTGCCGTCGTTAGCGTCGGCCTTATTCTTTGCGGTTGTCTCCACAGAAGCGACACCATCGGGACCGACAACGACAACAATAAAATGATTTACAGATATTTAGGGAAATCAAAGGTAGAAATCGGAGTGATTGGCATCGGCTGCGGCTGCTTTGAAAAAATGGACACGACGGAATCTCGTATTTATATGGATTCCGCCCTTCGGAACGGCATCAACTACATTGACATCTACGATGCCAACCCGAAAGTCCGCGACAACATCGGTTATGCGCTGAAAGGCCGCCGGAACCAGATTTTCATTCAAGGACACATCGGCTCGTACTGGGAAAACGGGCAGTACAAACGCACCCGTGACGTCGCCGAATGCAAGGCCAGCTTCGAGGACCTCCTCACCCGGCTCGGCACCGATTACGTCAACGTCGGAATGATTCACCTCGTCGATAGTAAGGAGGAGTGGAACGAAATCAAGGGAAGCGCCTATATGAAATATGTAAAGCAGCTGAAAGAGGAGGGAAAAATCAAACGGATCGGACTCAGCAGCCACAATGCCGAAGTCGCTTACGACGCGGTCCGCAGCGGCCTGATTGAAGTGCTGATGTTCAGCATCAATCCCGCTTTCGACCTTCTTCCGGCAGACCTCAACGCGTGGGACTCAACTAGTTACAACAACGACCTCACCAATATCGACAGCACGCGCGTGAAACTTTACAATTATTGTGAAGAACACGGCATTGCCATCATCGTTATGAAAACCTTTGGCGGAGGACGTCTGCTTGATGCCGAAACCTCGCCGCTCGGCGTTGCCTTAACGCCCACACAATGTATCAGTTACGCGCTTTCACGTCCGGGAGTCACCTGCGCTTTGTCCGGAGCCGACAACGTGGAAGAACTGATGGCCGGTCTTCACTATCTCACCGCCACCGACGAAGAAAAGGATTTCAGTACCGCATTAGCATCCGCCACAAAGGCCTGTTGGAAAGGCGATTGCATCTATTGCGGCCACTGCGCCCCCTGCCCCGCCGATATCGATATTGCCAAGGTCAACAAGCTGCTCAGCATTGCCAAAATGTACGATGAGAACGAAATCCCGAAAAGCATCCGCGACGAGTACGAACGTTTAGAACACCACGCGAGTGAGTGTACGCAGTGCGCAAGCTGCGAAAGCCGGTGCCCGTTCGCCGTTCCGGTTCGCGATAATATGAAAGAAGCCGCCCGCATTTTTGGTAAATAATTGACTAACAAACACCTTCAATCTACTATGGAAATAGAAATTATGTCCCCTGTGGGCTCATACGAATCGTTAGCCGCTGCCATCCAAGCCGGTGCCGGTTCCGTCTATTTTGGCGTTGGAAAGATGAATATGCGCTCACGTTCCGCCGCCAACTTTGACTTTGACGATTTGAAAAAAATCACCGACATTTGTCGTGAACACAACGTAAAGTCTTATCTAACAGTCAATACCATCGTCTATAACAATGAGATTGAGGATGTCAAAGAGCTCTTGGACTTGGCGAAGGCGTGCGGTGTTTCCGCCATCATTGCTTCCGATTTCGCGGTCTTAACCTACTGTCAGAAAATCGGGTTGGAGATTCACATTTCGACGCAGTGCAACATCACGAACATTGAAGCCGTCCGGTTTTTCTCACAATTTGCCGATGTAATGGTTTTAGGACGCGAGGTCGCCTTGGCGCAAGCGGCGGAAATCACCAAGAAGATTGAAGAAGAAGGCATTCGTGGTCCGAAGGGAGAACTGGTACGCATTGAGATGTTTGTACACGGCGCCCTTTGTATGGCCGTCTCCGGGAAATGCTACCTCAGTTTGGACAATTTCAACTACCCCGCCAATCGCGGAGCCTGCCTGCAACCCTGTCGCCGCGGCTACATCGTGAAAGATATGGAAAGCGACTTGGAATTGGCGATTGACAACAAATACATTATGTCACCCAAGGACTTATGCACCATCGGTTTTTTGGACAAACTGTTGAAAGCCGGTGTCAGCATTCTCAAAATCGAGGGGCGCGGACGTTCGGCCGAGTATGTAAAAGTCACGACGGAATGTTACCACGAGGCGGTCGAGGCCGTACAAAACGGAACATTCACTCAGGAAAAAGTAGCGGACTGGACCGAAAAGCTCCGCACGGTTTTCAACCGCGGTTTCTGGGACGGATACTATTTGGGGAGAACGATGGGCGAATGGTCGGAACGTTATGGTTCACAAGCGACTACTGTCCGGGCGCATATCGGCAAGGTGACCAATTTCTACGGAAAACTGAACGTAGCGGAAATCACGTTGGAGACGGGCGAAATTGCCGTCGGCGACACGCTCGTCATCGAAGGCCCGACAACGGGCGTTTATGAAACCACCGTCCAGGAAATCCGTTTGGACCTTCACCCCGTAGCTGCCGCACACAAAGGAGATGTCTGTTCCATCGCCACCGATACCTTGGTACGGCGCGGGGACAAGGTTTACAAAAAAACGTTGGTAACCGACGAATTTTAACGTCCCTCCCCCCCTTACAAACTTCATTAACTTTACGAACTTTATAAACTTTACGAACTTTATAAACTTTACAAACTTTACAAAC
>DCHI01000015.1:0-338 GCA_002314795.1 Bacteroidales bacterium UBA1756 | reverse complement strand
CGGGCTTTCAAACGTACAGACGTTTCATAAAACGTCTCCACTACACGCGGCGGTGCCATTTGCGCGGCAAGTGGCATCGGTGACTTTCACTTCCTGTCGCGCGTGCCGCGCTGCCCCACGCTCCGCCCCTCCGTGCGGGACGCTACACTGTGACGTCCCTACGGCCTCGCCCCGCACACGCACCGCCACCCCGTCCTGTAGTGCGGCGTGCTCGCCCCGCACTGCGGACTATCGTCCTTGTACGGGGTTACCGATGTGCAGCCCCTCCGGGGCTGGCCTCTGTATCACACCACAACGTAACATCTGGTACGGCGGACGCCACAATGTGACGCGGGACG
>DCHI01000020.1:18842-45562 GCA_002314795.1 Bacteroidales bacterium UBA1756 | reverse complement strand
TAACAATTATCGGTTTTCAGGATGCGACTTGGAAAATGCTCTTCGTTTCTTAATTCCTTCGTCTCTCAGTCCCTTCATTTCTCCCCCCCAATTACTAATTCAAGTTTCGCAAGCTCATTCAGCGTACTGAAAATGAGCAAAATAAATAAAAAATGTGGCATTAGTTCTTGCATAATTAACTGATGATCAGCATTTAACCATTTTCACTTTCCTCCGAGCATAGTTTAGTCGACAACGTGTATTTGTCAGATTATAAACCAAATAAGAAAGAATAGAGCGTAATTGTTCCCCTCCGTTTGAAGGAGGGGATAAAGGGGTGGATGTATCAACATCATTCATCCTTGAAAAGGACGCCACAGTGTGGATATAAATAAATGGGACGCCACAATGTGACACGGGACGCCACAGTGTGACGTCCCTACATTTATATCACCCTATTACAACCACCCACCTAAAAATCCCAACTTTATAAACTTTACAAACCTTATAAACCTTACGAACTTTACGAACCCTACACCAATGCACCCAAACTGAATGCGAGGGCAATGCCCAAATAGGTTCCGATGGCGTAACCAATCAGGCCGACAACAATTCCACTGATGAGCACCTTCTTGTTTCCCATCGCACCCACTACCGGCGGAACAAACGGCGGGGAACAAAGCAAAGCCACCAACGAAACACAGAACAAGTCGCCACTGACTTTGAAAATACGGCACAATAAAATGTGAAGCAACATAGCCACCACCACAATGAAAAGGAGAAATCCGCCAATGGCCAACGCTCCAGAATTCAGACTACTCAAATCAAATTGTGAAGCGACGACGACACTGAAAATCAGAATGAAAAACATTCCCAATTCGAAAGTCTTTGGAATTTCACGAATGAATTTGGAGAAGGAAGCAATGATGGATAACGTTGTAATCGTCAGAATGACAACTAATTCGTTGATTTTTCCGGTAATCAAGAGAGATAGACCGGCGCCAATTCCCAAAAAGAGGATGGAAATCCCCAAACCTATCAAAGAGCGGAAGAACGTTTTTCCTTTCAACATTCCTTTATATTGCTCAACGCCGTGCTCCAAACCGTTCGTGTCGTCCATATCCACCACCGTGGCCTCATCTTTAAATGGAAGAAGTTTCCGAAACAGTTTGTAACCGCCGGAAACAATGAAGATAATCACAGGGAAAGTGACTACCATTTCAAACGCAAGGACCGTCGCCATCGTAGTGGGAGCGACGCCCAACGCAGCACCTAACGCATTGAAATTCATCGTACCGCCCGTATAAATACCCGTCATCATCGCAGAAACGTTAGCAATGTCTTCAACTCCTAAATTACGGAAGATGAAAAAGCCAGAGATGACGGCTGCCAAAACTGCAACCACACCACCGAAAAGTGCTGCCGCCGTCTTGGGCAACGATTTGGTCCACAATTTGAAATTGCAGTTGAACAGCATCAACGGAATAGCCAACGGAACCGCAACATTCATAATGTTTTTTTGAACTGCCAAGCCCGCAGTCCCTTCCGCAAAATGCGTCAAACCGAACAATGCCGGAATGATTCCTACCGCGTAAGCCAAAATGACGGTACCCGCCGAACGCGCCCACTGGTAACGGTTAAACAACAATATTATAATAACAGGGAATAAGAAATATCCTATGGAAACAAGTAACGTTTGTGTCATTTAGTTTGAAAGTTTGTAAGGTTTGTAAAGTTTATAAAGTTGGTGACTTTATAAAGTTATTAGGTTAGAAGTTAGAAGGTTAGAACATATAACCGATTTTGACGTAGAAGTTGGCCCAACCGGCGGCGTCCTGCTTGTTGAACGGCATTGCCCAGTCAACGGAAAGCACAAAATTGTCGTTCATAGCGGCTTTCAAGCCGATTCCCGCTGAAAAATGGGGACGGTAAATGGCTTTCTTGTCAAAATTGAAATAGTCTGACAACTGGTTCATATCAAAATCCGGATCGTTTTCGGCAATAGAGGCACGCACGGTGTTTTCATCCAAATCGTATGGTTGGACCACCATTCCAGCATCCAGGAACGGATTCAAACCGATGTAGAAATTCTCTTTTTTAACGTGGAATTTGCACACTTTGAAACGGAACTCAAAATTGGCGAAAGCAAAGCCGTTTGCCAAAACGCGGTTACGCAACAAACCACGAACAGTGTTACAGCCACCAACTCCCTCATAAAGAACACGTTGAATATACAACGTATTCCAGTAACTATTCATATAAAACGGACTTTTTCCCGCTACCGTCAACTGAGTGCTCAAACGATAAGCGAAAGAGACATAATCCTGATAAATAGGCACATAGTGACGGAAAGTAAAGTTGAAACGGAGATTATTGTATTCGGTTTGGTTACCAAATTTTTCCGTATTGAAAGCGGCGGTGTAAGTGAGGAACGCATCAGCATAGATGCCGTGAGACGGGTTCATCTGGCGGTCACGGCTATCGTAGCAAAGTCCACCACGCACGTACGGATGAATACCGCCGTTCTTTTCATTTTGTTTAATCAAATTCCACTGCACATATTTGTCGTAAAGTCCGTCCACATCGGGAAGTTTCTTTTCGTCTTTTTTACCTTGGTTCAGCATAGCCAGGTTGACGGGAGCGGTAAAATAACCGAGCATACCGATGCCGCCCGCCCAATACCAATTGTTTCCAATCGGGCCACGCAGGTCGGCGGAGAAGCGAAGCAAGTCACGACGGAACTTATAAAAGGCGCGGCTCTTGTAGCCCTGTTCGGCCGTAAAGTGTTTCGAATCGCGCCAGTTGTTGTTAAAAACGCTCTGGTAACCGTTGAATCCGTAGAAGTCGCACATCGCGTCCGGAAGGTAGGAAAGGTCGATGGTGAGACGATGATTGGGGATCAAGTGCTTGGAATCGTATGAAAAACGGAACACGCCGTATTGACGGGTGGTATAAGATGCCTCCACGTACAAAGAGTGCAAATATTCGGGATAGGTCGAGCCGTCACCAAAGTAATAGATGTTTGCCAAAGCGCCGTATTGGAAACCCAAGTCGGCATCGTAGGAGATGCTCGGCAGAATCCCGAACGTCCAACCGGTACGTTTTCTGTCCGGATCTTTTTCTTTTTTAGGTTTCACCTTCGTAGTGTCTTTCGGCGTTTCCAACTCATTGGGAACAGCACCGAACAGCGGGCACGAAAAGGAAAAAGCGGCAATGATGCAGCTAACAAGTAAAACATAATACTTTCTCATTGTTTACGATTTTGAGGCGGCAAAAGTATGAAAAAAAAGATTAGGTTTATAAAAGTTTGTAAAGTTCATAAAGTTTGTAAAGTTTGTAAAGTTAGTAAAGTTAGTGAGCCGTGGGGAGGTCACATTGTGGCGTCCTGCACGACAGGACGGGTGACGGAGCGTGCGTGGCACAGCGCGGCACGCGCGGTAGGAAGTGAAAGTCACCGACGTCGCCTGCCGCGCAAATGGCACCGCCGCGAAAAAGCGTCGCATTAGGGATTGAAGCACATTTACGAGCGCGGAGGATGATATATGGAGAGACGGTGTGCACACCGTCTCAACACCGTCTGGACACGGATTGGAGGAGCGCGAAGTTAGTGCTGAAAGCCCGACGGCGACCAGCGGGAGCCGGAACGCCCAAATCAATCAACAATGAACAATTTACAATTAATAGTGATGCAATGATTTTGGAATAAACATTATAAGTTATTGATTTATTGTTTATTGATAGCGGTTTTCTCGTTTTTGATTTGAATTTGATTTCTATATTACCACCCCTCTATCCCCTCCTTAAAAAAGGAGGGGAATGTTCAGCGAAGATAGTTCTTATTGTATATTATTTTTGTTTGTAAAAGACAAGTATTTGATAATAAGTATGATATCTATATTACCGTCTCTTTATACCCGCCTTAAAAACTTTAAAAACCTTACAAACATTAAAAACTTAATCGTATTTTTGCGGCCGTTTTTGCAAAAAAAGAATACTATGTTTACAGGAATTGTAGAAAAGACAGGAAAAATCGTTAAAATTGAAAAAGAAAACAGCAACTATCACTTCACCATTGAAGTAGATTTTGCCGATGAACTGAAAATAGACCAGAGTATGGCGCACGACGGCTGCTGCCTCACCATCGTAAAAGTTGACAAAGAACGCAACCAGTATGTCGTGACGGCGATGGACGAAACGATGCTGAAAACCAACCTCCGCAGCTGGACTGTCGGTTACGAAGTCAACTTGGAACGCAGTATGCGTATGGACGGCCGCTTCGACGGGCACATCGTCCAAGGGCACGTCGATCAGACGGCCACTTGCGAAAAAGTAGTCGATGACAATGGCAGCTGGCGCTACTATTTCAACTATGATCCGAAAGCCAACAACATCACCGTCCCCAAAGGGTCCATTTCTGTCAACGGCGTGAGTCTTACCGTTGTGGATTCTGAAAAAGGGCATTTTTCCGTTGCCATCATCCCTTACACGCACAAAGTCACCAATTTTCACAACTTCCAGCCCGGAAGTATCGTCAATATTGAATTTGACGTGTTCGGCAAGTACGTCCAACGCCTTCTTGACGAATATATGAAAGCAAGATAACCGCTATAGAATATTATCAATCAGTAATTTATGACACAAACTTACGCCATCGGCATTGACATCGGCGGAACCAATACCGACATCGGCTTGGTACGTTCCGACGGAAAGTGCATCGCACACAAGATTCTCTCCACACAAACTTACTCGGACGCAGAACTTTACACGGACGATATCGTGTCGGCCATCCAAAACCTTCTAAAAGAAAACGAAATTTCGCACATAGAAGGAATCGGAATCGGCGCCCCCAACGGGAATTACTACACCGGCACCATCGATGATGCACCCAACTTGCCATTTTCCGGAAAAATCTTTCTTAAAGATCTCATCAGCAAAAAGATAGATACGAAGGTTGTGGTGACGAATGACGCCAATGCGGCCGCGTACGGAGAAAAAATCTATGGCGGGGCGAAAGACCTCAACGATTTCATTCTCATTACGTTAGGAACGGGCGTTGGCAGCGGCATCGTCGTTAACGGCCAGTTGGTGTACGGTCACGATGGCTGTGCCGGCGAACTCGGGCACGCCACCTTGTATCCGGGAGGCCGTATGTGTTCGTGCGGACGGCGAGGGTGCTTGGAACAATACACTTCCGCGCGTGGTATTGTACAGACATACTGTGAGTTATGTAAAGACGACGGAATCACGCCCCCTGAAAAAATCACCTGCAAGGAGATAACCGAAAGAGCCGACAGTGGCGAACTTTTGGCACAAAAAACGTGGAAGTTGACAGCGGAACACCTCGGAATTGCATTGGCCAACGCCGTCACATTTTCCTCACCCAAAGCCATTTTCCTGATGGGAGGCCCCGTCAAAGCCGGCCACTGGCTGCTGGATCCGCTGAAAGTGGCTTTCAACGAAAATATTCTTTCTATTTTTAAAGGGAAAACAGAAATTCTTGTTTCGAAACTTCCGGAAAACGACGTCGCCATTCTCGGAGCCGCCGCATTGATTCAATAAATTATCAAGTAAAAAACAGAAAAATAATGGATTGGAATAAGTTACTGACAGAAAAAAGAATCCGTCCTTCTATGCGTCAGGATGACGCCCGTAGCGCCTTCGAAAGTGACTTCGGACGCATCACCTTTAGTCCCGCCACACGACGAATGCACGCCAAAACACAGGTTTTCCCACTCACCAACGACGACAACATTCATTCGCGGCTGACACACTCCTTGGAGGTGATGACATTGGGCTACTCCTTCAGTATCTTATTCTGTGACAGCAAATTATTTCAAGAAAAAACAGGAAAAAGCGATTACGAACTGTTTAGAGAAGTCCCCGTGATTCTGAAGAACGGCTGTCTGATTCACGACATCGGGAACCCGCCGTTCGGTCACTTTGGGGAAACAGTCATCCAAGAATATTTCAAAGACTTTTTTAATAAAAATGAAATTCCGGTGCGATTGTCAGAGACGGAACAACTTGAGTTCAAGCACTTTGACGGGAATGCACAAGGACTCCGCGTGCTGACGAAGTTGCAGAACCTCAACGATTGCTTCGGACTCAACCTCACTTGCACGACGTTGGCTTCGTGCCTGAAATACCCCAACTACGGCGCCATTGACAAAAGCCGCATTGAGACAAAAAAAATCGGAGTTTTCCAGTCGGAACGAATCTACGCAGACGTCATCGCCGAGCAGTGCGGCCTGATGGTGGGAGGACGCTTTGTTCGTCACCCGCTCTGCTACCTCGTGGAGGCAGCCGACTCCATCTGCTATTTAACGATGGATTTGGAAGATGGATTCAAGAAAGGACTTTATACGCTTAGTGAACTTAAAGAGACCATTGAGGAGGATTTTCCGGAAATCAAAGCGTTTCTTGCCGAAGAAATTCCGGATTTTGCAAAAATCACAAAAATACGTAACGCACTGATTGGCAAGTTGGTAAATCTTGCCTACCAGAACTTTGAAAACCACATTGACGAAATCGAGGCGGGTAATTTCAACCGTGAGCTCATCTTTTCAGCCACTCCCCTCGCCGACCGTCTTCAAAAATTCTGCATTGAAAAAATCTTCTCCATCAACGACATCTACCGTTTGGAATTGGTTGGTCACTCGGTCATTACGTGGCTGTTGGACTTTTTCATCGACAGTCTCATCGTCCGGAGCAAGGACTACCGTCGCCGCGCACTGGCACTTTTGTCGGAAAGCATCGTCCGTACGGCATTGGAAGAGACCGGCGCCGACTCGTTTGAAACGCTTTCCGATTATTACAAACTGCGCGTCATCGTCGATTTCATTTCCGGAATGACGGACCGCTACGCACTCACACTTTACCGGGAACTTAGCGGAAACGCGTAAGGGAGGGGAGTTTATAAAGTTTATAAAGTTCATAAAGTTTGTAAAGTTTATAAAGTTCATAAAGTTTGTAAAGTTCATAAAGTTTGTAAAGTAGGAACGTCACAGTGTGGCGTTCCGACATCGGCGTTCATTAATCGGCGTTCATTAATTGGCGTTCATTAATCGGCGTTCATTAATCGGCGTTCCGACATTGGCGTTCCGACATTGGCGTTCCGACCGTTTTTTTATGAATAAATAAAGAAAAAAGGCATTTGAAAAGTGCGCTTTTTTATCTAAATTTGCGGCTCATTTTTTTTGGGAGAAATATGCCGCAAAATACAGTAATAGAGATTGATAGCAATTCCGGTTTTTGTGCCGGTGTCATCAATGCCATCCAAACGGCAGAAGGAATTCTGAAGCGGGATGGGATGCTTTATTGCTTGGGCGACATCGTTCACAACAACGAAGAGATGCAGCGATTGACGAATATGGGACTTCGGGTGATTACGCACGAGGAGTTCCAGCAACTGCGCCACACGCGCGTACTTATTCGGGCTCACGGCGAACCGCCCGAAACCTACCGCATTGCCAAAGAAAACGACATCGAAATCATTGATGCCACTTGCAAAGTAGTACTGAACCTGCAACGAACCATCCGCCAGTATTGTCAGGAAACTACTGACGGACAGATTCTTATCTATGGAAAACAGGGACACGCGGAGGTCATCGGGCTGATGGGACAGACCGACGGCAAAGGAAAGGTTCTCTCCGATATGGAAGATATTGAGAATGTGGATGTTAACCATCCAACGCGCCTGTTTTCACAGACGACACAAAACATCGAAGAGTATCGGGAAATCATCGCTGCGCTCGAACAACGCTTTGCACTTGCGGACAACGCCGCCAACTTCAAACACGCGGACACCATCTGCCACAGCGTGGTCAATCGCGCCGAACAACTGCGGAAATTCGCCACCCAATACGGCACCATCATTTTCGTTTCCGGAGAAAAAAGTTCCAACGGACTTTATCTCTTCGACATCTGCAAAAAAGCCAATCCAAACACATTTTTCATCTCTAAAATTGAACAATTGGATACGTTAAATGTGTTATGGGACAAACACATAGGAATTTGCGGTGCCACCTCAACTCCTATGTGGCTGATGGAAAAAGTCAAAACAAAAATATTAACTTTAAATACATAGCTTATGTTTATCTTTACACTTATGATTGTTTTGTTCCTCATCGGATACACCGTTATCGCTCTGGAACATCCATTAAAAATCAACAAGACAGCCACCGCCCTGATGCTCGGCGTCATTTTGTGGGTTTGTGCCGTGGCAGGCGGCGAAGGCATTCTCGTTGACACCTCTTCCTTGCGCGACTACCTGATGAACAACCCCGGAAGCAGCTTTACCGACTGGCTCGTCCATTCCCAACTGATTCACGCGTTGGGCGAAGTGGCAGAAATCCTCTTCTTCCTGATGGGTGCAATGACCATTGTGGAACTCATTGATACCGAGGGCGGTTTCAGCGTTATCACCGACAAAATCGCTACCACGAAGAAAGTGAAGCTGCTGTGGGTCACTTCCATACTTGCCTTCTTTATGTCCGCCGTTTTGGACAACCTGACCACCTCCATCGTGATGGTGGCGCTGTTACGCAAGCTCATCGGGAACAAACACGACCGTTGGTTCTTTGCCAGTATGATTATTTTAGCGGCGAACGCGGGCGGCGCGTGGTCTCCCATCGGCGACGTCACTACCATTATGTTGTGGATTGCGGGCGATGTGTCGGCCACCAACATTATGCTGATGACCTTCTTACCCAGCGTCATCTGTCTCGTTATTCCGTTAGTCATTCTTTCCTTCATTTTGAAAGGCGATGTGGAACGTCCGAAACGTCAGGAACATCACACGGAAGACGAGACGTCCAAACGTCCTGCTTGGCAAAGCAAATTGTTCCTGTTTGTCGGCGTTGGTGCATTGGTTTGCGTCCCTGTTTTCAAAACCATCACGCACCTTCCTCCGTACATCGGAATGTTGGGCGGCCTCAGCATTTTGTGGATGCTTTCTGAAATTCTTCATCGTCACGACGAAGAAGAGAGCCATTCCAAATATTCCATCTTTGCGGTCATCTCCCGCATTGACCTTCCGAGCATCCTTTTCTTCCTCGGTATCTTATTAGCAGTTAATGCTTTAGCAACGGTTGGACATCTTCAACTTCTTTCTACCAAATTGGATACCATTCCGTTGCAAGAACCGAGCAAATATTATGTAATCAATATGATTATCGGCTTGTTGTCCTCGGTGGTTGACAATGTTCCGTTGGTAGCAGGTGCGATGGGAATGTACAATTTCCCGATGGACCACTACTTTTGGGAATTCTTGGCCTACTGTGCCGGAACGGGCGGAAGCATTCTGATTATCGGTTCCGCTGCCGGCGTCGCGGTGATGGGTTTGGAAAAAATCGATTTCATTTGGTATTTGAAGCACATTTCCTGGATTGCTCTCGTAGGATTCCTTTGCGGTAGCGGCATTTTCATTGCACAAAAATCCATTATGAGCCACATTTCGGGAGAATCATCGAAGGAGATTTCCGTAGAGATGACGCAGCAGGGCGTTGCCGATTATCTGCACGGGCACACGTTCTGCGTCACCAACGCCGATCAGACGCAGGATTTGGCTGACAGCGTCGTCATCAACTTTATTCAGTATGCGAACCAAGACACCAAAATGTTGGGAATGCGTGCTGAAAATCACCTGACGAATTTCAGCAAGGACGAAGTGATGATGTACAGCAAAACCAATTCACTCATCAAGAGCGACTTGCAAGTTGAGATTGCGGACACGATTGCCTACGTGGTTTATGCGGACCAACAAATGGCAGTCACCAAATCCGGAAAAGTCTTCCTCATTGCCCAAGAAGGCCTCACCGAGCTTCGGAGAATAAAATAGCCGTACGGAGGTACGTTGCATAAACAAATAGACACAAATTGAAGAATAGGTCATCAGTTATCCAATGTAATTAAATATGAATACAGAAGAATTATTTGCATTGATAAAATCTGACGAAAGTTATCGCATTGAGCGTACTGTCTCCACGAATAATATGGATAAATTCCAGGAGGCTATTTGCGCTTTCGCCAACGACCTGACAGGAAGTCGCAAAAAAGGTTACTTACTCATTGGAGTAACTGATGATGGCCAAATAAGCGGACTTACGGTTAATGACGCACTTATGACTAAAATCAGTGAGATTCGGTCCGATGGCAATATTCTTCCATTACCCATTATGACAACGGAAAAGGTAAGCACATCCTGCGGGGACGTTCTTGTCGTTGAAGTAACGCCATCGTTTGATACGCCGGTACGCTATCGTGGGAGAACCTTTGTACGCATTGGGCCAAGGAGAGACATTGCGACAGCACAAGAAGAACGTATTTTGAGTGAACGTTGTGCCGCAAGTCTTCCTACTTTCGATACGTATCCTTGTCGAAATGCGTCATTAGAAGACATTGATACCGAGATTATTATCAACGAATACCTACCGAAAGCCATTCATTCAGAAGTCCTTGAAAAAGATCAGAGGCCTATTTTAGAGCAATTGGCTTCCTTGCACTTGTGGAATCTTCAATGGAATTGTCCAACGTATGCAGCATTGATTATGTTTGGTAAAAATCCCAAATATTTTATGCCAGGGGCGTACATACAATACGTTCATTTCAAAGGAGAGACAAATGGAGGTGCCATTCTAAATGAACGCCGCTTTGACGGATGCTTGTACAGGGTTCTTCCTCAGCTTGACAATTTTATTCGAGATGGAATTGTAACCCAACACCCAATTTCAATCAGCATATTGAAAGAGAAGAATGTGGTTAATTATCCTTTTAAAGCACTACACGAATTGATGATGAACGCCTGTATGCATAGAGATTACCAATCTAATATGCCCACCCGGCTTTATCAATACGATCGCCATATAGAGATTATGAACCCTGGAGGACTATATGGGCAAGCCCGTCCTGAAAACTTTCCATTCGTAAATGACTATCGTAATAGCGTAGTTGCGGAAATTATGCGCACGCTCAATTATGTCAATATGTTTAATCACGGCATTTCGGAAGTCCAAAATTCCTTACAAGAAAACGGAAATTCCCTTGCGACGTTCAATACTACTTTAGTAACAGCTTTTAGTGTCATTATTGGAGATGATGCACAGACATACGAAAACTCTGTAAAATCCATAGACTTGGATTTTACTTGTACCCAACTTGTAAATAATTGTTCTATTCAAGTTAAAAATCTGATAATCAGTTTTAAGAATGAAGAAATGAGTGCATCGGAGCTTCAACTTGTACCCTTACTTGTACCCCTACTAATAGGGAGTAGTCATATTGCCTTTAAAAAGCACTTTATAAATCCAGCACTTGGACTCAAACTCATTGTTCAAACGCATCCGGAAAACCCACGACATCCAAAACAAAAATATCGTCTAACCGAGTTAGGAAAAGCATTCCAAAAAAAATTAAATTCGTTACCCCAATAATAGCCTTACGAACTTTACGAACTTTACAAACTTTAAAAACCTTACGAACCCAATGAAACCGACCCTTTTAATACTTGCTGCCGGAATGGGCAGTCGCTACGGCGGACTCAAGCAACTGGACCAACTCGGTCCGAACGGTGAAACCATTATGGACTACTCCGTGGCCTACGCCATAGAAGCCGGCTACGGCAAAGTCGTCTTCGTTATCCGGCGCAGTATGGAAGCCGACTTCCGCGAACACATCCTCTCACGTTATATCGAACGGATTCCCGTTGAGTACGTCTTTCAAGAATTGGACGTTCTGCCTGCGGGCTTTTCCGTCAACCCTGAACGTGTCAAGCCGTACGGAACGGCTCACGCCATTTTGGTCGCGAAAGATGCTGTAAAAGAACCATTTACCGTCATCAATGCTGACGATTTCTATGGGAAGGATGCTTTTGCCGTGATGTCGGCATTTCTCCAGAAGGAACAAAAAAGTGGCACACCTCGTTTTGCGATGGTCGGGTACAAGTTGGCGAACACGCTGTCAGAAAACGGTTCCGTCTCCCGCGGTGTCTGCACGCCGAACGAACGAGGCGAGTTGGTCAAGATTATTGAAATGACGCACATCCAACGTGACGGGGAGGCAATTCGCAACACGGCTCCGGACGGCACGACAACCGAGCTAAGTGCCGAAACGCCCGTCTCTATGAATTTCTGGGGATTCACTCCGCTCTTTTTTGAAAAATTGGATGAGATGTTCGTTGACTTTTTAAAGAAAAACAACGACAATCCCAAATCGGAATTCCAGATTCCTACCGTCATCAACTATTTTTTGGAAAGCCACAAAGCCGACATTGAAATTCTAAAAAGCGACGCCCAATGGTTCGGTGTCACGTATAAAGAAGACCGTCCCTACGTGGTCAGCCGTTTAGCAAAAATATAATTTTAAAAAAAATCGCGTGCAAAAGCCGTTAGCAGAAATCCTACGGCCCAATGACTTAGACCATTACATTGGGCAGAAGCACTTGATGGGCGAAGGTGCCATTTTGCGCCAGTCCATTGAGACGGGGAACTTGCACTCGATGATTTTGTGGGGGCCTCCCGGAGTAGGCAAAACCACGTTGGCACTGCTCATTGCCGAATTGACGAACAGTCCGTTTTATATGCTCAGTGCCATCAATTCCGGTGTAAAAGACGTACGTGACGTCATTGAAAAGGCCCGCAAAGAAGAGGGAAAATCCATCTTGTTCATTGATGAAATCCATCGGTTTTCAAAGTCGCAGCAGGATTCGCTGCTCGGAGCGGTGGAGCAAGGCATCGTCACGCTCATCGGTGCGACAACGGAGAATCCTTCGTTCGAAGTCATTGCACCGCTTTTGTCACGGTGCCAGGTCTATACACTTAAAAACCTGGAAAGAAGTGAGTTGGAGCAGATTATCGCCACCGCCACAAAGCATTTGGAGGAGGAGCGTTCCATTCACATACAAGTTGAAGAAAATGAGGCACTGCTGCGAGTTTCCGGCGGCGACGCACGCAAACTCATCAATGCCATTGAACTGGTAGCCAACACGATACAGACCGAAAACGGGACAATGATTGTCAATAACGAGCGGGTACAGAAAATCATCCATAAGAACCTTGCTCTTTATGACAAAAAAGGTGAAAACCATTACGACATCATTTCAGCATTCATCAAGTCGATGCGAGGCAGCGACCCGAACGCGACGGTGTATTGGCTGGCGCGGATGCTGTCCGCCGGCGAAGACCCGCTCTTCATCGCCCGAAGAATGATCATTCTTGCGTCCGAAGACATCGGAAATGCCAATCCGAATGCCCTTCTGTTAGCCAACGACTGCTTTCAAGCGGTTCATCAGATTGGAATGCCGGAGGCTCGCATCATTTTGTCACAAACGGCCATCTACCTCGCCTCGTCCCCCAAGAGCAATGCTTCGTATATGGCTATCGACGAAGCACTTGAGTGGGTAAAAAAGACGGGCGACCTTCCTGTCCCGTTCCATCTTCGCAATGCGCCCACCGAACTGTTGAAAGAGATCGGTTATCACGAAGGGTACTTGTACGCGCACAATTATGAAGGAAATTTTGTAGAACAGGAGTTTTTACCGGATTCCATCAGTGGTAAAAAATTCTACGAGCCACAAAATAATGCCCGTGAAAACGAACTTCGCCGCTATCTGAGAAACTGTTGGAAAAACAAATACCGTTACATTCTTCTTTTGGTAGCTTGCCTGTCATTTTTGGTTCCTTCTTTTTCGCAAGATATTCATTATTCGCAATTTGCAAGCAATCCCGTCTATCTAAATCCGGCCAATGCGGGTGCGATTGATGGCGTTTTTCGTGTCGGAATCAACCAGAAAACGCAATGGCTTTCGGTGACCAAACCCTACGTCAGTTTTTCCGGTTCATTCGATATGCCGGTGTACAAAAGCAACGGGAAACGGCATCTGCTCGGACTGGGGGCGCAACTCAACACGGACCAGGCCGGTGACTCGAAATTCCGAACACTGCAAGGAACGCTGACGGCGGCCTATACGAAGGCACTGGACCGAAAGAACAAAAACAAACTGAGCATCGGACTGTATGTCGGTTTTATGCAACGAAGTCTGAACTATAGCGCACTAACCTTTGACGAGCAGTTTCAAGGAGGAATATACAGCCCCGACAATCCCATCACCGAAATTTTCGGAAGGGACCGTTTCACCTTTTTTGATTGCGGGGCAGGGCTCGCGTGGACATTAACTCCCAACAAGAAAAACAGTTACGGTGCCGGTGTCAGCATCAGCCACCTTACCGAACCCAACATCACACTTTACGACACACGAAGCAGCCTGCACCGAAAGGTGACGGGCTATTTCATTTCCCGAATTTCCGTGATTGACAATTTTTGCATTTCGCCCGTCGTTTCAGCATCGTTTCAGAACCAATACCGTGAAATCCTTTTCGGCTCACTCTTTGAATACGAATATTATCGGAACCCGTACAGCAATCGTTTTGCCGCGGGCGGCGGACTTTATTATCGTTGGAAAGACGCACTCATCATCTGCGGCACCGTACAGTGGGAAAACATCCGATTAGGGCTCAGTTACGACCTCAACTTTTCATCGTTGACCGTCGCGAGCAGAGCACGGGGCGGTTTTGAAGTATCGCTCTATTATATTTTCAAAAAAGCGAAAGTGCGCGGAGCCGGCCACGAACCCTGTCCTTTTGAAGTAATGTAAATTCTCATCTATCTATAAAAAAAGAAAAATGAAACGCATCTTGGTTTTAGCAATCTTCCTGATAACGAGTGCTTTGTGTTTGGCACAAGGTACGACGGAAGATGAAATGCGCCAAAATCAGATGGAGTTTCTTCGTCACGACACGCTCCCCGTTGACATCACGCCTCTTCCGTCCAATATCAACACGCAATACTCCGAATACAACGGGATTCTGTTCCCCGATTCCACATTTTACTTTTCGTCACTGCGGCCCGAAAGTGAAGCCGACTACGGGGAAATTTTTGAACAGTTCTGGGGCGCACGCATTTACAAAAGCCACCTCACCATCGGTGGCTATTCCAAGCCCACGCCGCTGTCCAATTCCATCAATGACGACAAGTATTACAACTGCAATTTCACTTTCAACAAGGAACGAACCCTGATGATTTTTTCCCGTTGCGAAAGGAGTCAAGGCAAGGAACTTCACTGCAACTTATGGAAGACGACGGGCAAGGACGGGCACTGGGGGAAACCGCAGCAGCTGAACCGTCGCATCAACCTTCCGGGCACGACGACGACGCAGCCGCACTGGGTAAGCGGGGAGAAATACGATGTGCTTTACTTCGTTTCCGACCGGCCCAATGGCTTTGGCGAATTAGACATCTGGTACACTATTTACCGCGACGGCCGCTTTGACGACCCGGTCAATGCCGGAAGCGCACTCAACTCGCCAGACAACGAGGTGACACCATTCTATGACTCCGAAAACGGACGGCTCTATTTCAGTTCCGACAATCCGAACAGGAGCATTGGTGGATACGACATTTTCTATGCCGACGGAGCCCTCAGCAGATGGAGTGCCCCTACCAACATCGGGGTTCCGGTGAACTCGTCTGAAAACGACATTTACTATACCCTGCACGGGAAAAACGGAGACGGATTCCTGGCATCGAACCGTCCGAAGCACGAAGGGGACGCCGGGGACACCTGCTGCACCGACCTATACCAATTCCACTGGCGTTACGAGGAGGACACCACATCGACAACCGTGGCCGCCGTCGAGACGAGCGACACGGTGACGGTCGAGGAAAAGGTGACGTACCTTCTACCCATCACGCTGTATTTTCACAACGACGAGCCGGATCCACGGACCACGGCAACCACAACCAAACAGAACTATCGGAACACGTTGGCGGACTATATCGCTTTGAAAGAAACGTATAAAACCGAATATGCAAAGGGGTTGAAAGGGGAATCTGCGACGAAAGCCAAAGAAAAAATCGAGCGTTTTTTCACGGACTCCGTTGAAAAAGGATTTCGGAAATTGGAGGAATTTACACAGTTGCTCCTTACAGACCTCACGGCAGGCAATTCCGTCACCATCACCGTTTGTGGATTTGCAAGTCCTTTGCACAAAGCTGATTACAACGTCTCGCTTTCGTCTCGAAGGATTTCATCTTTTATTAATTATTTAAAAGAGTACGACAAAGGCCGACTTCTCCCCTACCTCAACGGAACGAAAGCCAACCAACTGACCATCATATCAATACCGGAAGGTTCTTCGATGGCGAAGAAAGAGGTTAGCGACAATGTAAATGACACACGCAACTCCGTTTACAGCATTTCAGCGTCGAAAGAACGACGCATACAAATTACGACATACGAACGGAGTCAGCAATAGGAAACAATGATCGAAACGCTATCAACAAAAAAATACGATTATGAAAAAAGCATTTTTAATGATTCTTTTAGTAGGTTTTGTTTGTGCTGGGACGGCACAAACTTTGGAGGAAATTTTCCTGCATTTTTCAGAAAAAGAGATGGAGGTTCCGCACACGATTCGACAAAAAATGTTGGAATCCAAAGGGAACACCTTGCTAAACTATAGCAACTATAAATTAAATATTTACGATAAAAAGGCCCGTTTTTTGAAAGTAAGTACGCCGTTGGAGGTGACGTATGAAATTTGCGTATGGAAACTTTCAAACAAGAAAGAATTACTGGTTGCGTTGAGCGAAACGCGCTGCGGCAACAGTTGCGGTTCCAAGATTCGCTTCTTTCTTCCGGCAGAAGACTGGAAAGAGATTCCCGCCGAGACGTACATACCCGAATTCACGTTGGAGGATATTTTCGATGTCAAGAAATTGGAAAAGAACTACTTAACAACGAAAACAGTTGTCAAGGATATGGAGGTAAGGACGCAATATATGCTTCCCCAAACGGGGCAAGACATCATTGTCATCTTCACTTGTTTGGACGAGTTGGAGAAGCCGGAGTACCAACGCATATACAAATACCTGAAAGGCGCGATGTTAGATTTGGAATGGGATAAGAAACAATGCACCTTCACGAAAAGTCCGGCGTACTTTTCGTACTAACGGAGCACGGCAACTTCAGGTCAATTTCTTACGAAATCATTTAAACCAACGCTCTCATAAGAAAGCGTTTTTTCTATATTCATTTTATAAAACACTTATTCATTGAATTTTATAATTGAAAAAAATATTTTCAAATAATCTTGTGGAAGTCAATAAAAGCCGTATCTTTGCAGCCTCAATTCAGACGGAAACCCGGAGAGGTGGGTGAGCGGCTGAAACCAACAGTTTGCTAAACTGTCGAAGGGGTAACCCTTCCGCGAGTTCGAATCTCGCCCTCTCCGCGAAACGTTACAAAAACGTCGAAATCAGTGAGTTACGAAAGTAACCCACTGATTTTTTTTTGTCAGACCCAACTTCGGGGCAGAAGTGGGGCAGAAATGGGACAAAGCATTGACGCAAAAAAACGCTTCAATTTTTTGCATTGCGACTGCGACACAATGTAAAAAAAATGTCTAACGAATTCACCAGCCAAACCATCGTTCAGCAGAATCTGATGCTGACAAACTATCTTCCCGCGGTTGTCCGTAACTATCAGAACGACTACCGCATCGAATACTGGGTTGAAAACCCGGAAACCCGCCAGCTCGTGCGTAAGAGAATCCGCCTGCAAAAGATTGTGTGCAGGTTTTCCAACAAGAAGGACGCCCGCAGGCACGTGGACTCGATGGTGCGCTCCATCAATCTGCGTCTCGCAGCGGGTTGGAATCCTCTCGTTTCCGAAACATCTTCCACTGACCGCTCCACTGTGGCCGTCGTGAGTACCGCTTCCGTTGCGGCTCCCTTTGTGGAAATGCGTCCCTATGCTCCGGCCATCCTGCCTTCGGAGGCGGTGTTGGATACTGAGACGCCCGTCCCCGTGAAGGATTCGGATTCCGTGTCCGTTTCCGTGTCGGATTCCCAGTCTCCCGAAAGGTCGGCTACGCTGTTCAAAATAGTGTCGGAACGCTATTTTGATCACTGCGAGCGGACCGAGCGCAAGGACTCCCTGCGTTCCGTCTCCTCATTTCTCAAGATTTTTGGTGAGTGGCTTGATGCCAATCACCCCCACTCCACTTCGGGCGACATTACCAAGGAGATGGTGGTGAGGTTTATGGAGCACGTCGAACTGGAGCGCAAGGGACGCGACGGCAAAGCTCTCTCCGCCAACACATACAATAATTATAGGAAGTGCGGGGGCGCGTTCTTCACTTGGATGGTTGAGAAGTGTTACTGCTCCGAGAACCATTTTCACAAAATCAAGGCCAAGAAGAAGGAGGACAAGGTCCGCATACTCATTCCCGAGCAGGAACGTCAGAAAATATCCGAATACCTTGAGAGGAAGAACCCGCACTACCTGCTCTTCCTCAAGATGATATACTATGCTCTCATCCGCCCGAAGGAGTTGCGGATGCTGAAGGTTTCCGACCTTTCCTTCGCAGAAAAGCGGCTCACAGTACCGAAAGAGGTGGCGAAGAACCACCACGAGCGCAAGGTGCCGCTCCCGCAGGAACTGCTGCTGGATTTCTTGGAACTCGGAATAGGCAGAGTGCCGTCCGACCACTTCCTTTTCGGCGAAGGATTCCGTCCGTCAGCCACACCTCTGACGCCGAAAGTCATAGAATCAACGTGGTCACGGATGCGCGAGAAGCTTTCCTTGCCGATGGAAATGCAGACGTACTCTTTGCGGGATACGGGCATAACCGATATGATAAAGAACGGCATCGACCCGCTCACCGTCCAGCAGCTCGCAGACCACTCCTCCCTTGACGTGACGTCCATATATACCAAACATGAGGACCCGAATCTCCGCGAAAGACTTTCGGCAAAAATGCCTTCCTTTACTTCCAAGACTGACAAGTAGCGAAGGAGTCCGCCGCAAATGCGTGGCTTATCGTTCGGTGCGCTCTTTGGCGCACTCGACATTGGCGACCACCAGACGGCTTCCCTCCTTGAACTGGAAGGTCATCTTTATTGGAAGGTATCTGACATTGTCCACCAAAATCCAGCGATTTTGTCTTTCGATGGAAGTGTTTTGTGGTTTGAGCAGCTGCCATACTTCCAAGAAACGGGTCAATGGCAGCATCATTTTAAGTGTCACCTTCTCGTAATCCGATAAAAAGGAAAGCCACGGGCGGACGTATAGTTCGCCGACAGATTGGTCGCCGGTCGGAGTGAGCGAAATGCCGTCTTCCATAGTTCCGTCCGAGGTCATACACGTTGGTCTCATTGCCTCGTAGTGGAAAGTGCCTCCCGCAGTGGTGAACGGCCTCCTCCCGTAATAGCTCATAAGTATCATATCGAACTCGGTGCTTCCCGTATCGAAAATCGTGCTGCATCCCGTCTGACTGATGACCGGCAGGAAACTTCTGTAGGATTCCTGCTTGTTCCCGTCAATGATTTTCATACTCGGAACCTTGGCGGAAGGCGTGACTTCCTCAGCTTCTCCGTCACCGAGTTCCAGTGTGAGCACGTTCCCGCAGAGCGGATTCCACTTGAATACCCAGTTGTCGATGGCATCGCCCTCCCTCTCCGCTATGCGGTAGGCGTTCTCGTTCTCCACGAAGCAGACTTTGCCGTAATTTATTACGGCATCGGGAAGGTCGGCAGCTCTGACGACGGGCGGAAGCACTTTCGTTTCGTCTATCGTTTCGGACGAAATGCCCTCCAGCTTGTAAACATACTTCTTCTCATCGTTTTTCGTGATGGCGGTTTCCCGGTCATCAACGTAGGCCGATAGGTCGAGCGACCGCGCCTTCCCGATGATGTCCTTGAAAAACGTGAACTCCATCCTTTTCGCGCCGGAATCCACAAAAAGCGCGAGCCCGAAGGCGTTGCAGATTGTGTTCAGGAAATCGCCGTTCGTGACCTTGGGAACGTGGTCGGCGTATCTCAACTTGTTTGAAAACACGTTGCAGAGGTTGTAGAACGAGGCAACGTCCTGCGTGACGGGGCTGTTGCTGCATCCGGTTATGGAAGTCATATTGTAAGCGTCCATAAATACAATCGCACTGAGGTTTCCAAAAAAGAAGTGGTATTTCACTCCGGCGGTCAGCCGTTGGGTGAAATGGAAGTGCAGCGTGTAGAAGCCAGCCCCGTTGTAGCCGAACGAAGCGAGGTCGGAGGCGGGATGGAATATCTTGCGGAACGTGGTAATCGGCGTGAAGTCGCCGTTGTTGAGGGTTCCGATTTGCGTCCAAGCGGATTCGGTTCCGTCTTGGTTGAGGAAGTTCGGCATCTGCGCGTTCTCGTCCATCAGCATAAAGCAGAGCACCTGCCAGTTTATTTCGCCCGGATAGTCGGGGTCGGGTGCGCTGCTGACCGCGTTGGCGGGCAGATACGTCCGCAAGGTCACATCAAAATCGTAGTCTCCCGTTGTGGTTGTCATCATCTCGTAGAACTTTCTCGTCACTCCGTCGTTGAATGGCATCACGTAGTGAAGCGTGGTGCTCTCGAAGAACTCCACATCGGGCGAAACATTGACCGTTGCGTTTGCTGAAACGTCCTCGTACTGGGTGGGCAGTCCGTCCATCGCCCGCAGGCTTTGGGAGAAGATGCGCCTTACGGATTCATCCTTGGTGAAATTGCCGGCAAGGGAATATCCTCCATTTTCAACGACACGTTCCAGCAGCCACGTCAGCCTTATGGCGGGACAAAAGGCGAAGCTGTTGGGGTTGTCAACGGTCCTCGTGTTGAAAATGCGCACGCCTCTGTTGCCCGTGAGGGCTTCTATGATGTTCCCGTTGGAATCCGTGAAAAGGCGGTTGAGATAGAAGTGGTCGAGGGCGACCGAATCGTCCGTGTTGACGGATGCCTGATAGCCGCTCGGCGCATCGCTGGCATCGTCTGTCGGGAGCAGGAACCAGCCGAACGCGCTGTTGGATTTCCCGTAGAACTCCTCGTCAACGAAAAGGGGAAACTTGAAGACGGAGTCTTCCGCAAGGCTGGCTTGGAGAAAGGAGAGCCAGCCGGCCTGCTGTTCGCTGCTTGCGCGGCTGATGAGCAGGTCTTCCCCGTAGTCGTTGTCCTTCAGCTGCGTTTCTGCAAAATCGGTCGGAAAGGGGTTGATGACCAGCCCGCAGGAGTAGGTCTTGGCGGTCGCCTTCTGGAGATAGAGTTCGCCGTTGGCGATCTCTATGCCGCCCGCCAAGACCTTGCAGGCATACTTCTTCACTCGGCGGACGTAGGTGTATCGGGCGTGACGCAGCACATTGTCGTTCTTTTCGGCGGGGACGTCGAAGGTGAACATCACGTCCCCCTCTATCTTCTCCGTTGAAAAGAGGGCGTTGTTCACCTCGATCTGCAAGGATGTGCCCTTCGCTATGAACAGCGGCTTTCCGTCAATGAGTATTGAAATCATTGTCTGCCGATATTCTTTTCAAGGGCTTCCACCCTTTTTGATAGGTTGGCGAGCGCGGTTGAAATGGTCTGATAGTTGGTGGTGAGCGTGGCCAGTGCCTCGTCAGTTGCGGGCTTGGATTGGCTTAGCGTGTTGACGGTTGCGATTGTTTCGTTGAGGATGGAACGAACCTGCGAGAGTTTCATTCCGTTTGAAATTGGTATCATATTTTATTACAATTAAAGGATTGCGAGTTCGTTTACCGCTTCGGAAGGGTTGTAGCGGATTAGGTCATTCCAGACTATTTCGTGCCCAATCGTGTCAAGGTCGTTCCAGTTGATGTTCCCACCTATGAAGCCTCCTCCTCCGACAGCTTCGCCCGCATCATTTTGCGGCTCGTTGAGGCGGTATTGAAATTCGGCACTCTGCAGGTCTTCAGCCTCATCGAAGATGGTGAGCGTGTCGGGCAGAATGGTGATTGCTTGGTGGGAATCACCCTCAAGGCGATAGTTGAGCGCGTTCACCATTGCATCGGCAAGAAGTTGTAGTTCCTCCTTCGTCTTGCTGCCCGTGCGGGCGGTGAAGGTGGTGGCGTCTTCCGTGACAGCGATTTCAAAGCCGCCGTCACGGACAACTTCGTCACCTTTCATTTCTTTCTCGGTCATTTCGCTTTCGGTGAAAAAGCTCTCCAGTACGCCGTATCGGTTTTGCAGAAGGAACACCTTCGCAAAAAACGGCTTCTGCTTGATGACGAACCGCCTGCTCCAAACGTCCGACATTCCGACCTCACAGATTGAGACTGTGTAAACGAAAACGTCGGCGGGAAGGCTGAGGGCGTCGGCGGAGAGAGGGATTCTCACGATGTTGAAATTCTGCACGCCCACTGAAAATGCGCCCAACGCGGTGGCTGTTCCGTCCGTGGCCATCGCATTGATGTGGACGTTCATTATGCGTGAGTAGGTGCTGCCACTTGAACGGTCGAAGAGTAGGAAATATGCGTACTGCGGCATCTCCCTAAAACTTTGCACGGTCAGACCCGACGGGCTTCCGTAGTTGCGGATGTGCGGATAGTGAGACAGCTTCTGCGTTGCCCCCATCGGGCAGTCCCAGTCGGGAAGGTTGAGAGCTCTCGCCGGTTCGTTGAGCATTCCCGCCGAAAGCAGAAAGTACTCAGTGGAACTCATCGACTGCACCTGCAGGGTTGTGTCGGTGGCGAAACAGTCTGCGTAGGTGAAGCGGTATCTGATGAGTGCGTTTTGCAGAACGTAGGTTGCAAGAGTTTCGCCGACTTCGGGAATGTCGCACTCCGTGAACAGACTCCTCAACATTCTGACGGGCAGTTTAGCCCGTCCGTCCTCATCGGGGATGAGGGTGATTTCCGGAGACCGGTCGGTCACGACCACTCCGTTCCGATAGTACTCCGTTTCCAGCCAGCCGACAAAGCGGTAGCCATTGCGTCTTCCTCTTTCTATGCCCGTAATCCGCCCCGTCTCCACGATGCTGGCATTGGGGTCGTTGGTAGAAATGTTTACACAGGAGCCGCCGTGTTCCTTGGATGTGAAGACGATGGCGAGGGTTTCACTGACGGTCACGTCGTACAACTGCAGGATGTTGTAATTGCTGACAATCTTGCGCTGGAGTTCTTCTCGAATGGCAGCGGTTGTTGTGTGGTGAATCAGAAAGTTTGGGTCGTCTCGCTTGTTGTAGGCGGCGGTTACGGTGAGCGAAAGCGTTTCGTCTCCGTAGTTGACGAACATCCTGTAACCGAGCGCGGGCATCTGGTTGACTTGGAATGTGCTGACCGCCTTGCGCCCGTTGGAGGAGTAGGGAGTACCGCGAAATTTGAAGGCGGCGTTGTTGCCTGCAAAGTCGAGCGGATATGGCGTTTCTTCTAAGGTTACTGACATAACTTTTTATTTTAGGGCTGCCGCGTTGCGGAGGAAGTTTTCCTGCTGCTCGAACTCGAGCTGCATTTCCCGACTGATTACGGCTTGGCGGTTCTTCGGGTCGCTCATATAGGCCGTAAGGACTGTGAGCTGCTCGAGCATCTTGGAAAGCGTTTCGGGGCTTGTGGCGGTGTAGTTGTTGTTGGTTACGGACGGCAGTGTGTTGTCAGCTGCAAAGTTACGGCTGATGGTATTGGCAGCTTGGGACAGCACTGCGCCGTCCGGCTGGGTGAAGTCGAGCGCTTTCCACGCGCTGCGGTTGCCCTGCTGGTATTGTTCCAGTGCCTCGATGACGGGGGCGGTTTCGGGATTCTGAAGGAGCTTGTGCGATGCTATCCACTCCCTTCCGTTCTCGCCTGCGAGAATGTGCTTCTGCTGCTCGATGTAGCCGCCCTTCGCGTAGGGTTCGGGTTCGGATGCGATGGCGGCGATTTGTACTCCGGTGGTGGCGAGGGAGAGCGCCATCGGGATAAGTCCCCACGGGAAGCCGCCGCCGTTCTCGAAACTCTTGACGGCGGACACGATGCCGCTGATGACGGCTTCGGCAATGGCCGCCCGCTTCTGTCTGCGGAACTGCTCCAGTTCTATCTCCTTTTCCTTCTTCTCCAGTTCTTCATCAAGCTTCTGCACCTGTGCGTCATAATACTCCTGCGAAATGATGCCCTGCTCAAGCTGCCAGTCAAGTTTCTCCTTGCGCTCGTCATAGTTCTGCTTGTACTGGTTGAGCAGGCGTGTCTCGTTGTTCTTCTGTAGTTCGCTGATGGAGTTGAAAAGCGCCATCGCCTGACTGGTGAAATCCTGTATCACGTCAAGGATTTCGTTCAGTCCATCCTCCCAGTTGTCCTTGAAGTCTTTCCAGTCTATGTCGAAGAGCCCCGCCAGCCCCTTTCTTTTCTTCTTGTCTTCTCCGTCGATGTCTTGGAGCTCTTTGTCAAGCTGTCTTTTGAGTTCCTCTATCTGTTCAAGGAGCAGCTGGATGCGTTCTTGGTTTCCTGCCTCGTCCTTCTTTTTGAGTTCTTCTATGGCGGTGCTGGCGATAGCGATGCGCTCGGTGTACTCATTTTTGAGGGTGGCGATGCGCTTCTCCTTTTCCCCCATTAGGGCTTCGGTGATTTCCTGTTCCGCCCGTCTGACGACATCAAGTTCCTGCTTGGTCTCCAGTTCGATGGCTTCCTTTCTCTTCTCTAGTAGTCGGGTGAGCAGTGCTGTCTCCTCCTCGCTGAGCCCCGTTCCTTTGGCGGGGTCATATTCCTCTTTCGCCTTCTCTTCGTAGAAACGGATGTTTTCGTCCATTTCCTTCGTCATCTGTTCCCAGTTGGCGCGGATGTCGTTGAGTTCGGCGGCATACTTGTTCGTGAGCGAGTTGTTGAGCTTGTCTTCTATCGCTGCGAACTGTTCGCACAGCTTGTCATAGCTTTCCGTCACCTTCTTCATCTTCTCGTCACGGGCTTGGCGGTCGATGTCATCAATGGCGTTGGCCATATAGGTGCGGACTTGCGCGGCAAGGTCCTTGGCGGCTTTGCCCTTCGACTGGATGAAGGTCTCAATCTGAGCGACGAGTTCTTCGTATTCCTGTCTGACCTTCATTTTGTCGGCCTCTACCTTGTCCTTGCCGAGCCGTGCGTTTTCGTTGGCCATCTCTTGGACCTTCTTTTGCAGCCGTTTCCATTCGTCTTGCGTCTTCTTGGTCTCTTCCTCGTGGTTCCCTCCTGCGCCAGTACTGCCTCCTTTGTCGTCTTTGTATTCGTCGGGGTCCGTGTGGGTCTCATCTATTGCCGGAACATCCTTGATGAAGGTGCTGAACTGCTTGTCTATCTTTGCGAGTTCGGCGTTGGCTTCCTTGGCAGTCGCCACGATGTTGAGCAGTGTGGAATACTGCGAAGTCTTCGTGGCGGTTGATACGGGGCTGTAACTGGTGTAGCCGGGCGTCAGTTCAACCGTCTTGTATTGCGTTCCGTACTTCTTGTTAAGTTCGGAGATGATGGCTTCGGCTCCGGTTCCTTTGTCCGCTTGCTCCTTGATATACTCCCATTGGGATTCGGGGAAGCTGCCGTTGCTCAAGTATGCTCCGATTTTCTCTATCTTGGTGGAATAGATGGAGGCACTCTTCTCCGACTTGATGCGCTTGGCGATGTTGCTCTCTATGGCTTCCGTCACAGCGTTGTAGGCGTCTCGGATGTTGTAGAGGTTGCCTTTCTCGTCCACTTGGTTCTTCAGAATGGAGGGATAGGTTTCTATGATTTTCTGCTGTACCTCGTTGTACTCCTTGCTCCCCTTCTCCAACTTCTTGAGGCGGTTGAATAGTTCGTCGCATTCGCCGCGCTGTCTTGCGGATTCCTTGCGGAATTCCTTCATCGCATCTTCGGCGGTTGTGGTTCTTGTTGCGAACTTGTAGATGGCGACGGCAGCCGCTGCAATGGCGGTGGCGATGGCCGTCCACGGGGTGGCGGCACTTGCTGCCTGCATCGCGCGCATCGCAGCCGCCGCCCTTGCTGTGTTGCCGGCAAGTTTGGCTTTGGCCAGAGCAAGGGCATAGACGGCTGTCTTGTAGGTGCCTTTGAGGACGATGGCCGCCTTTTCAAGCCCTTGGATGGTGAGCATATACGACTTCATCAGCGCCAGTTTGGAAAGGTACAGTGTGACGGGAGCGATGAGGGCGATGGTCGCAAGCCGGTTCTTGTCAATCCAGTTTATCGCTTGGGCAAGAAGTTTGAGCCCCGCCGTGCTGGTCTTAGTGAGTTTGAGGAGGACCGGGTACAGTTTCTGTCCCAGTTCGAGGCGGGTGTCTTGGAACTTCTTGCGTGCCTTCTCCAGTGAGGCTTGCAGGTTGTTGTTCTTCGTGTCGAACTCGTTGGTGCAGGAGACGCCTTCAAGCATTGCTTTGTTGGCTATGTCTTGTGCTTCCTCCACCTTGTCGAGCGAGTTCGCCATTGATGAGATGGCTGCCGCCGCGCGTGCGCTGTCAAGGCCGAGGTCCTTGAAAAGCGGCAGAAGCTTGTCAAATCCGCCGCTTCCTTGGAATCCCTTGAGCACCGACTTGATGGCGGTGTTCATATCGGTTTCAATCAGTTCGGTGAACTGCTGCACTTCCATTCCGGCTATCTTGGCGAACTCCGCGGGCTTGGATATGATTTTCTGAATCAGCTTCTGGAAAGCCGTGGCGGACATTTCCACCTTCTGCATATCTTGGTCGAGGGCGGAGGCGTAGCCGAGAATCTCGTCTGCGGACAGCTTGGCTTGTACGGCGATGCCGCCGAGACGGCCTGCGAAATTGACCATATAGGCCTCGTTTGCCGTGCTGCTCTGACCGAGTTCGTTGACGGCGGATCCGAGCGCGAGCAGCTGGCCTTTGAGGTCCTTTTCGGACAGCGTGTCCGAAGTCTTCTTGTAAACGTCCGCCATCTTTCCGATGGCGAGGGTTGCATCGTCTCCGAGCACGTCTCCCATCGATACGTTGATGACGTCTGCCGCCTCCA
>DCHI01000020.1:2192-18777 GCA_002314795.1 Bacteroidales bacterium UBA1756 | reverse complement strand
AGGCGAGGTTGTTGAGCTGTTCGCGGGAAGTCCGGGTGTCCATCTTCTTGAAACTCTCGTTGAGTTTCTCCACTTGCTCGTGTGTGAAGCCGGTGGTCTTCATCACGTCGGAGTAGATGTCGTCCAAGGCGGCGAGGTCGGTGGCGAGCTGTTTGAGGGTGTCCGTGGCGCTGTCGATGGCTTGGAAGATTTGGACGAATCCGCCGACGCCCGTGCCGAACTGCATTACCTTGTCGTACAGCTCCTGCCAGCCGGATTTCACGGTGCCGATTTGCCTTGAGTGCTCGTTGAGGACTTCGCGCAGTTCGCGAATCTTCTTGGCGTGTGCGATGTACTCGTCCGACCCGATGACCATTCGGTTTTGCTCGTTGATGAGGCGGTTCATCTCCTTGCGGATGTCCTTGATGGTGGCCTCCACCTCTTGTCCGTTGATATAGATGTTTACCCTGCGGGTGCTGCTCTTTGCCATTGTCGTAGTTTTGGCAAAGTTGGCACATATTTCCGTCACGGATAGGGACGAAAAAAACGGATGCCCGGGTTATGGCATCCGTTTTTTTACCTTGGTCGTTGCGACAACGATATGAGCGGTTATCCTTTTGGACGCAGGAGAAAAGATATGAGCGGATAGCGTGTCTGTCGCCCTAAAGAAGGAAGAAAAGGAAAGCTGTTACCAAGTTATAATTCTATCCACAATTTCTTGCTGTTCCATACTGCTTCTACGTAAATAGATACGGGTTGTTTCAATGCTCTCGTGCCCCATCAGGTCTGCGAGGAGCGATATGTCGTTGAACCTTTCGAGGAAGTTCTTTGCAAATCGGTGTCGGAACGAGTGAGGATATACGACAGCGGGGTTGAGCTTGTACTTGATGGCGTAGTTCTTGAGTTGCTGTGCTATGCCCCGTGTGGTTATCTTCTCACCGAATCGGTTGAGGAATAGGTAGCCGGAATCGCGCTGCTGTTCCTTGAGCCAGACTCGGGTTTCCTCCCGCAGCTTCTTGGGAATGAATATCCGTCTGACCTTTCCGCCTTTGGCATAGATGTCGAAGTAGCCGGCGGCGACGTGTTCGACCTTGATTTGTACGAGTTCGCTGACGCGGGTTCCGGTAGCTGCGAGGTAGCGGACGACGAAGTACCATTCTGTGTGTCCGTCCTTCTTCAGTTTGTTTTTGAGGAAATTGTAGTCGGCGTTACTGATGACGTTTTCGAGGTAAGTACGCTGCTGCACCTTGACGGACTTGATGCGGAGACGTTCCTTTTTAAGGAATGTGAGGTACTTGTTGATGGCTTGGATTCGCAAGTTGATGGTTTTGGGTTTGTGCGTCTCTATGAGGCGTGTCTTGTAGAGCAGCAGGTTGCGTTTGTTGACCTCTTTGTGAAGGGAATGAAACTCGCGGACGGCGTAAAGATAGGCACTGATGGTGTTTTCCGCCATATTGCCTTGGCGGAGGAAGGCTTCGAAATCTTCTTTCATAATTGTAATATTTGGTGAAACAATAAGTTGTCGCCAAATATACCAGGTGTAGGTTGTTCCTTTGTTTCCCCTTATGAGAAGTTGCCTTTTGAAATTCCCGAAAGTTGGGAATGGGTGAGTGGAAAAATGTCATTTGTCCCAATGGAATCATGTAAACCACAAAATGATTTCACATATATTGATGTTGATGCTATTAACAATAAAAATAATGTAATAGAGAAGCCCAAACAGAAAGCATTGGAAAAAGCTCCAAGTCGTGCGTCAAGAAAACTTCATAAAGGAGATATTCTATTTTCAATGGTACGACCATATTTGAAAAATATAGCTATGGTTACAGCACAATATGAAAATGCCATTGCTAGCACTGGTTTTTATGTTGTAACTTCAAATGGAAGTTATAACTCTCGTTTTCTATTCTTTCTCCTAACATCTACCTATGTGGTAGATGGGCTCAATCAATACATAAAGGGTGACAACTCACCATCAATCAATAATTGTCACATAGAAAATTTCTTATATCCTCTTCCTCCAATAAAGGAGCAGTGTCGAATTGTAGCGGAGATAGACCGTTTGTTTGCTTTAATAGACATAATTGAAGAAGGAAAAGCATCGTTAGAGGATGCGATAAAGCAAGCCAAACGCAAGGTGTTGGAGTTGGCGGTTAACGGCAAACTCAGTGACGATAACCGCCATTATGAGAAGTACGCTCAAACGACTATTTTAGGCAATTTGTGTAAATTGGTTGATGGCAGTAAGATAACGGACAAAGAGATGCCCTATCTTGATGTAAAATATCTCCGTGGGAAATCCGAAGCTCAGTTTTTTAATGAAGGTCAATTTGTACCCAAAGGAACAAATATAATTCTTGTTGACGGAGAAAATTCGGGTGAGGTTTTTACTGCTCCTGCAGATGGTTATAAAGGGAGCACTTTCAAATTATTAAACATTGATTCTTCTGTTTACCCCGAATTTATTCTTCTGTTTATTCAAACGAATCAGCTAAAACTTAAAGAATCAAAAGTTGGTTCGGCTATACCTCACTTGAATAAAAAACTATTCAAATCACTTGAAATTCCATTGACAAGTTATGAAGAACAAGAAGAGATTGTTGACAAAGCAAAAACGCTTGTTAGTTTCTTAGATAAGATTCTGATAAATCTTGTCTAAGAAAGCAAATATTTCATCGACCTGCCTTACTATTTGGAGCTGTTCCTCGTAAGGAGGGAGTTGTATTTCTAATTTACTGTATTCAGAAATCCAATATCTTTTGTGCGTTTTACCGATTAACTTTGTTATGGACATAAACGCAGCAATATATCTCAAACAGGTATTGCTGTTTTTGGGTTTCAGAATCTTCATTGCTGAAGATTTTACTTTGAACGGGAAATCAACATATTTTGAATCCGTAGTAAAATCATCAAAAATAATAACTGGTAAATTATTGCATATCCCAAAATTTTCATTGGTTCTACCAATAATGAATGATTTCCCTGCTGTCAGCACTGGTGTCTGGTAGTCATCACAATAGTCAGTCGAATCCACTATATATGCTTGTGGTTGCTCATAATCAAGCAGCTCTTCAAGCATAAATGTTTTAACTTTCCCAGCATACTTCTCATAATGGCGGTTATCGTCACAAAGCTTGCCAGAAACCGCCAACTCCAGAACCTTGCGTTTGGCTTGCTTTATCGCATCCTCTAACGATGATTTACCTTCTTCAATTATGTCTATTAAAGCAAACAAACGCTTAACTTCTGATGCAATACGTTTTTGTTCTGCAAGGGGAGGCAACGGAAGACATGCTTTTCTTGCGTCCGTAGAGCTCAATCGAGGCATTCTATTTCCATACACACACATAGCAGTGTAATCCAAAAAATAGTTTGACCTCATTACATAGCAAAAAAATGAACTATTTATATCATATAAGAAATCAATTGGAATTATTTCTGTAGAACAAAAACCATTGCAATCAGCTACTAAAACTTTATTTAGATATGTTCTCAATTTTGAATACAGTAGATTTCCTTTATGAAATTCATTTCGAACTCCTTTAATATCTCGCTCGCTTTTCGGAATTTTTTTAAGCAATGTAGCCGTATATGATTCAATATCTTCCAATTCTACAACAATATTATCACTTGGAATTTCATCAATTGGAACGATTTTCGTTTCACCGTAATTAGTAATATCGCCTAATGTTGTCCACACCCAACTCTCTGGAATTTCAAAAGGCAACTTCTCATAAGGGGAACTATCAACAGAAGCGGTTTGCTTGCTTTTCTTGATTTTCCCTTCCTTAATCAATTTTTCCTTTTCAGCTTTAATACGTTCAAGCAAAACGGATGCAGGTTCGTCATTCGGGTCTTGAGGAACTAATTTACCTCTGATAGCGAGGTCAAGAATCTTCTGTCTGAGTTTCTTTGTGTCCATACTATTCCTCTATGTTAGCAATTAACGACTTCAATTCTGTTACCGCTTTGGCAATGCTATCGCTTTTTTCACTAATAGTGTCCATCAATTCTGCAAGCGTGTATTCTTTTTCATCAGCATTAGCTTTAAGCCAAGTGATGTCCAAACTCGTTTTGTCGCGTTTCAACAATTCTTTGACAGAATACTTGCGCCATCTCCCATTTGGTGAAGTGGTTTCATTATACGTCTCTTTGCGTGCTTCTAAATTGCCGACATTGTAGCATTTTACGAAATCGTCAAGGTCTTTGCGCTGCATTGGATTGGTAACAAGCGTGTGTTTTATGCCTGTGCGATAATCATAGTACCAAACATCCTCCGTTTTTTGCCCTTTTGTGAAAAAGAAGACATTAGCTTTGACACCTTGGGCATAAAAAATGCCTGTTGGCAAGCGTAAAATGGTATGAAGGTTAAAATCCGCAAGGAGTTTCTTTCGGATTTTTTCACCTTCTGCCTCAAACAGAACATTGTCCGGCAAAACAACAGCCGCACGTCCTCCATCTTTCAACATCAGCATCATATGCTGCAAAAAGTTCAGCTGGTTGTTCTTTGTTGTCACATAGAAGTCGTCTCGATTGATTTCTACCGAACCGGCAGGACGAGTTCCGAAAGGCGGATTTGCCAAAATCACGTCAACTAATTTGGTCGGCTCTGTTTCCAATGAGTCGCGGCATTCAATAGGGCTTCTGGCAATGCCAATACCGTGGAGGTAGAGGTTCATTGAAGCCATAGTAACGACTAATGCGGTATTATCAACTCCGGACAGAGCTTCCGTGTTAAGAAATTGGCGTTTCCGTTTGTCACTGCTCTGCTGCTTCATAAATTCGTATGCGGCCAGAAGGAAACCTCCAGTCCCGCAAGCTGGGTCACAGACCGTTTCGGTGATTTTGGGTTGAGAGACATCAACCATAGCTGAAATCAAAGAACGTGGGGTGAAGTATTGACCTGCACCGCTTTTTTTATCTTGTCCGTTCTTCTCCAATATTCCTTCGTAGATGGCTCCCTTCACATCACCTTCCATCAAGAGCCATTTTTCACCATCAATCATCGAGATGACCTTTTTCAGATAGACGGGCTTGTCAATCTTGTTTTGTGCTTTTGTGTAAATAGTGCCGATAAGATTGTTCTGCTCACTCAGCTTCTTCAGTATGGAATCGTATTTTTCTAACAAATCAGTTCCTTCAAGATTTAACAGGTCGCTCCAGCGATTCCCTTCTGGGATTTTTGATTCTTCTTGAAAAGTGGTGCTTTGCTCATCGTCCATCTTCAAAAAAAGAAGATAGGTAAGCTGAGTAATATAGTCAGTGAAGCCTATGCCTTGGCCAGCCAAAACATCAGCCAATTTCCATACTTTTTTGGTCAAACTTTGTTCCGTTGCGTTGGATTGTTCTTTCATAAAAAATATTATGTGTTAGGATTAAGCAGCGTTATGCGCATAAATAATGAATTGTGAAAGTGATAGGATTGCTTCATTAGCAGCAGCTACATCCCCGTAGGCCGAAATTATTTGAGCTGCCAGTGTCGGTGATTCCGCTTCTCTGATTTCGTTAATTGTGGTCGTGCCATTGGCTGAAATAAAATGGGCAACATCGTTCATAATGGCTTTTTGAGCATCGTTCATAGGACGTTGAGCTTGGCCGCACCAAAGGTTGAAATACTGCGATGTCGTACTTGACAAAGTCTGTAATTTGGTAATTTGGTGAAAGGCAAACCTGACCAGTTGAATGATATTGGTCAACATTTCCTTCTCTTCTTTTTTTGCCAGTTTAACAACTTTGTCGGGGACAATGAGGCGATAAGCGTTCCACAATGCGGAAGGTCTGAATTTAATATTCTCGCTAACAAGAATGGTTTCAAGCTCTTTTAGTGTTTGATAATTCAGATTCTTGGCATTGTTATTGTAAATGATGCGAAGTGCCTCAATTTCGTCACGATGGTTGTTAACATATTCTTCGAAGGCTTCCGTGCTTGATTTAGCTTCTTCTTGTGTGAAGCCTGCTTCAATAAGGGTGTCTTCGCCCGGTTGTAGGATTTTCACGAAACCAGCGTTGAGTTCCAGTAGATAATTCCGCGCCTGTGGTTTGCATGCTAATGGCAGAACAAGGGCTTTGCGTTCAAGATTCGGTTGATGTATATCAATGAATGGTGGCAGAGAACTATTTTCGGTTTCCAGTGCATCATAAAGGATACCCGCCAATTCGTTCATTCCTAAACCTGCTAACTCTTCAAATCGATTGTGATGTTTTGCCTCGGATTTGTTGTGGATGCGAGATAAAGCGGAAGCCAAAATGCGCAAATTTTCATCGGGTAGGTAGCCGTGAGAGATTTGTTCAAGCAGCATTTGTAGTGTGATGTGGCAGGGACCGCCACTTGTCGGTTGGGGAACGTGTTTTTCAGTTTCTGTTACGCCTACCGCATCTATGAGATAAAACAGGTCTTTGCTTATGGCATTGGGAGTGACGTTCCGAAGAATGTCGTCTCCGATGGTACGACATCCGCGACCTTTCATCTGCGTATAAAGTGTTGACGACGCCACATCTCTCATAAACATAACCACTTCAAGCGGCTTGATGTCCGTTCCGGTGGAAACCAAAGTGACGGTGACTGCGATGCGGAAGTCTTTATCATTACGGAAACTTCTAATCAAAGCATTACTGTCTCCAGCTGAGTAGGTTATTTTCTGAACGAAGTGGTTGTCTGTTCTTCCAAAAACATTCTTTGCAATGCGCACGATATTATCAGCGTGTGCATCATTCAATGCAAAGATCAAAGTTTTTGGAATGTAATCCATATTGGGTTCTCGTTCTGGAAACATATCCGAGTAAATGCTATTCTTGAATGTCTCTAATACCAAGCGAATCTGTGTTTCGTTAATTACGCTTCGGTTGAGCTCTTTTTCAGAATACTGAATTTCCTTATCAGACTTGACACTCTGATAAGTTCCAGTATAGTTGGTCTTTTCCGTGTACTTCTCGCCTTCGTGAATTGTACCACCGCCTTCTGTGGTTTCTGTCTTTATACGGAAAATTCGATAATCAACATTGACACCATCAATGATTGACTTTTCCAATGTATAATTGATGACGCGGTTGTTGTTGAAGAATGCGAGGGTTTCAGGTGTCGGTGTTGCCGTTAGACCTATCATTTTGGCGGTGTTGAAATAATCAAGCACCTGCCCCCAACTGTTTTGATTGTATATTGAGCGATGACATTCGTCAATAATGATTAAGTCAAAATAGTCTTGCGGCAAACGCGCATTGTTGAGATTTATGAAAGGGTTTTCATCAATATTGCCTTCGTCATCATCACCATCTTCCAATTCTGTCCCGGAAAGTAGGGAATAAAGGCGTTGGATTGTTGAAATTACCACGTTGCTTTCAGGGGGTATTTCGTTGGAACGCAAACGGTGGACATCAAAAATTGTGTTGAACGGGTCGCCAGTTTCCGTCAGACAATACTTCCCAAATTCGCCTTCCGCCTGTTTCCCGAGATTGTTTCTGTCAACCAGAAACAAGACTTTATGCATCGACGTATATTCAAGAAAACGATATGCCGCTGTGCAGGCTGTATAAGTCTTTCCAGCACCAGTGGCTAATACCATCAATGCTCGTTTCTGCCCACTGCGAAAGCTCTTTTCCAATTCCGTTATAGCTTGGTATTGGCAGGTACGCAGCCCGCGTTCCTTCAGTGTGGGCAGTCCTGCATAGAAATCATTTATGCCAAGCATTCTTGTCATTTGTTTGGGCGTGTGCATTTGTCGCAATGGTTTATAATCTCCATCTTCTCTTATATCTCTATAAAGGAGTTTTTCACCATTAGACAAATAAACCATTGGTAATGGCTTTTGATGGTAATCGCACCAATTTGGCAAGATGTGGGCGTATTGTCCCGCTTGTTCTGCTACTTCCTCGCCCAGTTGGTCTTCTTTGCGTTTGGCTTCCAAAATGCCGACGGCCTTGCCCAATATAAACAAGAGATAGTCAGCTTCTTTATTCGCCTTCATAAGACCCTCTCGAACTGCAACTGCTTGCATGTCGGGAGAAAATTCGTCTCTGTTAATGACTCTCCAACCGGCATCTTCTAACCAGCCATCAATAATAACTCGTGCTTTTTCTTCCGGTTTCATCTGGCTTGATATTTAAATTCCGATAATACAATATTGTGAACACAAATCAGCCGCAAAAATAGCAAAAAAGCGCATATAAAATGCACTTTTTAACAATAAAATGGCAGGTGTCAAATAATGACAAAATGCAAGGAAATTACTGCTTTTTCGTACCGAAAAAGTTGAGCAGCATTTTGTCACCATAGAACTCGGCGGCGAGGTCGAAGAGTTTTTCAGCGTTGCGGCTGATGGGCTCGTCTAACCAGTCCGCCATTGAACGGCGGATCCTCGGGCGGGGATTGACGTATTTGCCCGGCGTTCTCGGCTGCCCGAAACCGACAGCCCATTCTCGGTATATGCCGTGAATGGGTATCTTGAAGCTGACGCACTCCGGGATGTGCAGGTCGTGCTCGATATTGAACTGGATGCTGCTTACCAGCTTCCGTTCAAGTTTTCCGGCCTTCTTTCCCTGCTTGTAGGTGTGCGGCTTCTGCTTGCCTTTGCTGAATGCCAACGCGTTCCGCTTGGCCTTGTTGCGGACGATGGCCGCCCAGCGGCGTGCCTGCTCATAAAACTCGATGTTGGTGATGGCCTTGCCATCAATGACGGTGGTTACGGTGTGGCTCATTACTATTTGTCAATTACCTCCCAATGTCCACCCTTGTCGGGCCCAACACGGCGGATGAGACCATCGGACTTTAATTGTCGCATAATTTTCCGCACACCCGCATCGCTCATCGATAAAATTGACATAAGCTGGACAACGGTGATATTGGGATTTTCTCTAATTATATCTATAATGGCAGCAGCATTTCCGGTAACATCGCATATTACTTTACCCGTTACTTTACCCGTTACTTTACCCGTTACTTTACCCGTTACTTTATCCGTTACTTTATCCGTTACTCTGCTCGCTACTTGGTCGTTTTGAGGAATCCTTGACAACTCATACTTCCGCCGTTCGTCTTCAATGAAAGGCAGCACGGCGGGGGTAGCGTCAAAACGAACCATCAGGTCGCAAGGATGGATGATGTACACTGGTTCCGGAGAGCCGTAATTGAGACAGGCCTTGCACATTTTTTCAATGCCACGTCCCCACGCCTCAATGAAACCTGCACGAAAAAAAGTGTTGGCTATATTGGGATTTAGCAGAAGAGACTGGTGTGAGGAAAGAATCGTTTCCGCGGTCCATCCTTCGGTCAGCAAACAGCTGTTGGAGATATACATCAAGTCGTCTTCAACGCGAATTTGAATTGGATTATTAGCAGACCAGTCCGAATGAACCAGCGCATTGAAAATGGCTTCTCTTACCGCCATTTTCGGGAACGGGTAGGTCTCAACTCGTGTGAGGTTGTCGTAGGTGATGAATGCCTTGAGGTATTTTTGGTAAAGCAACTCCTGAACGCGGTCGGCCTGCAACATCAAAGAACCGTGAACTTCATCCATATAAAGAATGTCGGCCTCTTTGTTGAACATTCCGATTTTGGTGTAACACCCTGTGAACAAATCTTCCGGTTCGCGGTAAAACAAGAGTACGGCTGCTCTTTTCAGTTTGCCGTTAACAGTGAGTTTCAATCTTTTGAGTAGTTCTTCATTGGAGCAGTCGAGGTCATCTTCTGTCATACGCTTGCTGCGCAATGCTTCACGGCGGAAGATGTTGAAACTCTCTAAATCAAGGTCTTGGTAAGTGATATTTTCCACAGTAGCGGCATCCCATTTCGCGCCGGTTCGTCTGAGCAGAAAATGAGTAAGCGCCGAGCCCTGCAACATCTGCAAGGTTGCCCCAGAGCGAATAAAATATTGCCCTTTATAATTAAGAGGGTATTCGCAGGGGTCGGTTTTAATTCTGAGGTACGATTTGCCGTCTTCCATCATCAAATCCACACCGACAATGATTCCCATTGCATTCTTCACCTTGTTGGGAATATCCTCTAACAGGCGTTTGGCATCTTCCACGCCGACGACCTCTCCCTTGTCGTTTTTGCCGATGTATAGAGTGCCGCCCTGCGCATTGGCAAAGCCGCAAATCCATTTCAAATATTCATCTCTCCAAGATTCCTTGTACTCAATATTTTGTGTCTCCATACTTGCTTGATTTGAACGTGCAAAAATACAACAAAAATCAACTTTGCTATATTAGGAAATGGAATTTGCGCAAAATTCAGCGGCGGGTTTGCGAGGTCTCAATTATGTGGTTGAGGCGGTGCAGAATGACGTGGACATTGCTCTCGAAGAACTTTTTTTCGTCAAAAAACTGGTCTCCCATAAGGTCGCGGTGGATTTTCACCCACGAGAAGGCACCGCCGCCGCCCGACGGCTTTGCGCCTCGGGCAAAGATGTGCGGGTACTTTCCTTCGAGATGGGATTTCCTCAACGCATTGTAGTTGAGGATGACGGCGAGAAGTTCCTCTTCGGGGACGGCATCGAAGAGTGCGAGTCGCGTGTCGGTGCCGTAGATGGAGAAAGGGATTCGGCGGTCGGTCTCCCCGTTGTACGGGGTACGCTGCGGTCGGTAGAGCACCGCTGCCGCTTCCTTGTATCTTCCGGCGAGGGCGAAGCCGTCGGCATAGACGAACTCCTGCCAAGTGGTGTTGGAGAAGGTGGGCTGGTAGCCGATGAGCTTCTGCCCGCCGGCCTCTATGAACGGCACGAGCAGCTTCGATATTTTCGGGCTGCGGGTGGCGGTGAATCTCAAGAGCGACTTGAGCGGGTGACGCTGCTCGGGGGCGAGCGTCTCCCATACCTTCCCATCCAAGCCGAGCAGGGTGGAATAAAAGCCGGTCTGCGGCTTTTCGCCCTGCGAGGCGCGCAAATATCTGCGGCACACCGCAAGGAACTGTTCCCGCGAAAGTTCGTCGAACCTTTCGGGAACCTGCGAAACGTGTGCTTTGCCGTTGATTTCAATCCTCAACTCGACCATATCACCTCCATTTCCTTGTGTCAATCTCGTCCCAGAACGGGGTGCGGGTGGTGAACGAGTATCTGACGCCGACGTAGCGTTCCTTGACGTTCTGAATCTGTATGGCTGTCACGTCTTCCAAACGGAAGTCCTTGACGACCATACACTCCGCTTCGAACTTGTCAAGGTTCATTTTCCGGATGATTTCGTCACCGATGCGCTCGCAGGTGTCGAAAGCGGCATAGATGGCGTCGTAGTCGTTGTCCTCGGCGTAGTTCTGCACGATGATGAAGGAACTTTCTCGTTCCTTGAAGGCGTTCTGTGCGGCATCGGTGGTGAAGCGGATTTCGCTTCCCTCCTGCACGAGGGCGGGAAAGTTGAGCCGGTCCCGGAATCCGATGTAGAACTCCTCGAGTTCGCCGCGGAAATAGTGCGGCTCGGCTTCGGAGTCCGATAGGCAGACGTTGTCGGCTGCCAACTGGCGGAGGTACTGGCTGAAGGCCTCGGGCGTGTTGTGGTCGTTGCCACGGTAGTCTTGCGGGCAGGTCATTGCTTGGGATTTTGTGCGTTTGCGTTGGTGGACTTGATTCTCAGCTGGCAGTCGTGTCGGTGGCCTCCAGCGTCTTGGAAATGGCGAGCTTTCGTTCAAGCTCCATCTTCTCGGTCTCCATTTCCAGCTGGTTGCGCTTGAGGGTGCGGATGAGTTCGCGCTGCTTGTCGTCGAGCTCGTCCTTCGCCCGCTCGTTGTCAATGTACTGGGCTATCAGCTGCCGCTGGTATTCAATCTGTCTTGTCAGCGCCTCGAAGCGCTGGCTTTCAAGTTCGTTCTCCTTGACCTCCACGCCGATTTGGCGGAGTTTCCGTTCTCCGAGCCATTTGAGTATGCTCCAGATGGTGGTTCCTCCCAAGAGGAAGTTGAGGACGGCGGAAATGATGGTGAGGGTGTCTGCTGCTTCCATAACTGTCGGGATTTAGGCGTGGAAAATCTTGTGGTGGCGGTTGTCGCGGCGGAAGACCTCGCTGCGTGGCGCGTCATCGGTCGCAAAACTGCGGTAGTTGGGGTAGTCGGCGATGGATGCCTGTAGTGCGGCGATGACGGCGGCCATATACCGCTCCGACTTCTGCTCGTACTCCCTTCTCACACGTTCCAGCTCCTCGGCGGGCAGCACGTTCTCGGAGGTTCCGGATGATGAGGAACCTCCCGAATCGGACTGCGACTCGAAGAGCAGTCCCTTCTCCGTCGGGAGGCGGTGGAGTTCGGCCACTCCCTCGGAAACGGCTCTGAAGACGATGAACTTCCGGATGTCCGGGATTATCTTCGCATACTTCGGAAGGGTGGCGTCCGCCGCTTTGAGTTCGTTGCAGAACGAATCGCCGAGGCGGTGCCTCAGCTCCAGTTCCTCCACGGAAGTGATGAAGTATCTCATTTTCAAGAACACGAGCCGCGAGTTGCCGATGTTGTGGATTTCATTGAACTCGGCGGTCGTCTTGACGAATGTCCCTTGTGCGGAGACGTGCGCGGGGCTCTGCGCGAACTCGGGCAGGGATTGGATGTTCTGTTCGCAGAACTCCAAGACGGCATCGAGCTGGTCGAAGCCATCGGATTTCAGCGTCTTCTTGAGGGCTTCGTACTGGTAGCGGTAGAGGCGGTTCTCTCCGGCGCGGTCGGCGGCCCCGTTGTCGGATATGGAGACGGAGAGGACGTCGAAGTCCTTCCAGAAGGCGAGACGGGCCACGGCGTACTGGCAAAGCTGGAGAAGCTCTTTCAGCACGGCGTTTTGGGGCTGCGGTTCGCTGACGTAGAACGAGGCGATCCGCTCGAAGAGGGTGCTGCCGAGAACGGGGAGCAGATACCTGCGCTCGCACTGGGAGAGGGAGGGGGCGATGGCACGGAAGGAGCAGGTGACGTTGACGGGAAGGAACTGTTTGATTTCCTCCGCCTTTCCGTTGGCTTCCGCGCTGAATAGTCGTGGGTTCATAGTGTGGTTTATGCTAAGGTTTCTTCGGTTGACTTTCCCGTGTCGAGGGTGGTGAGGATGATGTTGCGGTACTTGAGCTCCACATCGCGGATTCCGTTGAACTCGAACATCAGTTCGATGGGGTCGAGCACCTGCTGCTTCTCTATGTAGTTGAGGATGAGCGAAACAAGGAGTCCCTCGCGGATGTCGGAGCCGCTGCCGGCGTTGCCCGCGTAGGGGCCACCGGGCATTCCCGCTCCAAGGACGGAAGGGTTGACCATTAGGGAGAACAGAATCTCGCTGTTTGCAGCCGCCGAAGTGGACAGTCGGTCTTCGGCCTTGATTTCGTTCTCGAGGCGTTCAATCACCCACTTCTCCTCGGCCTTGCCGCTCTCGTTGAGGGAAAAGCCCGTTGTGAGCGTCTTGGCGGGGTTCTCCTCGCTGGTCAGTTCCTCCTCGAACTCGTCCAAGTAGCAGTTGATGGCGTCTTCGCGCTGCTTGGTCGACTCGTAGTTCTCCTTCGGGAACTTGGTCGCCCAGAAGGTGTCGGGAATCTGGATGTGCCACATCAGGTTCATCGCGTTGGCGTATGCCTTCTTTAGGAAGGTGGGAATCTTGTGGGCGACCTCAATCCATCCGGCCCGCCAAGCGGTGTCCCAGTCCGGCAGGGCGTAATAGTCGTTGTTGCCGAAGTAGTTGCGGATGCGGGGAAAGGCGACCGCCCTGCCGTTGAGCTGCTGCCGTTCCTTCAGAATCTGCAGGTGCAGGAAGGGGTCGCTCTCGTCCAAGGCATCGAGCACGATGGAGGTCTCGTCGGGGAGGCGCTTGTCGAACTCCCCGAAAAGGATGATTTTCTTCTTGTCAATGCTTAGCCTGCAGTGGCGTGCGTTGACAATTTCGGTACGGACGATTCTGTCGCCCGTCCGGTTGAAGATGAAAATCGGGAAGCAGTTGCCGAGTTTGATGAGGTCGCGGAAGGCGGCGACGTGGTAGTTGCGGAAGGAGTAGCCCCGCAGGTAGTTGATGACTTCCTTGTCGTTTATCGGGGCGAACTTCTCGCTTCCGTTCTCGTCAATTCCGGCCATTGTCATCGGCACGACTCCCTGCCCGTAGCAGCAGCGGCACTTGTAGTTTAGTGCCGTTGAGAGTACGCCGGTGGAGCCGATCACTTCGAGGGCGTCGTCGGGATAGCGGTTGGCGTCACCCCAGTTGGCGTACTCCACGTCCTTGTACGAGAACTTCCGGAAAAGCTCCTCGTTCACGGAAATGGTCTTCCGCGTGCTCCCGATGCTTCTCTCGCCGGCGAAGAGCATCGGCGTTCCCTCTGAATTGAAGACTATTTCCATATCATATCACAACTTGTTGTTCATTGTAGGTTCTGATGTTGTCTATCGAGACGGGATAGATGTGGCCGATGGGATTGCCCTCCCTGTCAACCGCTTGGATGCCTCGGAGCCGCTCCTGCTTCATATCGGCCCGCAGTCCCGTCACCCTCGCCCTTGCCAAGGATACCATCTCCCCGTTTTTTTTGTAGAACTGGATGGAGAAATGGCGGGAGATCCCGGCACGGGCTTCCCGCGTTTCCATCTGCCGGAGTGCGTCGGCGCGTCTTATCGTGTTTGCCATTGCGTAAGGTTTTCGGCAAAGATAAGGCGCACGAGAAAAAAACGTTGGGACAAACATAATACCGCCCTTTTTTCGCCGAAGTGAAGTATGAGCGAGGCGAAAAAAAATTTTTGTAAATGAAGTGTTAACGGAGTGCGGCAAAAAAAAACCGCCGCAGGAGTGGGAGCTCCTGCGGCGGTTTCCGCGTGGTTCGGTCGGCCTTACAAGATTGTTATTGCCACGGGTTCGGGGGTGTTGGCGGCGAAAATGGCGGCGGCTTCGGTGGCTCTGCGTTCGGCCTCGGCTTCCATCTTGGCGGCTTCCTTCGCCTCCTTGGTCAAAACTTGGGTGTCGGCGAAGATGTAGCACATCGGGAAGCGGGTTTCGTCGGCTTGGTCGGTTTCGGGCTGCGGCTGCCCTTTCTGCTTGGCCTCCTCTCTGCGTTGGGCTGCCACGGGCTGCCCCCAGATGACAAAGGCCTTTGCCCCCTTGCGGACTGTCGCGCCTTCCTGCTTCCATTCGCGGAACTTTTTGAACTCGGTGATTTCGGGGTTGTCCTTCTTGTATATCATATTCAAAATGATATGATTGATTGTAAGAGTTTCGTAAAATAATGCTTGTTCGGCAGTTTTGGCGGTGTTGATTAAATTCTCCTTGATGGCGCGGGCTTCGGCGGTCACTTCCAAAAGGCGGGCAAACTGCTGTTCTCGGTTGGTGGGCTGCTTGTTTTCGTTGTTTTCGTTGTTGCGGTTGTTGTTGTTTCCCATAATTTTAGTATTTTTGCAAAGTTGTTTTTTCCAATAATTAAACATTGTTTTTTCGTTGGTAAAAATTGAAACGGCGGCGCTTCTGACTTTGACCGCCGTTTCGCTTTTTTCGGGCTTTAGCCGTTGATTATTTCGGTTTCAATCTCCTTTATTTTTGCGCCGACCTCCTCGGCGAGGATGTCGCAAAATTTGCGGATGATTGCGGGGTTGGAAATGAGAAACGACTCTTTGAAGGCCTGGCGGCTGTTGTACTCTTCCGCGAGGGTCTGAAACGAAAGGCGGCAGAAGTCCGCTTCAAAGTTTTCAGTCTGCGCCAGTCTTTCACTATATTCTTTCATCTGCCTTTTGCAGTTGACGAGGATTTCGCGCTTTGCGGCGCGTTCCTGCTGTTCCTTGAGGCGCGAAAGTTCGGCGTTGATTTTGGCCTGCATTTCGGCGAATGTCAGCGGCTTGGGCGCGGGTTCGCTGAAAAGGTCGGGCGACTGCTGCGGGGCTGCCTTGGCGGCTGTTTCGGCCTTTGCCGCCGCTTCGGCGGTGTCGGTCTTCGGCTCGGTCGGTTCGGCCTGTTCGGTCGGTTTTTCGGCGGGTTCCGTCTCGGGCTTGAATACCTTGCCCAAAATGGCGGCGGCTTCCTCAATCGTTTCGGCGGGCTTGCTGCCGTTGGCGTTGTTGGTGTTGATGGTTTTGTTTTCCTTTGCGCCTGCTGCGCTGCTGTTGTTTTTTCCCATAGTTAAAAAATTTAGTGGGTTAATAAATAAATGAATTATGTAAAGGGGCGGCGCTTCTGACTTCGCCGCCGTTCCTTTCGTTAATCAAGCATACAATTTTCAAGAAATGAAAAATAATTCGTATCTGAAATTATCACGCTGTCCAAAAGTCTGATGTCGAAAATCTCGGCGGCTTTCTTTATGCGCGTTGTCAGTTTTCGGTCTGCCTCGCTCGGGGTGGTTCTTCCGCTCGGGTGGTTGTGGCAAATTATAATGTTTGTCGCGTTGGCCATTATTGCGCCCTGCAAAATAAATTTTATGTCCGTGATTGTTGAGTTTGTGCTTCCCTCGCCGATTTTGTGAATCGCTATCACTTCGGCGGCTTGGTTCAAAAGTAGGCTGTAAAACATTTCTTTATATTGAATGTTCTCGTTCATTTCCTCAACTCGCCGCATTAGTCTGAAAGTGTGCTGCGGTGCGGTTATCTTGAAAACTGAATCGGGGGAGGGTTTCACTTTGTAGGTGATGCCGATTTCGGCGGCTTTGTAGATTTCTGAATCGTTCATTTTGTTGTTGTTTTTTGGTTGGTAAAAATGGCGGGCGGCTC
>DCHI01000020.1:0-2173 GCA_002314795.1 Bacteroidales bacterium UBA1756 | reverse complement strand
CCCGCCGTGGTTGTTCGTTATTCTGATTTTTTTTGGGTCAGTATCTCGCTAAAAATTCAATTACCGCCCTTTTTGCGGCTGGGTTGCCTCCCTTGTTTATCACGTTCAAAATGATTGTGAGGTTTGCGGGGTCTGCCTGTGCGTTTGCTTTTACGTTGGCGGCGGCTTTCGCCGTTGTCGCCGTGTTCAGTCTTTTTTTGTGTTGTTTTTTCATTGGTTCGCCTTTCTTTTTTGTGCCTGCGGGCTTCTGACTTCCCGCGGGCGGGTTGTGTGTACTTTAATTATTTTCAAATTGTTGGTTTACTGCCTTTTTCCTCCGCTTTTTTGCAGAAAAAAGCGGATAAAGTGAAACGTGTGCCGCCTCTCGCCCTCGCTGTGTTGGTGATAACCTCCGCAAAATTTCAAGGAAATATGACGGCGGGCGGGCGGCGGTGCGTGCCTTGTTTTTTTCTCTTTCAGTATGTCAAAGAACGGCGGCGGCGGTGCGCCGATGGGCGGCGGGTGGGCGGTGAAGCCCGCCCGCCGTGCCGCCTTTAGCGGGCGGATAATTGCTTTTTAAGGGCTTGAATTTGGGCGTTTGTGGCTGCCTCCTGCGCGGGCGTGCCAACGGGCGCAAACATTAAAGTATTGATTTCGTTGTTGATGGCGCGGGCGGCGTTGATTTCGGCGGCGGCGGCGGTTAAGAGTTCGGCTAAAGTCTTCATAACATTAAAATTTTAAGGGCTAAAACAAGGGGCGTTTATCATCCCCCTTGTTTTATGCTGCTAATTTACAACTATTTACGCAAAAAAACAAATTTATTTTCAATTATTTTTATATGTAAATAATTGATTTTCAATATGTTGAAATAAAAATTTATTTCAATGTGCTGAAACAGAGTAATTTAACAATTATTTTCGGAGATTTTCGGCGCAAAATTACATTTATAATTTATTGATATACAATAAGTTACGTTAAAAATTGCGCTCAAATCGGGGCGGCGCGGCGGTGAAATTGTTAATTGTTAACGGCGCGCCGTCCACTGTAGCCCGAAGGGCGTCCACTAACGTCGGCAGCTTGCCAACGGCGATGTTCGCCGCACTCGTCAACGAATGGTGATAACTGCATATTGACGCAGTCAATACCAATGGAAACAAAAAAGCACCGGTTAAAACGTCGCCCGCGTAATGGCGGCGTTTTTCGGTTGCACATAGAAACAAGAAAACGTCAGTCCTCGTTCCGACTGGCGTTTTCTTACTTTGGTTGTTGCGACAACGATAGAAGCGGTTATCCTTTCCGACCTTGGGAGGAAAGATATGAGCGGATAGCGTGCCCGGTCGCCCTAATTATTAAACTTATATTTGGGAATATGTTGTTGAGTCGTATCAATAAAGGGTTCATCCACTATGTATTCTATGTAATGAATTGTATCTATATTTTGTTTGTTACTATTTACTTGCGGATTTGTTGGCTCATTTATGTTTTTATTATCATTAAATAATATTGGAATTATTATGCTAAAAATAAACGTTAGTAGTGCACATATTGCTGTTATTATTGTCCAACATAGTGTTTTGTGTGAATTTTTACTTTGAATCCTTGCCTCTTTAAGCATTTGACCTTCTTCTGTCAGGAATTCGTCTTTGGCTAAATCAACTAATGAATCAAAGACTAAAACATTCGCATAAATTTGATTCAGTAGCATATTTGCAAATTTGGGGGATATACGACCAAAAAGTGGTTTTAGGGGAAATGAGTCGTCGACCGCTTGTTCATATTCCCAGCCATTTATTTCCATTTGTTTTATGAAATCATTAGCAGCCTTTATTTCTTCCTTGTACGGATTTTCTGTAGGTTCTTTGTCAAGAAGAATATATCCATTCTCCTCAAGAACAGTTATAAGATTTGCTGTTTCATAAATGTAACTTTGATTGTAATTTGTTACGATGTTTCTGATTGCTTCTTTCCGACAAGTTTCATAATCAACTTTTAATTCTACAGACTTCTCGTATATGACGGGAACTGGAATGCGGATACTTGGATGCGCTTCATGAATTTCTACTATTCTGTTGATAATATTTTTTTCTCTATTCGTAAATTTTCTCATTGATATTATTTTTTGCAACAATACAAAAAAATTATTTTCCCACTCTCACTGGCACGAAATTTCCCACGGCTACCGCACGAAATTTTT